>NZ_JAOANA010000001.1:0-377791 GCF_032335535.1 Alkalihalobacillus sp. MEB130
TTACAGTCTACATCCCGGCTATTTTTTCAAATAGAGGAACCTGAGTCCTCTTAGTGTTTTTTTCCTATCCTGCCTCGCCTCTGCGGACACAGAAGACCTTATTTACACAAATCGCAGACCTTTTTACTCTAGGCGGACTCAGTTGCTCCTATTCTCTCAAAACTTGGTGTAATCCTCTCTTTTTTGGCCCAATAGCGCACCCTCTGTCCTTTTACAGTCTACATCCCGGCTATTTTTTCAAATAGAGGAACCTGAGTCCACATGCACCTTACGCAATCCCGAAACTCTTCAACAAAAAAACAACCCATTTCTATTTAGCCAAACAGAAATGAGTTGCCTTATTCAATGGAGCATAACGGGATCGAACCGATGACCTCTTCGCTGCCAGCGAAGCGCTCTCCCAGCTGAGCTAATGCCCCCCTATTAAATACTTCTTCATTATAAAAGGTTCTCAGCATAAAAACAAGCTAAAATATATTAAAAAACCAAATCCAATAGCCACCAAAAAACCCCGGCTACTACAGCAATAACAAGTGAGCTTACAACACTTTCTAACGTTACTTTCTTGTGCTTCACTACATCAAAAATAAGCCAACCACAAAAGATTGAGAAGGCAAAAATAATCGTTGACATGCTTTTCTCTCCCAGAAATTAAAATATGTAACGTAATCATAGCAGACAAGCGATTGACCCGGCAAGCCATTGGCTATACTGTAACTAATTATTCAATAAGAGGAGCGTGCATCATGCAACAGTGGTTTTTTATTCGAACCCTTCTTGGTCATGTCCCACTTGTATTGAAACTTCTATTTGCTGTTGTTTTTTCTGGATTGATAGCAGGAGGAATTGTCCATTTGTTGGAACCAAATAAGTTTCCAACTTGGTTTGAGGGGATATGGTGGGCGTTGGTTACGGTATCTACGGTAGGTTATGGTGATTTTGTTCCGGAATCGACGATAACACGAGTCGTCGCGATTTTATTGATTTTTGCTGGGGTTGGTTTTATGACGCTTCTTGTTACGTCTTTTGCAGGGGCGGCTATTTCTATAAACCAGTCTACAAAAGAAGGAACAATCTCTTTTATAGGTGAGAATCATATTATTATCATTGGTTGGAATGAGCGTTCCAAACAATCGATCGAAAATATTCAACGAAGACAGCCACAGATCAGAATTGTCCTAATTGATGAATCGTTGCCAGAGCTACCAAAAACACTGAAACACATTCATTTTGTCAAAGGAAACAGCAGTGAAGATGCTGTTTTGAAGCAAGCGAATATTGCTCTCGCTCGATCTGTTTTGATTACAGCCAAGCATCAAGGAAGTGAATTTACAGCTGATGCCAGATCCATTTTAACCATTCTTGCTGTTAAAGGACTGAATCCAGATATTTATACTACGGTTGAGGTACTTACAAAGGAACAATTAGAAAATGCCAAACGAGCAGGCGCTGACCAATGTGTGGAATCCACTACTTTAACGGGGGCAGTATTAACCTCTACCCTTCTTCATCAGCAAACGAGTTCGATTGTACAAAGGTTACTAGAATATAGCGAAAAGGGGTTAATAGGTGTCCATCCCATTGATGAGGAGCTAGTTGGAAAGTCATTTCTAGAAACGTATACTACATCTTATCAAAATGGAAAACACCTCATCGGTTTAGTAAGAAGCGGGGAAATGGTACTTCACCCGCCTTCAACATTACTTTTTCAACCGAGCGATGAACTGATTATGATCACATTCCCTGAAGCAACGTAAGTTCTAATTCTTCAATTAAACTGTTTGCTGTAGGGATATATTTTTGGTCGACGTTTGAGTCTTTATCGACCGGCTCTTGGAATTGGTTAATAGCACTGTTATACGCCATTCGAAATAGACCATTAAATACATCCGGGTTATCATCTAGTCCGTCTTGATATTTATGATTTAGTAAAAAAGGTGTTCCTAATTGCACGGTTACGCCTCGTTGTTCCAAATCACCATCTAGCGCTCGGAAAGGAAGACGCAAAAATGTGTACCCTTCCTCATCGTCAATTTTATAGTCAAAATACCCGTGGTCATATTCCCAACCACCACCAACATCATATCCTAGAGGCTTTAACTTATTTTCTAGTTCCTTAAGCTTCATTTGTTTTCCTTCAACGGTTGATTGAAGAGCTATCAAGATACTCACCCTTTCAAAACGTTCTTATTCTACCGTTAGTTTGACCAGAGAGATCTGTTTTAAACAAATGTTTGTTTTAAATAAATGTTTGATTAAATTAAACGTTTGTTTATAAAAAAAACTGCTGAAGATTGAACTTCAGCAGTTTCTTTCCTTATTTTAAACGAGCTTCAAGCTCTGCTTTTTCTTTTTCAAATCCTGGCTTACCTAAAAGAGCGAACATGTTCTTCTTGTATGCTTCTACTCCTTCTTGGTCGAATGGATTTACTCCTAATAAGTAACCACTAATTCCAACTGCTTTTTCAAAGAAGTATACAAGGTAACCGAAATAATATTCGTTTAATTCTGGAACGTTCACAATTAAGTTTGGTACGCCTCCATCCGTATGTGCAAGCATTGTACCTTGGAATGCTTTTTTGTTTACAAAGTCCATCGTTTGGCCTGCAAGATAGTTAAGACCATCTAAATCACTAGTAGCTTCTTCAATGGTTACATGCTCGCGAACTTTCTCAACGTTAATGATCGTCTCAAATAGATCACGACGGCCATCTTGGACATATTGTCCCATTGAATGAAGATCAGTCGAGAAGTCAACAGATGCAGGATAGATTCCTTTGCCATCTTTTCCTTCACTTTCGCCAAATAGTTGCTTCCACCATTCTGATACGAAATGAAGTGATGGCTCGTAATTTACCATAAGTTCAATTGTCTTCCCTTTATTATAAAGAGCATTACGAACAACTGCATATTGGTACGACTCATTCTCAGCTAGATTTGGGTTAGAGAAGTCTTCACTTGCAGCTTCTGCCCCTTTCATCATTGCGTCAATGTCCAGTCCACTTACCGCAATTGGAAGCAAACCAACAGCCGTTAACACCGAGAAGCGTCCTCCTACATCATCTGGAACAACAAATGTTTCATATCCTTCTTCCGTAGCAAGCGTTTTTAACGCACCTTTCGCACGGTCAGTTGTCGCATAAATACGTTTACGAGCTTCTTCCACTCCATATTTCTTCTCTAAGTAGTCACGGAAAATACGGAACGCAATTGCTGGTTCTGTTGTTGTTCCTGACTTTGAAATAACATTAACAGAAACATCTTTTCCTTCAATTAGAGCTAATAAGTCTTTAACGTACGTCGAGCTTATGTTTTGTCCAACAAAGAAAACTTGTGGCGTTTTGCGCTCTTCTTTTGATAAGTTATTGTAGAAAGAGTGGTTTAACGCTTCGATTGCTGCACGAGCACCTAAGTACGAACCACCAATTCCAATTACTAATAAAACATCTGAATCATTTTGAATTTTTTCTGCAGCTGCTTGAATACGTGAAAACTCTTCACGGTCATAATTTTTAGGAAGATCAATCCATCCTAAATAATCGCTTCCAGCACCTGTTTTATTATGTAGGGCGTTGTGAGCTGCTGTTACAGCATCTTGCATGTAATCCACTTCATGTTGATTAAAAAACGTTAATGCTTTTGTATAGTCGAAACGAACTTTTTCCATTTAGTCAGCCTCCATCTCATATATCAATACTCTTTCACTTTATCTAAAGCTTGGCTAAGAATCAAGCATCTAACGTAAGAAAACTTAGCTTGTTCATAATTGAACAATAAACATAGTTAGCTCTCGCTCATATTACGAGCGAAAGCAAACTTTTTTATAGAGCAGCGGTCAAAATTTTTGTAACATCTTCTTTTTCAAGTGGTTTGAAGTTTCCAAATGCCCCACGATTTGAAGCAAGGGACGCCATTTTATCGATTTGAGACTCATCAATTTTGTAATCGGCTAATCGATTAGGTGCACCTAGTGATGTCCAGAAAGCAGAAAGTTTTTCTATTCCTTCAAGAGCAATGTCCTCATCTGTTTTTCCAGTCGGCTCTACTCCAAGTACACGAGTAGCCAGCTGGACATGGCGACTGATTTTTTCGTCTAACGTATAACGTAACCAATGTGGGAACAAAATAGCTAGACCCCCAGCGTGCGGAATATCATAAACAGCTGATACAGCATGCTCCATATTATGAGTAGCCCAATCTCCTCGTAGCCCCATTTGCGTAATGCCATTTAAAGCCATGGTTCCGCAATAAAGAATGGTTTCACGATGTTCTTCATTTGTCAGGTCTTCAAGTAATTTTGGAGCTGTTTCCATTACAGTTAACAAAATTGACTCCATAATCTTATCTTGAAGAATGGTATTTTCCGCTTTATGAAAATACGCTTCAATAACATGACTCATCATATCGACGATGCCATAGACGGTTTGATCTTCCGGAACTGAGATGGTATTTTTCGGGTCTAGTATAGAAAATTTAGGGAAAGAGAACGGACTACCCCATCCTAATTTTTCATTTGTTTCCCAATTAGTAATAACAGATCCTGCATTCATTTCAGAACCAGTTGCAGCTAGTGTTAATATCGTTCCAAGTGGCAAAGCATCTGTCGGTTGAGCTTTTTTCTTAATAATATCCCAAATATCTGCCTCAGATTTCGCTCCTACTACAATCGCTTTTGAGGCATCTATAACGCTACCACCACCGACAGCTAACACTAAGTCTATATCGTTTGAGCGACAAAGTTCAATTCCTTTTCTTACGGTTGTTAGCCTTGGATTCGGTTCCACACCGGCTAATTCGGTAATTTTTATGTCAGCTTCTTTCAATTGAGTTATAACATAATCATACAAACCATTTTGTTTGATACTTCCGCCACCGTAAACAAGAAGAACATGGTTGCCGAAATTTTTGACCTCATTCACTAATGATTCATTTTGGCCTTTACCAAAAATTAATTTTGTTGGGTTATGAAAAACAAATGGATCCATTATATCTCCTCCTTTAATTTCTTCTTTCATTATTACCAAGTCAGGTGAAATTGTAAACGATTGGCACTTGATGTTTTGCATAAAATACGTGTTTTTACCTCACTATATATGATGAGACACAACACATGGCGTTGTGTAAGACAATTTCATTTAGAAATTGTGACATCGATAACCATTACTGGAGGTGAATAATGTGAGCGGTATTCAACGTACAGCATTAGTATTAGCGATTATTGGTGCGATTAACTGGGGACTAATCGGGTTCTTCCGTTTCGACCTTGTAGCAGCCATTTTCGGTGGTCAGGCAGCAGCTTTCTCACGTGTTATCTATGCCCTAGTTGGTTTAGCAGGTCTATATTGTATTTCCATTCTATTTAAACCAGATGAGGAACTAGAACGTGTTCCAGAAACACAACGTTAATAGATAAGGGTCTGACTTTATTCAAAGTCAGACCCTTTTCAGTGAAAGTAAAAAAGGTACGCTTTTTCCCTTTTTTACTTTCACTGAAGCCCTGTGCGGAGCCGCCGTAATTTCTTTAGCCTTTTAAGCGCCCTTCTTAAAAGGCGTACGGCGTGCGGAGCCAGGGCCAAACTCTTTGACTTTCCGCTTTCTAAGAGAAAGGTACGCTTTTTCCCTTTTTTACTTTCACTGAAGCCCTGTGCGGAGCCGCCGTTATCTCTTTAGCCTTTTAAGCGCCCTTCTTAAAAGGCGTACGGCGTGCGGAGCCAGGGCCAAACTTTTTGACTTAGCTCTTTCTAAGAGAAAGGTGCGCTTTCCTTTTTACTTTCACTGAAGCCCTGTGCGGAGCCGCCGTTATCTCTTTAGCCTTTTAAGTGCCCTTCTTAAAAGGCGTACGGCGTGCGGAGCCAGGGCCAAACTTTTTGACTTAGCTCTTTCTAAGAGAAAGGTGCGCTTTCCCTTTTTTACTTTCACTGAAGCCCTGTGCGGAGCCGCCGTTTGAGATTTTTTTTTTGTTGCGGTGCATCAAAGCCTCTTTAATTTCCCCCCCAAAAAAAAGCACCCGAAACAATCGGATGCCTTTTCTCACTATATTATTTCTTCGCGCGCTTGTTTAAATCTGCTTGGATCTCGTTAGATTGCTTTAACCATTCTTTAAGCTTATCTTCTAACGTGTTGAAACCTTGTTGTTGCTGTTGTTTTTGTACTTGTGGCTTACGAGCACCACCCGCATTTCCTTGTGGACGTGGCTTAGCCGGACGAGCTGGACGCTCAGGAGCTTCTTGTGTAGCACGGATAGAAAGTGAGATTTTTCCAGACCCCTCTTCTACATTCATGATTTTCACTTTCACTTCGTCTCCAACTTTAAGAACATCATTAATATCCTTAACGAAACCGTGCGCTACTTCTGAAATATGAACAAGTCCTTGCTTTTTTTCATCAAGAGCTACGAAAGCACCAAATGGTTTGATACCTGTAACTTTTCCTTCAACAATATTGCCTACTTCATAATTTGACATATACATACATCTCCTAGATAATTTTTAACCTTTTAATTTTAACACAACTAGAGCGTGAAAGCAAAAATGGTTTCTTACCTTTCACAATAACACTGTCATTCCCTTAAAACCACTATTTGAAACATGGAAAAGAGAAAAGTTTATTCCATATCTGAATTCAGCAACATCCGCATAAAAAAGTGCGCTAGGAATCTCACCCAAGCGCACTGAACTGAACCCTATTTTGTTTGTAATGCGCCCCTTGCTAAGAAGCGTTCCTCTAACTGAATTTTTAAGTCACGTTTGTACTTTTCTAATTTGTACTCATTTGGTCGATCAATGAGTGTAATGACCGTTCCATTCTTGCCCATTCTTCCTGTACGTCCTGCTCGGTGCAGGTAGCTATCAGGGCTAGCCGGTGGGTCTATTTGAATAATATGCGTAACATCATTAACGTCTAATCCTCGTGCTGCAATGTCGGTTGCTACTAAGATATGGGTATCTCCCTTTCGGAAAGACTGGAGAGCATGTTCTCGTTCTTGTTTCCCTTGATCAGAAGATAACGCTAATGCCTTAATGCCTTTGTAGGAAAACTTTTCTGCCGTTTCTGCAACCTTATCTAATTGGTTAACAAACACTATTCCTTTTTCAATGTTTTCAGCATGAATTAATTTTCTAGCCGTATCAATTTTGTCTCTTGTATCGACTCGAAGGTAAAGATGTTCTACATTTTCAGTATGCAACAATCCACCTTCAGCTTCTAATTGCACAACAAACGGCGCTGCGTCCGCTACTTGTTCCGAAAAGTCTTTTGGAATCGTTGCAGAAACGAATAAAAATTGTGTCTCTCTGCCCGCACGTTTGGCAATTTGCATTGTTGCTTCCCACGATGGTCGCTCAGCCATCATACGATCCGCTTCATCGACGGCAACAATTTTTACTTCATGAAGTTTTAATTTCTTCATTTCAATGAGTTCTAACAGTCTTCCTGGCGTACCAATTGCGAGTTGAGGCTTTTGTTTCTTAAGTTTTTCAACTTGACGTTTAATATTGGCGCCCCCAATAAAGGAACCTATCTCAATCGATTCTTCTTCCGTTAAACTCTTTGCTACTTCATGAACTTGCATAGCAAGCTCCTGTGTTGGCGCTAGAACTACAACTTGAAGTCCCTTCTTTTCTTTCTCCACCTTTGCCAATGCCGGTAGTAAAAATGCCAATGTCTTTCCCGTTCCTGTTTGCGACCTGGCAATTAAGCTTTGGCCTTCAAGAGCTTCTGGAATCATTTTAGCTTGAATATCAGTCGGTTCGGTTACACCTTGTTTTTCCAAAGCACTGACCAAAAAGTTTGGTAATTTATTAAATGAAAATGTCTCGCTCATATATGTCCCTCTTTCTATTATTAAAACGTTTCTGTTCGCTGCAATGCTTTTATTTCCTGATCTTCTAGGAGATGAAGTTTATTTACAAATACTTGCTGATATGATCCAATTCCAAGCTCGCTCGTTTCTTCATAGGCTTGTTCTCCTGCAATGCCATAATACGTTAGTGCACCGGTAATCGCCTCGATCAAATCGTCACCATTGATCGCCACAAAGGAGGCAATCACTCCACCTAAAAGACACCCTGTTCCTACCACTTTCGTCATCCATGGATGGCCATTATGAATGATTCGACCATGGGTCCCGTCCGTTACCACATCGACTTCACCTGTTACGACACATACGCACTTAAATTGTGTGGCTGCTTGCATGGCTAACTGAACTTTATCGCCTTCCATATTCCCATCTACACCTTTGACTTCGGCTTTCACTCCAACAAGAGAAGCAATTTCTCCAGCGTTCCCTCTCAACACCGTAATATTTACTTCACGTAAGATTCTCATACTACTTTCAGTCCGAAAGGCTGTTGCTCCCGCTCCAACAGGGTCTAGTATAACAGGTACTCCAGCTCGGTTGGCGGCTTGTCCTGCTACAATCATTTGATCCACTTGATCTTGAGAAAGCGTCCCTATATTTAGTAATAACGCTCCCGCTATGCTGGCCAAATCGGCTACTTCTTCTTTCGCATACGCCATGACAGGCGAAGCTCCAAGTGCCAACAAACCATTTGCGGTAAAATTCGTTACGACTACATTGGTCATACAATGAACAAGCGGGTTCTCTTTTCGAATACGTTCTAACATGAATTAGCGCACCTCTTTTTAAATTTAAGATCTTGAGAAAATCTTACCTTTTTTCCCTAGTAAAAACAAACGTAACATTTTTTTATGAAATATGAATATATTTCATATCCCTGTCCATAATGGTTATTACAATCGTATTCCCCCTACGAATTAAGGCAAGAGCTTAGCTCTTGTCTATTTTTTTGTAGAGCACAGTAAAAGGGGATGCTTCGAAATGACGGGGTTATTTAAGGAATAAATTTCTCTAAGAATTAACAAACGCATTGGTTTTAACCAATGCGTTTTGAAAATATGAAGGACCGTTCACTCACGATTCTGCTCTGCTTTGTCCTTCATTAGCTCTATGAAGGACCGTTCACTCACCATTTAGCTCTATAGGTGGGTTATAACACTCTGCTTAATAATCTCTGAATCCTCTCAACTGACTGTTCTAAATTATCCATTGAAGTCGCGTAAGAACAGCGAATATGACCTTCTCCCCCCTTACCAAACACATGGCCAGGTACAACTGCGACTCTTTCTTCTAATAAAAGCTTTTCAGCAAATTCCTCAGAGGAGAGACCTGTTTTTTCGATTGAAGGGAACGCGTAAAAAGCTCCACCAGGTATATGACAGTCCAACCCTATTTCCTTAAAAGATTTTACAACATAATTACGACGTTGTTTATAAGATTGCTTCATTCTTTCGATGTCATCCATTCCACTCTGTAATGCTTCTAACGCTCCGTACTGTGCCATCGTTGGCGCACACATTAAACTGTATTGATGAAGTTTTAGCATGGCTGCAAGCAAATCTGGAGGAGCCAATACGAAGCCTAGTCTCCACCCGGTCATAGCAAAAGATTTGGAGAAACCTGAAATTAGAATCGTCCGGTCTTTCATATTAGGCAACGAGGCAAAACTTACATGCTGTTCGTCGTAACTTAGTTCTGCATAGATTTCATCTGAGAACACGAGAAGGTCATGCCGTTCTGCCAGTTGAGCAATTTCTATCATCTCTTCTCGGTTCATCGTTGCCCCTGTAGGGTTATTCGGAAAGCATAACATGAGAGCCTTCGTCCGATCGGTTATAGCCGCTTCTATTTGCTGTGCTGAAACTTTAAAATTATCTTGATTATTAGTCCCAACTGAAACAGGGACCCCGCCCGCCATTTGTACAAGCGGAACATAGGAAACAAAGCTTGGTTCAACTATAATTACTTCGTCGCCTTCATCAAGAATCGCGCGCATACCAATGTCAATGGCTTCACTTGCTCCAACCGTTACAAGTACTTCCTGTTCGGGATCATATTGAACAGAAAATCGCTTGCTCATATAAGCTGAAATTTCTCTTCTCAACTCGATAATTCCCGCATTTGCCGAATAAGCCGTAAATCCTCGCTCAAGGGATGAGATACTTGCTTCACGGACGTTCCATGGTGTAATAAAGTCAGGTTCACCTACACCTAATGAGATAATATTGTCCATTTTTGATGCCAAATCAAAGAACCGCCTAATTCCTGACGGTTTTATCGTTTGAACACGATGAGAAAGTCGTGAATTTGTTTTAATATTAGACATTACGGCGTCACCACAATTCGATGGTCTTCTTCGCCTTGATCAAAGACAACCCCATCATGTTTGTATTTTTTTAGCTGAAAATGAGTTGTTGTTGAAATGACAGTATCAATCGTTGAAAGTTTTTCAGAAACAAAACGCGCAATTTGAGACATGGAGTTCCCTTCAATCACAACAGACAAGTCATATGCACCAGACATTAAGTACAATGCTTTCACTTCGGGAAAACGATAAATACGCTCAGCTACTTCATCGAACCCCACTCCACGCTGCGGTGTTACTTTGACATCAATGACAGCTGTCACGCCTTCTTGTGTTTCTACTTTGCTCCAATCAATAACTGCTGAGTAACTCAAAATAACTTTTTCATCTTCTAATTTCTTTAATATATTTTTTACTTCTTCTTCTGTTAAATCAACCATTTTAGCCAGTGTTTGAATCGTTACACGGCCGTCTCCTTCAATGATTTGTAAAACTTCCAAAGCTTTTTCGTTCATCTCTAATTCCTCCTGCATGTATAAGCGTATGTTATCTAATCTTTTGGTTTATCATAACATACCGAGCTACTGTAACGAATCACCTTTTTTTCTTATTATTCAAACTTTTTGTTGCGCGTTGTACGTTCTCTCCCTATCGATTGGTTCTTTTCTATTTTTCGCAGAGGAACAATCGTTTATTACCTTTTAGTAGGAGGAGTTTAGATTATATGACCTCATCTGAACCACGTTATGCATTACTCATTATAGATATGATTAATGATCTAGAATTCAATAGCGGCTACAAGTTACTACCTCATGCCTTGGAATCCGCGAAAAAAATCGCTGAATTAAAGCATGTCCTAAAAAATCAAGGCGTGCCCATCATTTATGTAAATGATAATTATGGAAAGTGGCAATCTGATTTCAGACACCTTGTCTCTCATTGCCTCGAAGAAAATGTAAGAGGCAAACCCATTGCTGAAATCATGAAACCAGACACAGAAGATTATTTTGTTTTAAAACCTAAATACTCTGGTTTTTTTGCCACTCCTTTGGATTTGTTGCTCAATCATTTAAATATTAATACACTAATCCTTACGGGTGTGGCTGGGAATATGTGTGTACAATTTACGGCAAACGATGCTTATATGCGTGACTATCAGCTTTACATCCCGTCAGATTGTGTCGCGTCCAATAGCAAACTAACAAATGAACATGCTCTATCCTTTATGGAAGAAGTGCTAAAAGCCGATATTTCTCCTTCTTCCAAGCTTGTTGAAAAAATGATAAAACGTAATCTTGATTAATTAGAGCGTTTGTTTTCTTTCAGTGGATCTCTATTAATGACTTCAATATTATTTGAATTAGCAAATTCGATTAATGTAGATTCCAATCCTTCTGGCGTGAACCGCTGTAGCTTCATTCTCATTTTTCTTTTGAACGTAAGAAGGATAATCGCTCTTTCTCTTAAATAAATAACAGTAACCTTATCAATTGTACTAGCAGGGATCGTCCGCTTTAAAAGTGAAAACCCAAATACTTGTACAACATGAATCAATTTCTCTTCTAGCACTTCAACTTGATAACTCATCGTCATCGCTGCAAAGAAGATAAAGGAAATTCCGTAAGCTACGTACGTTAACGTAGTTGATTCAAGCGCGTACGCATAGGTAATTGTTAATACAAATAAAAGGATCCATAAAAACTTCGGCTCTTTGGCCCGGTAAATCATGTGAATCACAGCCTTTCTTTCATTTATGCCTCACTTATTATACACGAGTTTCACGAAGCGGAAAGCGGGGGATACACATAGTATAAAAACTGTAACAAAAAAGGAGGACGCAATGCAGAGTCAATCGTTTTATCGTATTTTTTGGCATAAATTAAAAACCGATCCGATACCTGATTGGGCAGCAACATTGGCGTATTATTTTATGCTTTCTATTTTTCCATTGCTTATTTTTTTACTAGCTCTAATCCCTTATTTCCAATTTGATCTTGATACAATTTATTCATTTATTAATGATTATGTACCAGAGGATCTCGCCGACCTACTCTCTACCACGATATTAGAAGTCATCAGCGAACCACAAGGAGGACTTCTTTCCTTCGGGGTATTAGCCACAATTTGGTCTGCCTCTAACGGGGTGAATGCATTAGTCCGTGCCGTGAATCGCTCCTACAACATAGAAGAAACAAGAAATTTTGTAAAGCTTCGCCTGCTATCTATTTTGCTTACATTTGGGATGATTGCTGTCATTATTGTCACCCTTCTCTTGCCTGTGTTCGGGAATGTGATTATACAGGCACTAGAAAATTATTTCTTTCTCCCACACGAAACTGCTCAAATTCTGAACTCATTACGCTGGATTATCGGAATTGGGCTTATGACCATTGTGTTGATGCTTTTGTACTCGCTAGCCCCAAACGTCAAACTAACAGCAAAGCAAGTGATTATTGGAGCCGTTACAGCCACAGTGGGATGGCAAGTCATTTCAGCATTATTTTCAACCTATGTTAGCAACTTCGGCAATTTCACTGCCACATATGGTAGTCTCGGAGGGGTCATTATTCTGATGCTCTGGTTTTTCTTAACGGGTGTCATTCTTGTCATCGGAGGAGAAATAAACGCAAGTCTTTATTTACAAAAGCAAAATCATGCTGACGAAATAGAATAAACCTTGTCGTATCATGACTTTCACGTATTTTATTTCAAAAAAAATGTATATTATTTTCATTAGTGGAGATGATGGTATCAGAATGCATGGTGAATTTAAAATGAATGAGGAGATGACAGGAAAATGAATAAAACAGAACTTGTTCAAGCCGTTGCTGAACGTACGCAACTTTCGAAAAAAGATGCTGGTAGTGCCGTCAACGCTGTATTTGAATTAATTGAGGAATCTTTGTCAAAAGGGGAAACAGTCCAACTCATTGGTTTTGGTAACTTTGAGGTCCGTGAACGAGCGGCTAGAAAAGGACGCAACCCACAAACAGGTGAAGAGATTGATATTGCCGCAACAAAAACACCTGCATTCAAAGCAGGTAAGCAATTAAAAGAATCTGTGAAATAAACATGGTTGTTGAGGTTGACTCAAAAGCCAAAAGGTCTGATCCATTACGTTTATAATGGAATCAGACCTTTTTTATTATGATTCCTGATAAGGGTTGACTTCATCAGGCTTGTTATACGTAACATACGTTTTGGCAATCATGTCGTGAATACTTCTTTTGTCTTTTCTGAAAGCAACCATAAATACACTTACAATATAGGCAATCATTAATGTGATGGCATAAACAAATCCAGCCACAACAACACGAAGCAACATGGTACCAAAACCAACATCACTTCCATCCATTTTAACGATACGAATTCCAAGTAGACGCTTTCCAACTGTATACCCAAACCATAAAACAGGAAGAAGCAGCGTATACACTAAGTTCCCTACTGCATCTAAAATCTCTCTTGTATCTCCGCCTATCCCAAACAAAGCTGCCAGAATAAAAATTGTACCTGAAACAACAATTACGTCAAGAATACTCGCCCCAACACGAACCCAAAAACCTGCAGGACGTTCTACCATAAAAAAACCTCCTTCTACTCCATACCTTTATATATTATAGACTTTTTCTACTAGGAATGCACACCTCCATCCATTGTTAACTCAATTATTAAAATTGTTGACAATAGAGTTTTTCCTTATTATGCTATTGTTAACTACTTTACAAAAGAGGTGAACAAATGTCTGTCCAAAAGCGTACGTTTCGTACTATTGATCTTGTTCTTGTGGCAATGTTTGCATCATTAATGGCCATTGGAGCCAACTTAACATCGTTCTTAGTCATTGGTTCTGTACCGATAACAATGCAAACGTTATTTGCTATTTTAGCTGGTGCCCTTCTCGGAAGTCGAATGGGATCATTAGCAATGACAGTTTATTTACTAGTTGGTCTGGTTGGCTTTCCTGTGTTCGCACAATTTTCTGGAGGCTTACGAACATTTGTTAGTCCAACGTTTGGCTTTTTACTTTCCTTTATTATCGTGGCATTTGTAACGGGTCTTATTATTGAAAAAAGCAGAAATAAAACGATTTCTACATTCATGGTAGCTTGTTTTGTTGGCCTTATTATTAACTATGTTGTCGGGACTCATTATATGTATTTTGCTTTTCAGTTTTTAGCTGGCTTAGAAGCCGTAAGTTATCAAGTTGTATGGGCGTGGATGGCTGCACCAGCAGTAAAAGATATTATATTGACCATATTTGCTGCATTATTATCTTCACGCATTTATCATACAGTGAGCAAACGCCGTGGACACCCATCTTCTCCAAATCGAGTTGCATAAGTAAATAAACACAAAAACACTAGAGATGATTGTCTCTAGTGTTTTTGTATTGTAAACCTATGATGTTACATCAACACGTTTAATTCGATACTGATCTTTTTCCTTTACGAACGAAATGTCTAATGTTAGGTAATCAACAGAGGGATAACCTAACTCTCCAAATTGGCTCTGTCCATACATACTGTCTTCTGAATAAAATTGAACTGGTACTCGTTCTGCTTCCATTCTAATCTTCCCGTCTGATTCATATATATGGAGATCGTCCCCCATCATCATACGCAGGCCTGGATTAAACACCGTTTTTTTAGTGATCTCATAATAAGAGAACCCTTCATGATCGTTCCCCTTTAAATAAGATTGAAACTCTTCTTGATAGACGAAACGCTCATTTTCTTGAACATAAAGATCATTCAACAATTGATCCATTCCCTCTTCCGTCATATATTGACCTAATAGGGAACGAATCTCATCTTTCGAATGATATTTTTCGTTATAATACACATTCTCGTCATAAGTATGATAAGCAAAAAGTTCTTGAACATTCGCTAGGAATTCATTGTATATAGACAAAACTTCTTCTTCTTGTACCGTTTCATTGTGGCACCCCGTCACAAAAAAACAAATCAAAATGATCGCAATTGACTTCTTCTTCACTTTTTTCCCCGCCTTTTTTTCTCTACTAATTAGACGAGTTAACTAGGTGAAAAGTTTCATTTTTTTCTAATAAAATGAAATTTTTGTTTTATTATGATTTGTTTGATCTGGCTTTCTTTTTTATGAAATACTAAAACCTTATTTCTTGAGAAAATAGTTGTTTATTAATAGAAAAAGAAGCTACTAAATTAGTAGCTTCGAGTAAAAGAAAAAGGGAAAACCGCCCTTTTTCCTTATTTGTGCGGACATGGTGTGCGTTGGCTCCGCTCGTCGTGCGCCCTAAGGAGAAGATCACTCCTTAGGGCTTAAAACATTTACGACGGCTTCGCTCAACGCTTCGAGTAAAAGAAAAAGGGAAAACCGCCCTTTTTCTTTTACTCTATAAAACCATTGCTGCAATCCAGCCGAAGATAAAGAGCGGGATGTTGAAGTGTAGGAATGTTGGTACGCATGTGTCCCAGATGTGGTTGTGTTGGCCGTCAGCGTTTAGTCCGGCTGTTGGGCCAAGTGTACTGTCTGAGGCAGGTGCTCCGGCGTCCCCTAGTGCTCCGGCTGTTCCGATTAAGGCGATAATCGCCAGTGGTGAAAATCCTGCGGCCATGCCTAGTGGAACAAACAAAGTTGCAATAATCGGAATCGTTGCAAATGAAGATCCAATTCCCATTGTAATAAACAAGCCGATCACTAGCATGAGAAGGGCCGCTGCTGCTTGACTTTCTCCTACAATATTAGCTGTTTGGGTAACAAGTAAATCCACGTGACCTGTTTCTCGAATAACTGCAGCAAATCCTGAAGCTGCAAGCATGACAAACGAGATAAAGGCCATCATCTTCATTCCTTCAGTCACAACTCCGTCTGCTTCTTTCCATTTAAGTGAACCACTAGCAAGAAGAACAATCAATCCAGCTAGTGCAGCTAAAATCATGGATTCAGATGTTTGCTGAACAATCAATGTTGCCACAATCGCAATGATTGCTGCTATGACAGACCACTGTGTGTATACTTGCTCATTAGTAGGTGCTCCTACAATATTACGATCTTCATAGTGCCTACTTTTTCGATACGTGATGAACAATGCAATCAGCAGACCAACAACAAGACCTAAAGTTGGCAATGCCATCGCTGTAGGGATGTCAGAAAGGGCTATCGTTAAACCATTTTCCTCCATGTTTCCCGCAATAATATTATGAAACATTAAACCAAATCCGTATGGCAAGAAAATATATGGTGCTGTTAAACCAAACGTTAATATCGTTGCAATTGCACGACGGTCAACTCCAAGCTCGTTTAATATTTTTAAGATTGGCGGAATTAAAATAGGAATAAACGCAATGTGAATCGGAACTACATTTTGAGAAAAACAAGAAACAATGATAAGTAAAAAGAAAATAAGTGCTTTAGAAAGAGCTTTTCTTCTTGAATCTCCCTTCCTACCCACTAAAGAAATAACTCCTTTTACCATCACATCAGGTAAACCTGTTCGTGCGATGGCAACTGCGAATGCTCCAAGTAGGGCATAGCTAAGAGCGACGGTTGCACTGCCACCTAATCCACCAGTGAAAACGTCTATTGTTTGTTCAAACCCTAAACCTGCTAGTAAGCCTCCTGTAATGGCTCCGATTGCCAGTGCAATAACTACATGGACGCGTACTAAACTAAGAATTAACATAACAAGAACTGCTATTAAAACTGCATTCATCTCTCTCAAATCCTTTACTGTATTAAATCACTAATATATTAAAGCACTCAACTAACCTATCATTATCTTACTATATTGTCAATAGGATTTCGTCTACAAGATTATGAGTCACAAATGAAGACCAACAAAAAAAGAACTCACTACCTCGTGAGCTCACCCTGAAACCTTTGTCATCCATTCAACAATCCCCATATTCTCCTCGAGTCTAAGTTGTTCTACATTCTTATGTCCAAGAATGTTTCCTCCTTGTATTAATACAACTTCATCAAGAATTGCCTCTAATTCTTTTATCTCATGTGTCGTAATAAGGACAACTTGGTGTTCTAAGTCAATGAAGGAAATGAGACCTTTTACGATGGATTCACGCACCATTGGATCAAGACCTGAAAGAGGTTCATCCATCAAAATAACCGGTACATTCCTTGATAGGGTTAAAACCATTTTTAGCCGTCCACGATTTCCTTTTGATAGATGCTTCAGTTTAGCTGATCGATCTAGATTCATAAACGCTCGAATTTCCTCGGCTTTTTCATGGTTAAAATCAGCAAACTGTGACGCATAAAAATCAATCGTCTGACCAACATTGTAAAAACGATAATACTCGTCAAGTTCTGAAAGATACGAAACTTGGTTAGCAAGCCTGCTCACTTGTACCCCATTAATCGTGATCGTACCCTTTGTTGGTTTTGTTAAACCCGCAATTAATTTTAATGTTGTCGATTTCCCGCTTCCATTTTCACCTACTAAACCAATTATTTTCCCTTTTGTAAGTTCAATGTCAACATTTTTTAACGCTGCTTTATTCATAAACTTCTTAGTGACTTGTTCAAGTTGAATCATTCCTTTCCTACCTCCCCACTGTTATTCAAGTAAGCTTGTAATCCCGTTTCTATCTCCGCATCGGCGTATCCCAATTCATGCATACTTCTCACAAACTCTGAAATCTCCTCCTCTTTTAGCTTCTCTCTCATCAATAGTAGGCTTTCTTCATTTTCCGTAACAAACGTTCCTTGCCCCCGCTTTGTCTCCACGATTCTCATCCCTTCTAACTCTCGGTAGGTTCGTTGTACCGTATTCGGATTCACACTTGCTTGCATCCCCATCTCACGAACAGAAGGAAGTTTATCACCTGGTTTTAATTCTCCGCGTAAGATTTGTTTTTTTATGCGATCAGCTAATTGACTATATATAGGCTGTGATGATTGGAACATGTCTGTCATACATTACACCTCTACTTTTCGATCTAACATCCAGCAAGCAGTCACAAATAAGGCAATGACGATCATAGCCTCAAATACATAAAAGCCAAAATAAAGGCTAAGATTTCCTACTTGAGTCGTTACTTCCGTCCCTGCTTCTAGACTCGTTTCAAAGTTAATGCTTTCTGTAATGCCTGTTAGGTGAATTTCCCCCCAGGTTGTTACCCATTCATACACAGCTGTATTTTTAAATGCACTTAAGGCACTAGACCCTATTACAAATATCGCTAGTGTAGCTAGTAGACTTAAAAAAGAACCTAAGTACCTGTTAAACAATAAATAAACCATCCAATAAAAAATCGTAAAGCCTGCAAAACTTATTGCAGCTAGTAGCAGATGCGTTCCACCAAATATCCCTAAATTTGTTACGTTAACCATTTGCAACTGTTCGGATATGTGTTCAGCTTGATAAAGAGAAATCCAGAGCACTGTCCCTGTAATTAATAACGTCACCAATAACGAGATGATTCCTGCGGCTACCTTCGCTAAAAGAAGACCGTAAGCCGGCATGGTACTGTGAAGCCAGAGATGCATCTTTCTTTTTTCAGCATGTAAACTATGCAATAGATAATAGACTAAGTAAAAAACTTGAAAACCAGTAGCAAATAAAGCGACACCAAACACGACTTCCCAAGCAAACCCATGACGTGATCCGAAGTATGCTGCTACACCTGTTAGCAATAAAAACGTCAGAACAGGAACAAGAAAAGCAGACATCCCTAGTCTTAATTCTTTTTTCAATAAATGAACCCATGCATTCATGGTAATTCCTCCTTTTTCCAATGTATTAGTGTATTAATTACATAGTACACCTATACACTCATACAGTCAATGATTATTTTCCAACCTTTTACAATCTGTACTTTAACCCATTTCACCATTACAAAAAGACTGTTGAGATCTCTCTCAACAGCCTTCGTTTTACATGTTATTGATGTGCCGCAATTTCTTCTTCAAGCAATTCCAACATCGCACGACCTTCGTCACCAACTACTTCATCACGGAAGAAGTCACGAACTGGCAATGCTAGCTCACGGAACTCTTCACGCTCCGCTTCAGTTAATTCAATTACTTCTGTAGGATTATCTGTGTTTTCAATAATGGAGTCAAGAAGCGCTTCGTTCATTTCAGCTTGCATCTCAAATACTCTTGGTTGCATCTCTTCTACTGTTTCATCAACTAGTGCACGAATATCCTCTGGTAAACCATTATAGAAGTCAGGATTTACTGTTGTCATCGCTACATAGTTATTGTGGTTTGAAATGGTCATATAATCTTGAACTTCGTGGAATGATGCATCTTCGATAAAGAAGATTGGATTTTCTTGTCCATCAACTACACCACGATCAAGTGATGTATACAACTCAGACCAACTTAATGGAGAAGGATCTGCCCCATATGCACGATACGATTCCATAATTAAAGGAGATTCTTGAGTACGCATTTTGAATCCTTCAAAATCTGCAGGTGTACGCAATTCGTTGCTTCCAGTCCACTGCATCGCACCTTCTGTGAAAAATGCTAATGGCTTAATGTTATGTGCTTCGTACATTCCAGCTAACTGTGTATTTAAAGCTTCACTTGTGTTTAGAATTTCTTGAGTTACTTCTTGATCATCAGGGAAAAGGAATTGAAGAGCAAATACTTGACCTTCAGCAACCATTCCACCTGTAAAGCCTGGAGATACGATTGCAAATTCTACAATCCCAGCTTGTAACTGCTCAACTTGATCGACTTCACTTCCAAGTTGACCAAACTCAAATACGTCAATATTGATTTGACCATCTGATTTTTCATGAATTAACTCAGCAAATTCTGCTGCATATTCGTACTGAACTTGACCTTGTACTTCTTCTGTTACGAATTGCCAGTTATACGTTTCTCCTGTTTCCACATCAGAACCATCATCTGTTCCGCCTTCATCTGTTCCTGCCTCTTCACTTCCACAAGCAGCGAGTGCTAACGTCAACGCTCCTGCTACTGCAAATGACTTCCAACCTCTTTTTTTAAAAAACATCAAATACCCCCTGTGTTTTTAAATAGTCTATTAATAGGAATGGTCTCTAACTAAGTCACTATGAACCTAGCTATAATAAGAAAAGCGAGATTTCCTCAAATAGTATAATAAGCACCGATGCGATGAGAAGCATCACAATATACGGTGGTGTACCTTTAATAACATCCAAATATGACTTGTTAAACACCGCACTAGCGGTAAATATATCGACTCCAAATGGCGGAGTAGCAGAACCTAACGCCGCTTGGAATACGATCACAATACCTAAGTGAATCGGATCTACACCAGCTGCCATTGCCGCTGGATAAAAAATCGGTGTTAGTATTAAAATGACAACGATTGGATCCACAAACATACAGCCTATGAAGAAAAAGATCGCTACAATAAGTAACACTTGCAGAGCCGTTGGATCCGATCCTAATACAGTTTCTGTTAACATTTGCGGAATACGAGCATAAGAGATTAGCCATGAGAAGGCTTGACCTGCTGCTACTAAAATGAAGACCGCTGACGTTACTAATCCAGTAGATAACGCAATTCGTGGTACATCTGGAATCTTAATCGTTCGAAAAATAACTAATTCTAGAATTAATGCATAAAGAACAGAAATCCCCGCAGCTTCTGTTGGACTAAAAATTCCAAAGTAGATCCCCCCGACAATAATAACAGGGAATCCTAATGGAAACAGAGCCTTAACCGTCACTTCCCAACGCTCTTTCCACGTATATTTTTTCGCTTTCGGTATGTTATAAATTTTGGCGTGAATGTAACTATAAATAGCAAACATTCCAAAAATAAGTAAGCCTGGTCCAATCCCCGCAATAAATAAATCTCCGACAGACACACGAGGTGCTGCCAAAGCATAAATGATCATTCCAATACTTGGCGGGATCAGTAGTGCAATATCACTTGCATTAATAATAAGCGCAATCGCACTAGAATCCTTATATCCTACTGATAAAAGTCTTTTGCGCATCGGTGTTCCAATCGCAACAACCGTCGCTTGTGTCGATCCAGAAATCGACCCAAATAATGTACAAGCTGCAGCTGTTGTGATCGCATACCCACCACGCAAATGCCCTACAAACGCACCAACAAAGTCTAATAGCCGTTTCGATGTTTTTCCCGTAGACATAATATCTGCTGCAAAGATAAACAGCGGAACCGCTAGTAGAACGTAAGATGATATTCCTTCCATCATCTGTTGTACAAGAAACATTGGATCAACGTTTGGCATAAAGAAAAGTACTACGACAATCGATGCTGCAATCATTGGAATCATCATCGGGAACCCTAATATAAGCAAAACGATCATAATCGTTAACATAGTTGCTATCATTCTCAGTTTCCTCGCAGTCTTTATTTAATTTCATAGCTTGATCATATTCGTTCTTTATGAATAGTCTTTTTTCTCTTGAGCCAAATACACTTCTTTCTCTTTAATATTCACCCACATATTTCGTAAAAATTGAATACCTCCAAGAATGAGTCCAACCGGAATAAACATCGCAAACAAATACACAGGTACTTGCATCGCTGTCGTAACTCGTCCTGACTCAACAAGAGACATAAAATAGCCATATGCAAACACAGACAACGTAAAGAGAACGATAGATGTTAACGCTGGAATAAAGATCGCAAGTGCTTTTCGAATCGGAAAAGGCGCCAAATCATAAAATGCCGACATGCTTATATGTCTACCTTTTCTCGCAGCGTAGCTTATTCCCATAAAGGTCGCTACCGTCACTGCAAACCGACTCACCTCTTGGTGAAAGGCCCAACTCGAGCCTACTACAGCACGACTAATAACGTTCCCAACAACCATCACAGCTATTAAAATAATAGAATAACTCAGGATATGTTCTTCGAGTTTTACAATCCATCGGTCTAGCGTTCGCAATGCTTTCAATGAGTGGTCTCCCTCCTTTTTAACTGAATTTTCACATTACATTTAATAGTTCAAAAACACCAAGTAATTCAATGATACTGGAAGAGCGTTCCCAGTTCAAACGTGATATCCACGCTCGTTTCCTCCTAAATATGGATATTTACTCCTCAGCTTAGCTAACAATTCAAATCTAGCCTAATCCTCTTCACAACGCTTGTATCTTCTTAAATGCTCGTTTTTGACATTCCAAAAAAGACCAACTCTTGTCCCCTTTCACCTGGTCAAACGTGCTTTTACAGGACGTTTGACATGTGAAAATTGAGACAGAGATTGGTCTTTTTAAGCTAGATTCTTTAGGTTTTCAAAAATAATTGAATGAGTAAACCTATTCTTCTTTATTAATCACAACTTGTGCTAACGTTCTTGCCATTGCACCGGTCCCACCTAATGGGCCAAGATCAGTCGCTTTAGATTGCCAAGCAGTTCCAGCAATATCTAAATGAACCCACGGAGTATCGCCAGCAAATTCTCCAACAAACAATCCAGCTGTAATACTTCCGGCCGCTCGACCTGGAGCATTGTTCAGATCAGCTACATCACTTGTTTTTAACATTTTTTTATATGGCTCGTAGTTTGGCAAACGCCAAATCCATTCTCCTGTTTCAACAGATGCTTCTAACACATCCTCCATAAATTCTTCATTATTTGTAATCGCACCGGTTGTACAGTCGCCAAGTGCAATAATAACAGCCCCTGTTAACGTTGCCACATCGATTAGCTTGGTTGCCCCTAATTGTTTGGCATACGTTATTCCATCAGCAAGAATTAAACGGCCCTCTGCATCGGTATTACGTACTTCAATCGTTTTTCCACTTAACGAAGTAATGACATCACCTGGTTTAAGAGCGGAACCATTTAGAAGATTTTCAGATGAAGGAATAACAGCTAACACGTTTACGTTTGGTTTAATAGAACCAAGAATGTCCATTGCTCCTAAAACTGCAGCTGCTCCTCCCATATCCATTTTCATTTCATGCATGTTCTCACGTGGTTTGATCGAAATTCCACCTGAATCAAACGTTAACCCTTTTCCAACTAGCCCGATTACTTCTTCGGATTCTGGGTTGCCCGTATATTTTAAAACAATCATTTTAGGGGGCTGATCACTTCCTGCCGCGACAGCTAATAATGCTCCCATTCCGAGCTTCTCCATCTCTTCTCGCTCTAGCACTTCATATTCAAATCCGTGCTTTTTCGCTACTTCAACAGCCTCCTCGGCTAGATCAGTTGGAGTCATTAGGTTCCCTGGTGTATTGACTAATTTCCGCGCCAAATTTGTTCCTTGCCCATATGTATAACCAACAGTAGCGGCTTCGTCCAATTGCTCACCAGATCCGTATAATACGACTTCCTCGATGCTTACATCTACTTCATTGTTTTTCTCTTTATAGTCGACAACGGTATAAGTACCAAGTGCTAGTCCTTCTCCTATTAATACAGCTACATCTTGTTGATCAACTGATTCATTAGCAAAGCTTTCAACAAGAAACGCGACTTTGCTCATCTTCTCTTTTGTCAGCTGCTGACTCGCACTTGCTAGCGCTACTCGGATCGATTCTGTCGTCGCTTCATTCTTTTTTCCTAATCCGATAACATACACTACGTCTGACTGAATTTGATTTAACGTATAAATGCTTGTACATTTCCCTTGTTTCGCTATTTTTTTCGTTTTTTTCAGTTTGGAAATTTGCTGTTGAAGTGATTGATTCAACGTTTCTACATCAGAGGAAAAAGCATCTCCCTCAAAAATTCCCACAACTAATACGTCATGTTCGTTTTTAGTATTAAAAACGGCAGTCTTAAACATGATTTCACTCCTTCTTTTTTGTTCTAACACCCTTATTATACATTTCTTTTCTACTTGTTTCGACATCCGAAACGAAAATTCAATCGATAAATTGTCGGGACTTAACGAACACTAATGCTATAAAAAGCCTAATTTATGATATAATGGAGAGCGCAATCTTGCTAAGGATTCCCATCATTTTTTGTTTCATTTCATTTTTTATATACTCGATGATCCTGAAAAAATCAATGTCTATGTTTTTCATTCATGGCGTTTTAAATATACATATTTGAGGAATAAGTAAGTAGAATATCATTGTTTTGTAAGGAAAGGACGTAACTATGGAATTATTTCACAACTTCCCTCTTTGGGCAGCATTATTTGCTATTGGATTTGCTCAATTCGTAAAAGTACCACTCAATTTTATCGCGACAAGAAAAGTTGAATGGTCATTGCTTACTAGTACAGGAGGAATGCCAAGTTCTCACTCAGCTGCCGTTACCGCATTATCTACTGCTATCGCTCTTGAATTTGGACTAGACTCCTCAGTGTTTGCCATCGCTGCTGTCTTTGGAATCATTGTTATGTTCGATGCCACAGGTGTTCGACGTCACGCAGGGTATCATGCAACGGTATTGAATCAACTCGTAACCGATTTTAATAAACTAGTTGAAGAAGTAAAATCATGGCCGAAAAAAGAAGAAACAGAGAAAAGAAAAGAGTTAAAGGAATTACTTGGTCATCAACCGATTGAAGTGTTTTTTGGAGCCTTGCTCGGAATTATTCTTACGTTAACTTTGCATGTGATTATTCACTAAGCACTTGTTACTTAAAATTAGGGAGGTAGTTAAATGAGACTCGTGTCATTATGTCCAAGCAATACAGAACTCATTGCTTACTTAGGTCTATCATCCTCTTTGGTTGGAGTTGATGATTATTCTGATTGGCCAACCAACGTAGCAACTATTCCAAGATTAGGACCGGACCTTTCTATTCGAATGGATGAGGTAGAGGCGTTAAAGCCTGATCTGGTAATCGCATCACTTAGCGTACCCGGCATGGAACGCAATATTGAGCAATTGGAGCAACGAGGAATTCCTCACGTCGTCTACAATCCTCAATCATTAGCAGATATTAAAAATGACCTTCTCGATTTAGGAAATCGGACCGGACAAACGGAACAGGCAAATCAAATAGCCGAGAAGTACGATCATTTTATACATACATATCAACAATGTGCACAAAAGGTTGAAGCAAAAACTCTTTACTGGGAATGGTGGCCAAAACCCGTTTTCACCCCAGGAGGGCGAAATTGGCTTACAGAAATAAGCACACTTGCTGGAGGAAAAAACATCTACAGTGATGTGGACAAAGCTAGCATTCAGACGGATTGGGAAGATGTGTATCAGCACAACCCAGATCATATTTGTTTAGCTTGGGTAGGCGTACAAACAAGTAAAGTAAAACCTGAGTTGCTTATGAAACGACCAAATTGGTTGAACTTGAAAGCGATGAAATCCAATCAAGTACATATTCTCGAAGAACCACTTTATTGCCGCCCTTCTCCTCGTCTCCTTTTAGGTTTAAAGAAATTGGCGTATCTCTTACACCCTTCTGTTATGCCTGCAGATGACGGACATGACCCGTTAGACTTCAAACAATAGACGTTTGTGAAAAAAAATGACGTGTTACTCTGTAAACCAGTTAACACGTCATACATTTCGTTCATTTTAATCAAACATTTGATTTCGAAATACTTGTACGGCTTCATCTTCATTTAAGCTGTTGAACTCTTCTTCAGATAAGCTCCCGTCGCCTTTTTTAACCACAAATACTTCCACTTCTTGCTTGCCCCATTTGTTAAAGACATCACTTACCGTCTCATAATATAAGTCAATTTTTTTCCCTTTAATCGCAGAGCCTGTATCCGCTACAACTCCATAGCCATAGCCTGGAATGAACAAAACGGTTCCGATTGGATACACATCCGGGTCAGCCGCAATTGTAGAATACACATCACGCTTTACTTGTACTCCCGAAAATGTAATTCCATAACTTGGATCTCCTGGATTTTTTCCTGTTGATTCATATCCAGCTGTATATCCTGTCGCAACCACTTTCTCTGACGGGTACTTAGACCAATCAATTGCCTCCTCCAATGAAACAGGTTCAGACGCAACAATTTCCTGTGACATCGACATTTCCTCTGTTTTCACAGCTGGCAATGATCGTGCTCGAAATGAAGTTCCTTTGTGCGCATTGTCCCTAGCTGTATGTAAGATCTCTTCACGTTCTTGTTCAAAGTTTCCCATCATCCATTGTTGAAGTTCAGCAGCACTCACACCCGAAAACGTCTGAAATGTAGTAAAAAATGCCGCTATAAACAGGCCGCTCATAAGAATCCGACGACCAATTACAACTTTCATGCTTAGCACAAAAATTCACTCCTCTCTTGAATTCAGCATCCCCAGAGAAAAAGTAAATTATACAAATTAATTGCCGGAAACTTTCAGAAAACAGAAAACTTTACCAAAGTGCAGTGTTAAAGAGGGGTCTGACCCCCGGAAATAATCAGGAAATAAAAAGAGCTGACTCTTTGTTTGAGTCAGCTCTTTATTAAAACATTTGATATCCTCTTACTCGGAGCATTTTAATGACTATTCCAGCAATGATTGCTCCAATAAATCCACTTGTTAACACTAAAATATCAACAAGTTGAAGCGAGAGTAAATCTGCAGCTAACATGGAAAAGGATGTTCCTGGCGCTGTGAAGTACTCGAAAAACCCAACATTATCCACAATCAAGATGACAATTATTGGATATACAAAAGCCATTACCCATGTGGAACGTAATACCATATTTAACAAAAATCCGATTCCAAAAAATAAAATAAGGAACAGGACCATCGAAATTAATAATTGCGGCAAACTCACATCTTGCACCCCCGTATTCTTATTAAGTTTACTGAACACGGACGTTTCAAGTCAACTCAATGCTTTGAATTCTTTGTGGCAATTTCAAAAACATTTTCGCAAAACAGTAAAAAAACCTAAAAAAGAAGAGAGAGACGTTTGTTCAATTTCACAATGGTGAAATGAAAACAACAGTCACTCTCTTACTCTTTCCCCACATCTTTTCCATCTCCATCACATTGATTACACGTTTCGCTTCCCCCAAGAAGAAGTTGAAAATATCCTGTACCTTTACAATAAGGACATTGATCCGTCACTGTTTCTGTATATAGATGCTTCATCTCTTTTCCCTCCAAGTTCTGTTCTTTTCTATTATATTATCAGAATCTTTACATAATTAAAACTCAGTCATATAATCTGACCGACTAATGTAAGCGCAAACATTACACTCCCACTATTTATTTTTCAATTTTTCTCACTTTTTTAACCACAAAAAAGCAGATGCTTTTTGCATCCGCTTTCTGTATTTCATATTAGATTTTATTACATTGGGTTCTTTCCACGTTTTACAACGAGAGCAGGTCCACCCAATAAGAATAGATAACGGTTATCGATCATCTTCTTCATAAAGTTTGCAGAAGTACCAAATAGTTTTCTAGTACCAACTACACCAATAGCCTCTTTTCCACCAAGTGATGCAACAGTTCCTTTAATGTCTGGCTTAAATTGCTTAAGCGAATCGCCTTTCATTAGTGCTTTAATGTTGTTCGCACAAACTTCAGCCATTTGCATTGCAATTTGAGCTGTTGGTGGATATGGACGATTAATCTCTTCATTTATCATTAGTGCACAGTCACCGATAACAAAAATGTTCTCGTGGCCCGGAGCACGTAAGTCTAAATCTACTTTAATACGTCCACGCATGTTTTCGAAGCCAGACTTTTCAATGACAGAACTTCCACGAACACCCGTAGCCCAAACAACAGTTGCTGATTTAATTTCATCACCACTCGCTAGCGTAACTCCTGATTCTGTCACTTCTTTAATCGGGCAATTGATCTTGAACTCAACACCGCGACTCTCAAGAAGGTTCATTGCATATTCAACTAATTCAGGATCAAATCCTGGCAATGCAGTTGGAGCTGCTTCGATGACATACATTTTCACTTTCTCTTTTGGTACATCATAATGTGCACATAACTCAGGTAAGCGCTCTGATAATTCACCAATGAACTCAATTCCTGTAAAACCGGCACCTGCAACGATAAACGTTAATAGCTCGTCCTGCTTTTCAGCTGTATTATTGTATTTTGCAAACTGATATTCAATATGCTCTTTCACTTCACGAGCACCATTTACTGTCCATTTACTAAATGCGTATTCATGAACCCCTGGTACACCAAATGTCTCAGCTTCAGAACCTAAGCCAACGACAAGATAATCGAATTCAAGTTCGCCGTTTTCTAAAACGACTTTCTTTTCTTCACGCTTAATTTCAACAACGCTGTCCTTAACAAACTTAATTTTATTTAAATCAAGTACACTGTTGATTGGCATACGAGTGCGTTCTGGTGACAACGTACCAGCTGCTGGCTCGTGTAACCACGTTGTTTGATAGTGATAATCATGCTTGTTTACTAATGTAATGTTTGCTTCATTGTGGCCTAACTGCTTTGTAAGACGAGCCGCAGTAATCATACCTGCATAACCAGCGCCTAAAAGAACGATATTTGGCTTCTTCAAGTTCATCACTTCCATCTTCTAATTTATTTTATACCTTTACTATACTCTCCCCCGAAAAACAACATTGTGATTCTTTTCACGAACAAATATAGAATAATAGCAAGTTATCATAATAATTTCGTAAAAAAGTCACAAAACCCATCTATAATGATATGGCTTTTCGTTATGATTTTCAATTACTTTTTTAAAAATTTATTTCTTTTCCTTCTCTTCTACACAATCTTAATGTAAACGAAACCGAAATAACTTATGCATAAGCCAGTCAGCAATTCCTAACTTTCTTCCTAATAACGTTTTAACCTTTTTATTAACGACAAAAAGACCTTTCTACACAGGTAGAAAGGTCGAACTTTTCCATTATTAACAATCTTCTGGTGTACCAGCATTCGATGCTGTACGGAATGATGAACCACATCCACATGATGCAATAGCATTAGGATTGTCGATTGTAAAACCTCCGCCCATCATGTTTTGCTTATAATCAATTACAAGCCCTTTTATGATTGGTTCGCTTTCTTTATCGACTAAGACAGAAAGCCCGTTTATCTCAAGTAAAATATCTTCTTCATGCTTTTCTGAGTCAAATCCCATTCCATACGAAAGACCACTACAGCCGCCACCTTTTACACCGATACGAAGCATTAAGCTTTGATCACCTTCAGCTTCCATCATGTCTTTAATTTGGCTTACTGCTGCATCTGTTAATGTAATCATGACACCCCTCCTAATCGCTGTTACGATTAGTATAACCGGTTATCATTTGAACCTCAAGGGAGTTGCTCACCCATTTTAAACAGTCAGGGAACGTTCCCAGTTTTTAGATCTGGTCATTTCTAATAAAATAATTTTGTTGTGTGCACGATCTAGTTCTTGACTATAATGCAGAACGATAGGATGACTCAATCCGTATTGTCCAGCAGCGGCAACCATTTTCTTACGGAGTTCTTCAATTTTTTCCATACTAGCGTCATTGTTCAATACTTTGCTCATCTCCACCATCCCCCCATTTACAGTTCTCTTTACCCACCACACATTATGTACCATTTTACCAAGTAAGTGGAAATGCATGCAAGCGTTCCTAGTCTTTTTCACTATATTTCCATATTTAGAAGTATACCGCATTTACCATCTTGACTCTATTTCTTTCATTAAACCTATTCTGATAGTATAATAGTAGGCAATCAAGAAAATGCAAAATATATGAGGCTTATAAATATATTTCTATAAAAACACTCATAATCCTTCAAAAAATCGAATGAAAATAGGAAATATGTTACGGTTATTTTAGAAACGGAGGAAACTTACGATGGGAACAATACTAACAGACACAAAGTTACAAGCGATTGCAGAAAAAGTGAATCATAATGAACGTCTAACAATTGAGGACGGACTTTATTTGTTCGATAGTCCAGACTTGTTAGGAATTGCTCAACTTGCGAACCAAGTGAATTATAAGAAAAACGGAGACAATGTGTATTTCATTGAGAATATGTACATTAATCCAACAAACGTTTGTGAAGCAAACTGCGGTTTCTGCGGATTTAAACGCAAACCAGGTGATGAAGGCGCCTATACAATGGATAGTGAGGCATTATTAGAATACGTAGAAAAAAGATGGAATGATAACATTCGTGAATTTCATATTGTAGGTGGTCATAACCACGAAGTACCATTCGACTACTATTTAGATACAATTCGTACTTTGAAGAAGCACTATCCTCAAGTTACAGTAAAAGCCTATACAGGAGCTGAAATTGAATTTTTCTCACGCATTTCTGGACTATCCATGAAAGAAGTGCTTCAAGAACTGATTAAAGCAGGCTTAGATACACTTCCTGGTGGAGGTGCAGAAATTTTAACAGAGCGTTACCGCTTAAAAATGAGTCCTGACAAGGCATCAACAGACCAATGGCTTGAGGCACATGAAACTGCTCATAGCCTTGGACTAAAGACCCATGCAACAATGCTTTATGGTTCAATTGAATCGAAAGAAGAGCGCCTAATTCACATGGATCGCCTACGTCAACTACAAGACCGCACAAACGGCTATATGGTATTTATCCCACTTGCGATGCAGCCTCGTAGTGTTAATGCTGGTATTAAGCGCCGTACAACAGCTTATGATGATATGCGTACCCTAGCCATCAGTCGCTTAATGTTGGACAACTTTGACCATATTAAAGCTTATTGGATTAACATTGGTGTTCAGTTAACACAAATGGCTTTAACGTTTGGTTCAAGTGATATTCATGGAACATTAATTGAAGAGCGTATCTCTCACGCAGTTGGAGCTTTAACTTCTCAAGGAATTACACGCGAGGAGCTTGTTTATTTGATTAAGAGCGCAGGGAAAATCCCAGTTGAGCGCGATACTTTTTACAATATTATTAAGACTTACTAAAATTGTAACAAAAGACTTTCTCTGTTTAGTTTGGGAAAGTCTTTTTTGTTACTTTTCCACATTTTTAACATTTAACAATTTCTTTTTTCACTCTAAGGATAAGGACATTACTCTACTCATACCCTCATATAACGTCCTCATTTCTCCTTCTCTCTTTTTTCACAACGTTACTATCTCCCTCTAACGTCATCCCTTCTCTTTTTCATCACTTCGACAACGTTACTTTCTCCTTCTAGCGACGCCATTTCTCTTTGTCATCACTTCGACAACGTTACTTCTTCCTTCTAACGTCATCATTTCTCTTTTCCATCACTCCGACGACGTTACTTGCCCCCTCTAACGTCATCATTTTCTCTTTTTCATCACTCCGACAACGTTACTTGCCCCCTCTAACGTCATCATTTTCTCTTTTTCATCACTCCGACAACGTTACTTGCCCCCTCTAACGTCATCATTTCTCTTTTTCATCACCCCGACAACGTTACTTTTTCCTTCTCACTTCATCTGTTACCCTTTCCCCCAAGACAGTCATATCCTTTTTGTCTCTGCTATTACTTTACCGCTTTTCATCACCCTCCACCTAAAGACGAGAAAAAAGCAAGCTAAGGCCACCGCGGCCTTTAGCTTACTTAAACAAACATTTATTTAATTTCACTTTCGCTCAAATACACCTTCACATATGACTTCCGCTGCTCCTGTCATTAACACATGACCGTTATCAAGCCATGTAATTCCTAAGTCACCGCCAAGGAGGTGAACCGTTACTTCTTTTCCTCGCTTAGAATAACCGTTTAATATGGAAGCAACAACTGCTGCACATGCACCTGTTCCGCAAGCTTGTGTAATGCCCGATCCACGTTCCCACACACGAAAATGAATTTCGGTTTCAGAGACGACTTCGACGAATTCAACATTCACCCATTCTGGAAAACGTTCATCCTTCTCCATCTTCGGCCCAATCAAGTCAACAGGCGCCTCGTTAATATCATCGACAAACATCACTGCATGTGGATTCCCCATTGAAACAGCCGTTACATGACATACATCATCATCTATTTCAAATGCTTCTGCTACTACTTGATCTTGTTCATCTCCAAGCATAGGGATTTCTCGTCTGGATAAAATCGGTTTGCCCATATCCACCGTGACGGTACGAACGACTTCATCTGTGACATGAACAGTCGCCTCAACTAGACCACCTAATGTTTCAATTTGAAACGTCTTCTCTTTCACATAACCATGCTCATAAGCAAACTTAGCAACACAACGTAAGCCATTGCCACAATTCTTCGCTTCGGAACCATCGTTGTTAAACACACGCATCTTGACCGGTGCTATATCAGAAGGACAGACGAGAATCATTCCATCTGAGCCAATCCCCTTATTTTTATCAGCTACTTCAATCGCAAGAGAAGCGAGTTTGTCTTCATCAAGCGTTTGTTTAAATAAATCTACATAAATATAGCTATTTCCTAAACCGTGCATCTTTGTAAAATGCATGTCCATTCAATCCCTTCTCAACTGCTGATCCGTCCAAAAATAATCGTCGTCTACTTCTAAAATTGTTAACTTTCCGTTACAGCATGGCAAAATCACGATAGTCTTAATTCCTTCTTGAGCTCGTTTAAATTCTGACTTTTTCATATTCGTTAAGACATTATCCGTCTTACAAAAAGGACAAGTTTGCAGATAAATATCATCATAAACTCGTTCATAAGGCCACGTATTCACAAAAGGAATGACATCCATCTGCTTCACATCCTTTCTAAATTAAAACATTGGATTCTCGTCCATAAAAGCATATATATGATCAACTAATTCTTCAGCTGTTTCACCTGAGACATATTCTCCATTGACAAGAGCAAAGAGTTCTCTTGCGCAATTTCCACAACTACTTAGACAACCATATTCTATAATATCTAAGTTTGGGTCTTTTTCTAATTCTTCCATCGCTTTTTGGGCACCACTAGCTAAATTACTAAGACAAAATTCAATAATTGGACGCATTTGCTCTCACCTCTTTAATCTACCTCTTTATGCTACTCTCGCATAAGAAAGAAGTCAATTAGCAACCTCTATTTATGTCGATTAAAAACATTTTCTCGATTCATTTATCATCCATTCTCATTTTTTGAAAACGCTTATAATAAAATTCACAAATTTGTTGTTATTTTAGTTGTTTCTCGTTATAATCAAAACTGACCAGGGTCACTTTTAGTGAGGAGCAGACAAATGAACGAACGAGCGAAGAAAGCCAAAACAAAAGCACGAATTGAGGAAGCTGCATTAGCTTTGTTTCGAGAGAAAGGCTATTCCCGTACGACGGTACAAGAGATTACCAACAGAGCAAAAGTCGCAAAAGGAACTTTCTTTAATCATTTTCCAACTAAAGATTCCATTATGCAGTCGCTTGCAAATGACTTGTTACAAGCGGTTATGCCATATGTTAAGCAATCTCATTTAAGAAACCGACCACTTTCAATTCGATTGCGATCGTATTTGCAGTTTATTTTAACAGATTTTGATCAATATCCAGCATTAACCATTGAAATGTGGAATCATGTTCTTAAAGAACAAACGCTTCTTTTTGCACATTGGAATGAACTTTTACAAGATGCAAAAAAAAGAGGGGAAGTTGTTCCAACTACCTCCATTGAAACATGGACTCATATAATTCATAGCCTAATCACACATGGAATTCAAAATTTTGCATCAGAACCTACGAAAGCCCGTTTGCTCGAAAACGTAATGACTTTGGTCGAAACCAGTCTTGAAGCAATTATCGAAAAAAGGGGACATTCATTTATGAAAAAACTCGTTATTTTAGGCGCCGGTTATGGTGGAATGCGTGTACTTCAACGTCTGTTACCAGAAGGTTTGCCTGAAGATGTTGAAATTACGCTAGTCGACCGTCTTCCATATCACTGTTTAAAAACAGAATATTATGCGCTAGCAGCAGGAACGGCAGCTGATCATCATTTACGTGTTAGTTTTCCAGAAGACGCACGACTGAAAGTCAAATACGGAACGATTACAAACGTGAACTTAGTGGAGAAAGTCGTCGAGCTAGAAGATGGTGACTTTGTTGCATACGATAAATTAATTATCGGGTTAGGTTGCGAAGATAAATATCATAATGTTCCAGGTGCTCCAGAATTCACTCATAGCATTCAAACAATGGATAAAACACGTAGGACTTATGAAACGTTAAACAATATTCGTCCTAATGGTGTCGTTTCAATTGTTGGTGCTGGATTAAGCGGTGTCGAACTAGCAAGTGAACTCAGAGAAAGCCGTCCTGACTTAACGATCAAATTGTTTGACCGTGGCGAGATTATTCTTTCTATGTTCCCACGCAAACTTAGTACGTATGTTCAAAACTGGTTCATCGACCATGGAGTTGATGTGATTAATAAGGCTAACATTACAAAAGTCGAAGAAGGCATTTTATATAATCATGACGAAGCTATTCATTGTGATGCCATTATTTGGACGGCAGGAGTTCAACCTGTTGAAGTTGTTCGAAACTTGGATGTCGAAAAAGACAAACAAGGGAGAGTCATTTTAACACCACAGCACTTCTTACCAAATGATGAAGATGTTTTTATTGTAGGTGACTGTGCTAGCCTCCCTCATGCTCCAAGCGCTCAATTAGCAGAGGGTCAAGCAGAACAAATTGTCATGATCCTAAAAAAACAATGGAATGGCGAGCCACTTCCTGAAGAGTTACCTCGCATTAAGCTAAAAGGCGTGTTAGGTTCATTAGGAAAAAAACACGGCTTTGGGTTAATGGGTGAACGTACCCTTCTCGGTCGAGTTCCTCGTGTATTAAAAAGCGGTGTTCTTTGGATGTATAAATACCATTCTGGATCGTAATATAAAAATGAGTCAGATCTCCATAAAAGATCTGACTCATTTTTATTTATCCTTTTCCGTTAACTCCTCAATCTTCCCGTAAATTTCTTTTAAATTCGGATTTCCTTCTGCAACAACTTCCCCTTCTAATACGACTAAAGGGTAAAAATACTCCTCATCCTTAATTGCATCAGAATAATGAATGTGAGTCTTATCATTAGGCGGCTCTTCTATATCCACGTATTCAAAATCAAACGATACTAACGGAAATTTTCTCGTTATCGCTGCCTCTAGCCATTCCATCGTCTCTTTTGCACTTGGAAGATGAATGCAACTTGCGCATTTTTCTTCTGCCCCATAAACACTTATTTTCATAAATCCCCCGCCTTTCACGCTCCACTTTCCATAACATTATTATAAAACAAACAGGACACGAACGGTACGTTTTTGGCTTCTCTCTTTTTTCTTTACATTCCAATATTTCATTAGTACATATGCGTAAAATCAAGCAGAAACGTGGATTTTTTTTCTCAACACCATTATAATAGATAGTAGAAAGGAGTTGTTTTGAATGTCAACAAGTACTGAAATGGTTGAACAAGTTAGTGAAGTATTAGATAAGCTCCGTCCTTTCTTGCTACGTGATGGTGGAGACGTTGAGCTCGTAGAAGTAGAAGATGGAATTGTAAAAGTACGTCTTCTTGGAGCTTGTGGCTCATGCCCAAGTTCAACAATCACACTAAAAGCAGGTATTGAGCGTGCTCTTCTTGAGGAAGTACCTGGAGTAAAGGAAATCGAGCAAGTCTTTTAATAGGAAACCGCCCGGCTAAATAAAGTCGGGCGGTTTTTTTTAGGATGGGCACTAACTAACCTTACAAATAAAATTCCTCAAACATCGATTCCGCTTCATCATAAGAAGCAAAAATCGCATCATCTTCTTCAATTGGATGATAAAAGTCAAAAAGCAACAACGATAAGCGACTTGGATCCATGGGATCTCTCGCAATGGTTGCTTCTTGAACGTTCGATACGGTTTGGGTATGAGGATTGCGATAAATAATATAGACTTGCTGTCCTTCTTCTAGTTGCTGAATATCAATCATGGCGGGCCTCTTTTTTTGTTGGTTTGCCCGCCATGATTATCGATTATTCAACTAATTTGAGCCGACGTTTCCTTGTTTTGGATTCCTTTTTTAACTTGGATTCCTTCTTTCGCTGGTCTTAAAACAGCTACTTCAAAACTAGGGAAATGACGTTGCAACTTCTTTTGAATTTCCTCACCTTGATGCAAAGGTGCTAAACAAAGCATCGTCGGACCGGCACCACTTAGAGCCGCACCAAAAGCCGACGTTTCTTCTTGTACTACACGGATCACTTCTTCAAGGTGAGGAACAAGCTCTTTTCTATATGGATGGTGAAATAAATCTTCACTCATCATCTTCCCAACAGATTCAAAATCCCCTTGCAACAAACCAGCTACAAGAACATTAGCTACGCTACTTGCGCGAACAGCTTGCTTATAGGACAGTTCTGATGGCAACACACCACGTGCTTTTTTTGTTTTTAATTCTTCTGAAGGAACTAGCAGAACAAGATCGACTTCAGGAACTCCCCCATATAATACATGGGTACTGTTTTCTGTATGAGTCCCAATCACAAGCCCCCCATATACAGATGCTGCGACATTATCGGGGTGCCCTTCCCATAAGCTAGCAAATCTTACTTTTTCAACGACAGAGAGTGGTTCTCCGATTAGTTGATTGGCTAGCTCAATTCCAGCGACAATCGCCGCTGCACTGCTTCCGAGTCCGCGAGCTAGCGGAATATCACTTGTCATAACAACATGACATGGGGAAAGGTCTTTACCAAGTTCTTTGGCAACATGTGCTGCCACAAGGTAAATTAAATTATCCTCCCCCTCTTCAATTCCTTGTAATTCAACAGAAGAAGATTCGAAAAACCATTTATCTGAAGGGTGAACTTCAAGAGTCAAGTAACGATTCACAGCGAGCCCGACAGAATCAAAGCCGGGTCCTAAGTTGGCTGAGCTACCAGGAACCGTTATGACAAATGGTTCTTGGCTCATGATGTTACACCACCTTTAAGGTGGGCAAGAAATGCTTCTTTATCATTAGGTAAGACCGTTGGTTTCACCGACACTGTATCAATCGCAGTATTTGGATCTTTTAGTCCATTTCCTGTTAAGACACAAACAACCGTCGATCCTTTTTTAATTTCTCCAGAAGCAAGTTGTTTTTTCAAGCCAGCAATTGACGCACAAGATGCCGGTTCAGCAAAAACTCCCTCTGTTTTTGCAAGCAATTGATACGCTTCTAAAATTTCTTCATCTGTTACAAAATCAATCGCACCGTTCGATTCTTCTTTCGCTGCTACAGCTTTATCCCAGCTTGCAGGATTTCCAATTCGAATCGCTGTTGCAATGGTTTCAGGTTCTTCAATGACTTTCCCTTGAACAATTGCAGCTGCACCTTCTGCCTCGAATCCACGCATTTCAGGAAGCCCTGTTCCTTTTTTCTCGTGGTATTCTTTGAATCCTTTCCAGTAAGCTGTAATGTTTCCTGCGTTACCGACTGGGATTGCTAACACATCTGGTGCTTTTCCAAGCGCATCAACAATTTCAAAAGCTGCTGTTTTTTGACCTTCAATACGGTATGGGTTTACTGAGTTCACGAGCGTAATTGGCTCTTGTTTGCTAATTTCACGAACAATATCAAGTGCATTATCAAAGTTCCCTTTAATCTCTAGCACTTCTGCTCCGTACATAACAGCTTGAGCAAGCTTTCCTAACGCGATTTTTCCTTCTGGAATAACCACAATACATCTTAGTCCTGCTCTTGCTCCGTATGCCGCAGCAGCAGCTGATGTGTTTCCAGTCGAAGCACAAATAATCGCTTTGCTACCTTCTTCTTTTGCTTTCGCAACAGCCATCACCATCCCACGGTCTTTGAACGAACCAGTCGGATTTAATCCCTCATATTTTACATAAACCTTTACGCCCCACTCTTTCGATAATTGCTCAAGCTCGATAAGTGGTGTATTTCCTTCATGTAATGTAAGAAGAGGTGTCTCCTCTGTAACCGGCAAAAATTCTTTGTATTCTTGAATTAACCCTTTCCAACGACTCATTTCTAGCGTCCTCCTTCAACACGATAACAGCTTTCAATCGATTCAATGACATCAAGCTCAGATAATTTTTTATATAACTGGTTATAATTTTCTTTTGTAGTATGATGTGTAATCACAATCACTTCCGCTACTTCTTGACCTTCAACTGGAAGCTGCAAAAGCTTTTCAAAACTTACTTCGTGAGTAGCAAACAAACTCGTAACAGCTTGGAACGTCCCCGCCTTATCGACTACACGTAACCGTAAGAAATACTTTGAATCAATCTCAGAGTCTTTCTTTAGCACTCGCTCGTGTAAAGGCTTTTGGACCGCTCTGCCACACACACCTAAGCGCATGTTCTTCATCACAGAAACTAAATCAGAGACAACAGCAGTTGCTGTTGGCAAGGATCCAGCACCTGGACCATAGAACATAGTCTCTCCTACTGCTTCTCCGTATACATAAACAGCATTGTATTCATTATGGACCGATGCTAACGGATGCTCTTTTGGAAGCAAGGTTGGCTCTACACTTACTTCAACACGACCTTCATCACGCTTTGCAAGTCCTATTAACTTCATAGTATAACCAAGTTGGTCACAGTAATCTAGATCTGCTTTCGTCACAGATGAAATCCCTTTTACCGAGACATCATCTAAGCTAACATTCATCGAAAACCCTAGTGTTGCTAGGATCGCCATTTTCCTTGCTGCATCTAAACCTTCTACATCTGCAGTTGGGTCACTTTCAGCAAATCCTAATTCTTGTGCTACTTTTAGTACTTCTTCATAAGAACTCCCATTTTGCGTCATTTTCGTTAAAATGTAATTGGTCGTTCCATTTACAATACCCATCATTTTTGTAATACGATCCGCAGATAAACCATCGCTTAAACTGCGTAAAATCGGAATTCCACCTGCTACACTTGCTTCATAATACAAATCGCATCCATTTTCAGCCGCAACTTGTAATAGTTCTGCCCCATATAACGCCATTAAATCTTTATTTGCTGTTACAACATGTTTTCCGTTTCGAAGAGCAGTTAGTAAGTGCTCGCGAGTAGATTCGACCCCTCCCATTACTTCAATGATCACATCAATCTCTTGGTCAAAAAGAACATCTTCTATTTGATCCGTCACAAGCGAATCATCTAGATCCACCGGACGTTGCTTTTCTTTATCACGAACAAGAACTTTTTTCACCGTAACGGGACAGCCGACTTGGTGACGCAATTCATCTTGGTGGCGGCTAATAATGGAAACAACTCCTGTTCCCACTGTTCCTAACCCCAGTAATCCGACGCGAACTTCCGCTGCTGACATACTCTCTCCACTCCTTCTTCCATACTCTATTCACGTTTACCTAAAAAGTACATTTGTTTATCTATAATGGACATTATAGACCTCTTTTTCATGAAGTACAATAGGAAATTTGATAAAATTCAGAAAAATAAGAGGTGTTCTAAAAGGGGTACTGAAAAAGGTCGTTCTTCCTTCTTCAAAGCCCTATAGAACACCTCCAAGATGGCTTTCAGCATGTTTAATTGTCGTTATAACCAATCAATTGGTGGCACTTGTTTCGTTCCAATTCCTTTAGTAGTAAGTACAGACGAAGCAAACTCTTTTAAAAAGCGTTCATTTTTATGTTCCGCATCAAGCATGGTAAAAAAAGATTGCCCAAGTTGCATTTTTTCTTCCTTCATCTGACTCCGATAATACGATTCAATCGCCTCAAAATAATGAAGAGGAAACACTAATCTAGAGTATAAAAGCTTCCAAGAATACGTAGAAAGTGGCTCATATTGTTCATACCCACTTAAAAAAGCTTGTAGCTTTTCCCAAGGAAATTCGGTTTCATTCCAATGCTGGTCACGTGTCCATTCGGCCAAATCGCGACATGGATGGTCATAGACAAATTCAGTTGGTCTTTTGACAATATCGCCAGCTTCAGATAACACAATCCACGACCGGTCACTAAAGCGCCTGTGACAAATTGTAGGCTTTTCCTGATCACGCGAAGGATCATCTAGTGTCGCATCAACAGCATATTGTATCGCATTTTCCGTTAGCCCCATATAATATGGATAGGAAAACAAAAAGGCCTCATCAACATAAGACTGCGGTCGCTCAAATAACACTTGCTGATACCATCCTTCTAATTGCTCTAATCTCATTTCCCACAACTTAGGCCATTGCCCAAAGAAATCAAACCCTTTCCTCTGATACGAGAATTGTTTTCCGTAATGATGGACTGCAGCTAAGTGAGCCCCTTTTTCCTCTGGTGTTTGAAAACGAAAGCCACGTTCACTGTGCTCTGCTGTGCTAGGCAATGGACACACATACACCTCTTGGCCATCAATCAATGCCGCCCTTCTTCTCTGTAACGTAAATAGAGGTTCTAGTACAGATAAATCTCCTACAGAACGCATGTAATCGGTAAATGCCGTCATCTCATCTTCTTGTGACATACATTCTTCTTTTGGCAAAAGAATATACGATTTCCCGTTGGCCTCAAACCCTTCGTATGGCCCAATGGAGAACCGTCTCTCACAGTAGATCCCATAACCATCATAGAGATTTCTCTCAAACATCGATTTCCCTCCCTAACCATATTCCTTTACCTAGTCTATGACCCAAATGAATAAAATGTGTATAAGGACAGTAGACTAGTAGTAGCCTAAAGTCAGATTCAGGCAATGCCGACGGAGGTGTTTCGATGACAAAAAGAGTAATGGACGAAGTAGAAACGAAAGCAAGGAATTGGTTAGTCGAACGAGGAGTAACACTGGACGACATCGCCGAGCTTGTCTATTTTCTGCAAGTAAAATACCACCCAGATCTACAATTGGATGTTTGTTTAGATAATGTGGATAAAGTACTTCGTAAGCGTGAAGTACAAAACGCGATTATTACGGGGATCCAACTTGATGTTCTTGCTGAGAAAAAATTACTGGATGAACCATTGCAAGGAATTATTGATCGTGATGAAAGCTTGTATGGCGTTGATGAAATTGTTGCCTTATCGATCGTAAACGTCTATGGTTCGATAGGTTTTACTAATTATGGTTACATCGACAAACAAAAACCTGGAATTTTAGAAAAATTAAATGACAAACAATCAGGAAGTTGTCACACGTTTTTAGATGATATTGTTGGTGCAATTGCGGCAGCTGCCTCAAGCCGACTTGCCCACCGTGCTGCCAACACAGAGTAATATCGCATCTATTTTATTTCAAATGATGTCCCGAAGGTTCATGGAAACCTTCTGGGGCATTATTTTTTTACCTCGCTATAACATTGAAAAATGGGAATAAATTGTTAACCCACAAACTACCTGTTGATGATAAAATAAGGATAGACTGTTATGTCGGGGGATTATAATGATAAATAAAAAAAGAAAAGTCTTGCTTTATTTGACTTTAGGTATGATTTGGATTTTTAGTACAGACTATATCGTCAGTCAATTATTCGCCATTAATGTGAATGTTTATATAATGCTTCAACAAATTAAAGGAATGATTTTTGTTTTATTATCTGGCTGTTTCATTTATTATGCTTTTAATAAAAAAGAAGAAAGTGAAAATGTCAAAGCGGAAAAAGAAAAACTAGAAGTTCTTATTAACTCAATGGTTGATTTTGTCAATTTTAAAGATGGACAAGGTCGATGGACACAAGCGAATGACTTTGCTTTGAAACTATTTAAAATTGAACATGTGGATTATATCGGGAAAAAGGATAGAGAACTAGCTGAGTACAGTGAATTTTACCGAGAAGCCTTTTATTATTGTGAACAGTCTGATGAAGAAGCTTGGAGATATGGTAAAGTTTCTCGGTGTATTGAGCAAGTCCCTGTTCCTGATGGTACAACCAAAACATTTGATACAATAAAAATTCCTATTTTTCACGAAAATGGTTCTCGTAAAGAGTTAGTCGTCATGGGAAGGGACATTTCCGAACAAGTGAAAGCAGAAAGAAAATTAAAGAAAAGCCGTCAAAATTACAAATCCCTTGTAGAATTTAATCCTGAATTGGTCTTCATCGTCAACCGTCAAGGCGACGTGTTGGAATTAAACCCTAAATTTGAGGAAATGACAGGCTTTTCTCAAGACGAATTCTTAGGAAACTCTCTGTTACCACTCATTAATCAAGACAGCAAAGCGAAAGCAATCGACGCTTTTAAAAACATATTAAAAAACAAGAAAAATTGGGTAAATGAAGAACTAACGATTAACCACAAAGATGGGACGAAACGGATCTTCCGCTGCACTGCTGTTCCAACTGTGATTGATGATGAGGTATTAGGGGCCATTGGATATGCAATGGATGTGACAAAGGAAATAGAAACAGAGAAGCGTTTGCGAAAAACAGAGAAATTATCCGTTGTTGGTGAGCTGGCGGCAAGTGTGGCTCACGAAATTCGAAATCCTTTAACATCGATAAAAGGCTTTATTCAATTTATGCAATCAAAGGACGATAAAAATCAAGCGTACTACCCCATTATGCTCGATGAACTAGAAAGAATTAATCAAATTTCAAGTGAACTATTAGCTTTAGGGAAACCACGGGAAGTCCAATTTGAACAATGTGATATTAACGAAATTATGGCTAGCGTAAAATGGTTATTAGAATCTCAAGCCAATCTCTATAATGTTCAAATTCATTATAGCAATGATGCCGCCTTGCCTTTCATTAACTGTGAGCCAAATCAGTTGAAGCAATTATTTATTAATATCATTAAAAATTCCATTGAAGCGGAATCAAGACACATTACGATTCATGTTGGAGTTAAGGAAAACATGCTTCACATTTTAATTGATGATGATGGTAATGGTATTGAAGCGGAGCGTCTGGCTAATTTAGGTGAACCTTTTTATTCATCGAAAGAAAAAGGGACAGGCTTAGGGTTAACCGTAAGTTACCGAATTATCGAAGCTCACCAAGGCCATATTCACTTTAGCAGTAAGGTAAACGAAGGAACCCAGGTCACGATTCGTCTTCCTGTTTTGAATTCGTAACAAAGGTTTAGTATAGAGAGATTCGCTTCATGAAGAACATTTCTTATATTTTTCTGCTCTTCTTTGTCCTTCATCACCTTTATGAAGGACATTTCTCATGCTTCCTTCTCTCTCTTTTGTCCTTCATCTGGAGTTAATTTTTCAGAGGTCTCCTTTTCCTTAATCATGTCACACGGTAACTTCCAGTAAATTAACATAGTTTTTTTCTAGTTATCTGATAAAATTAGCCTGAGGTGATTGAAATAATGAGTGAAAAAGCAAATCATGATATTCGTGAATGGAAGAAAAAATTAGCTCCATTTGAACATTCACGTCTTTCCATTAGTGTGCGTCAGTTACTTACATCTGTCGTACCATTTATAGGTTTATGGATCGTAGCCTATTTGAGTTTAGAAATATCGTTTCTTTTAACTTTGTTATTTGCTGTTCCAGCAGCTGGTTTTTTAGTCCGAACCTTTATTATTTTTCATGATTGTACACACTACTCTTTTTTCAAGAGCCGTAAAGCAAATGAAATGGTTGGGATCTTCACTGGACTGTTTACATTCTGTTCGTTTGAACAGTGGAAGCGAAGTCATACGACCCACCACGCATCAAATGGGAATTTAGAAAAACGTGGTGTCGGTGACGTTTGGACACTGACTTTACAAGAGTATGCTCAAGCATCTCCATTTAAACGTTTTATGTATCGAACATACCGTAACCCAATTGTGATGTTTCTTATCGGGCCATTATATATCTTTTTAATCGATTATCGCTTTAACACAAAAGGGGCTTCTAATAAAGAACGTCGACATGTGTGGGGAACGAATATTGTCTTAGCCTCTATTGTTGTTGTTTTAGGAACGACTCTTGGATGGACAAACTATCTTCTTGTACAATTGCCGATTTTCTACATTGCTACATTTTCTGGTGTTTGGTTATTTTATGTACAGCACCAATTTGAAGATGGCTACTTCGAACATAATGAAAATTGGAATTTTGTAGAAGCTGCATTAAAAGGAAGTTCGTATTATAAATTGCCGAAAATCCTACAATGGTTCTCAGGTAATATTGGGTATCATCATGTTCATCATTTAAATTCACGCGTTCCCAATTATCACCTTGAAGCAGCCCATTATAGTGATCCAAAGCTTCAAGATGTTCCAACGTTGACGTTACGAACTAGCTTGAAATCGTTACAATTTAAGCTGTGGGATGATCAGAGCCATAAGTTTATCGGAAACCGCGATATTCGCCTGTTTCTTCAAAATCAGAAAAAGGCTGCTTAGCACAGGTGCTGTCCCAAAAAGGGTGAGTTTGACCTTTTCGGACAGCACTTTTCTTTTATTTCAGATGGCTAGCATTCCTCTATATTTTCACCTTCGCTATCGTCATTCCATCACCAATGGGGATTAGTAACGATTCTAACTTAGGATGATTGGCTACCGTTTCATTAAATTTCTTCATTAATTCTGTATAACGTTTCGGTTTAATCTCCTCATCTGCTACACTACCATTCGCAAGTACATTATCCATCACAATTAAAGCACCTGGTAACGCCAATTTAATGCAATATTCTACGTAATTTTCATAATTTTCTTTATCTGCATCAATAAAGAATAGATCAAATCGTTTTTCATTGCTTAGTAATGTTTCAAGATTTAGTAACGCTTCCCCCGTCATATAGGTTACTTGATCACCAAATCCAGCTTTCGTTACATTGCTTTTTGCTAAGCTAGCGTATCTTTCCTCTAATTCTAAAGAGGTTAATCTTCCTTCACTGCCAAATCCTCTAGCTAGGCAAATGCCACTATAGCCTCCAAGAGCTCCTATTTCCAACACATCTTTAGCCCCTGAAATGGATACTAACATGGTGAGAAATTTCCCTGATGAGGGAGAAACAGATATAGAGGGCATTCCGTTCTCTCTTATCGATGAAATGACTTCTTCTAAGAGAGAATCTTCACTATAAAACACCGAATCAATATATTGATTAATTTTCTTCATTCATTCCCTCCCCTTTCTCATCCATTTGTGACTCATTACTCTCCACCATAGAAGGATCTAGAATTTCATTTTCATGAATCTCAAATAATTGCCTAAACTCATTAATCACCAAGTCTATCGCTTTTAATTCTCCAATTAAGATTTGATGAATCGATTGAAATTCTGGTTCGTCTAGTTGTTTTTTAATCGTTGCACGCTTAAGATTCATCATCTCTAAAAAGGCAATGGCTCTTCCTCTACGAAAGGTCTTTGGTCCATGTTGTCGACTATGACCTTTGCCCTTATGACGTCCACTTCGATAGTCTCCTTCATTCTTAAAGTCTTTCCATTTTTCCGTTTTCATCAAGCATCCTCCTCCGTATACATATGTATACAAGTCATCCACCACTTTAATGTATACAATTGTATACGAAATGTCAACATTTGTTATCACCCATTATTTGATAACTCTAAAAAAACAAAATTGTAACCGCAGGTACAGCAAAAAGACGAAAACCAATGTGATTTTCGTCTTTACATACTCTATCTACTACTCCAACGTCCACTCAGCAAGTGTATCAATGGCATGAGTAGGCTTGTCTTCAAAACCTTCAACTTGATCTTTCGTTGAAACACCTGTGTAAACCATTAATGTGTCCATTCCCGCCCGAATTCCAGCTAAAATATCAGTATGATAATTGTCACCAATCATAATTGTCTCTTCCTTTGTTAAGCCAATCACTTCTAAGGCTTGTTCAACAATGATGGATTCTGGTTTCCCAATAAATTTAGGTGTCACCCCTGTTGTCACAGAAAGAACAGAAATAAGAGAACCAGCACCTGGTAACAACCCTCGTTCAGTTGGAAGAGCTACATCCCCATTCGTCGCAATAAACGTTGCCCCCGCTCGAATATTAAGAGCAGCCGTTGCTAACTTTTCATACGTAATCGCACGATCAAGCCCCATTACAACAAAGTCAGCATCTGACTCAACAATCTGATGTCCTTCTTCTTCAAGAGCATGTTTTAACCCTTCTTCTCCAATCATGCATACACGAGCCTTTTTTTTCTGTTCAGAAATATAGGTTGCCGTTGCCATACTTGTCGTAAAAACATGTTCCGTTGTTGCTGGTACATCGAATTCTCGTAAATGCTCCGCAACTTGGTCTGGACGTTTCGTGGAATTATTTGTAACAAATAAATACGGAAGACCTCTTTTTTCCAATTCCTTTACAAACGTAACGGCCTCATCAATTTTTTCAGTTCCACGGTACATCGTTCCATCTAAGTCTATTAAAAATCCTTTGTATCCTTTCATGATCCCTCTCCTATGGCTTTTTCACTTTATAAACACAACAAGCCGTATTTTCTTTTGCAATACATGAAGTTCGTTCAACGTGCTCTGTATTAAGCAATTGTTTAAACAACTGTTGTTCGCATGTACAAGCAATCGGATACTCTTTTGCCACTTGAGCAATCGGGCAATTGTACTCAATAAATTCGTACTCCCCATCCTCAAGCTCTTTATACTCAACCATGTATCCACCTTCACTTTGAACACGAGCAAGAGCTTCTACTCGTTCAGCGAAAGATCCTTTAATGACGGATTCATACTTTTCAAAAAGCCGGTCTTTTCGTTGTTTAAACAAGAGATCAACCATTTGACTTCCACTTACTTGCTCTACATCTTGAAGAATTCCTAATGAAAGATCGCTGTAATTACGTGGAAACGTCTCGCTTCCTTTTTCAGTTAAAAAGTATTTGTGTATAGGCCGCCCCATTGCTTGTTTAACTAGCCTAGAGTCAATCAACTCATCCTTTTCAAGTTCACGTAAATGCCTGCGAACAGCCATCTCTGTCACTTCTAACTCCGTAGCCAAACTAGAAACCGTCAACTCCTGATTTCGTTTTAACAACGTTAAGATGACTTGACGTGTAGAGTTCGCCTCATTCCTCACAACGATCACCATCCTTACCCCCATTGTATGCAAAGAACAATAAAAAGCAAGAGATTGACCTTAAAGGGGACGCCCTTCCCCCTTTAATGTCAATCGAAGCAATGAGCGAAGCCGCTGCCATCTTTTAAGCCTGTTAGGAGCGCTCTTCTCCTAACGGGCGCGCAGCGTGCGTAGCCATTGCCACTTTCCTCCGAATCGACTTCTTCCCCGCTCTCTCAACATTCAGAGCTGAGCGAAGCCGCTGCCATCTTTTAAGCCTGTTAGGAGCGCCCTTCCCCTAACGGGCGCGCAGCGTGCGCAGCCATTGCCACTCTCCTCCGAATCGACTTCTTCCCCGCTCTCTAAGCGATCGAGCAACTGCGTAGCCGCTGCCATCTTTTAAGCCAGTTAGGAGCACCCTTCCCCTAACGGGCGCGCAGCGTGCGCAGCCATTGCCACTCTCCTCTGAATCGACTTCTTCCCCGCTCTCTAAGCGATCGAGCAACTGAGAAGCCGCTGCCATCTTTTAAGCCAGTTAGGAGCGCTCTTCTCCTAACGGGCGCGCAGCGTGCGTAGCCATTGCCACTCTTCCTCGAATCCGCTTCTTCCCCGCTCTCTCAAGGTTCGAAGCAACAGCGAAGCCGCTGCCATCTTTTAAGCCAGTTAGGAGCGCTCTTCTCCTAACTGGCGCGCAGCGTGCGTAGCCATTGCCACTCTCCAACGAATAAGCTTCTTCCCCGCTCTCTCAAGGATCGTAGCAACGTGAACCCGCTGCTTTCTTTTAAGCCAAATAGGAGCGCTCTTCTCCTAACTGGCGCAAGGTGTGCGGAGCCATTGCACTCTTCCCTGAATCCGTTTTCATAGTCCTATGTACTCTTATTTCTTATCCGGTAAAAACGCACTCACTGGTCCTAATTCTTCCGTTAAATACCTTCTAACCTCTAGAGGAAATTGAGACAAAGCAGAATCGTGTTGTAGCAAAATCTTCACGACTTGCTCATGATTAACAGTGTCATAATTAGCTATCAGTTGTTTACGCATACCAATAATTGCTTTTAACGCTTTTGCATCGTCCGAATTGACAACTTTTTCATCTTCTAGAATATCGATAATATCTTCATACCCACCAGGATCTCTCATGATAAATCCATCAATCATGCTATTTCCAACATCAATTATTGATTCAATCACAACATATGCAATCCGTTCGATCGCAAGCTTTTCAGTCAAGTTGCTATATGATGTCAGTGTTGCCAACTGACCTTGTAATGATTCCATATAAACAAGCGTTTGTTCAATTTTATCTCGATCTACAAAATACATAGTAACCCCTCCGCTTTCCATTAGATGTTTACTTGATCCTTACCCATAGTATACAACAACAGGAGGACAACGGCATAAAATCCTAAGGCAATGATTTGTTCAACAGATCGACAACTCATGATATGATGTTTAACATACATACTAAAGGGGGCAACCAAGGATGTCTGAACGCTTTTTTTTATATGATGATGTCGAAGAAACACGTACTCGTTTTGTTAGTTTCATGGGAGAACAACAACGTTTTGACCTTGCTATCATTAACTCTAGTCGATATTACGGAAAACAACTTGTTCTAGATGTACAGTCCAACCGCTTTGCCATTATCGGATCAGATGACTTAGATGAGCCTGGATATATCGAGCATGCCTTTCACTTATCTGAAGAAGAGGCAGCAGAACTGCGTTCGTTTTTGTACGAAATTGTGTCTTAAAGTACAGGAAAATAAAAAACACCTCTTTCGGTTACGATATGAATAGGAGGTGTCTTTTTTATGACAGACAAAGAGGAACAACAGTATTTCGACTTTTCCAATGTTGAAACACAGCGAAATTTCCTTGCTGCGGAAGACTTTCCTGAGGGGCCCTACGGTTCACCTATCAATAAGGACAAACCGGTTTCCAATAAATCTACACCATGGGAACCAGGTCAACGCTACTATAGTGCATTTAACTATGAGTTTAAATCATTACACCAAAATTTACCGAGGCAATTCCCTGGGGCTCACCCTACTCATGATGACCCCAACAAAAATGAGGAACCTCCTTACACAACGAATGACTAAAAAACACTGAAAAGGGTAAATCAACCTTTTAGTGCTTATAATGGCTCCAACGTTGTGCGAAGCTGTCAAATAACTAAAGTGCCTAACTGATTTGGAAATTTGAATAAAGAATAGGCCATTCCCCTCCGCTACTTGGAGGAGAAATGGCCTATTCTAATTTTCTGTTGATCGTTGAAGAGAAGAAAATTCCTCTCCTCCCTCTCATCAAAGCGGACGGGATGGGAGGGCCGACTCCTGCAGGAGGAAGGGCAAGTGGAAATCCACCGGCGCAGCCGGTTAGTTCCACGCCCGCCTGCGGAAAGCGTGCCCCCCATCCCGGTAGCGGATTCGAAGCGACTTTTTAGGCCCTCTCTTTCACAGAGCGAATGCCTAGAAGACACTGAGATGGTCATAACCAACCTTTTCAGTGTCCTCTTTAATTCTTTTCTTTTTTTTCTTCTTTTACTTTCTTAATCACAAAGTAAGCACAACCAAAATTGCAATATTCGTATAAGTAATCCGGCAATGTACTAATTTTTGTATCATGTGTTGATTTCTTATGTTTGTCTTCAAAAAAGCCTCTTAGTCTTAACTGATTGTAACCCCAGTCTCCAACGATGTAATCATACTTATTTAACACGTCAGCATATCGAGCTTTAAAAGCTTCTTCATTCCAGCCATTTTTTACATCTTCAACAATTTCAAATTGCATCCCTTGTATGCGAACCATGTGGCTCACCTCTTTATTTTTTACTGTCCTAATTATAGCATAGAACGCCGCTCTTCTTGCAAGAGCTTTTCCATCTCCCTAAAAAGCACCATCATTTACTAGCTCTAAAAGAGCCTCTTTCTGGTCAATCTGAAAAGAGAGGGGGTTTGATTATGTTAAAAAAATCGTTACTAGTCGGTGGTCTTGCAACGATGATGCTTGTGACAGGTTGTCAGTTACCTGAACAAGGTCAAACATTGCAACGCACCTCTAATTATGACAGTCATCAACCAAATGGAGGCTATTCTCCTATCAACCAAGTTAATGCAACAGACGATTATAATCATTTTGGTTATTCACGCTATGAAAGAGAGCTTGTGATGCGTGGTAATCAAGAAGTGATCCCAGTCATTGATCGTGAACGTTTATCCGATGCCGTTACACGAATGGTTTTAACAAATGATGTCATTAGTGAAGCCGGTACTCTTGTAACAGATAAATATGTTCTTGTTGCGTATGATGCTCAAGCAGATAATCGTGAATATGTTGCCGACCAAGTGAAACGTAGTGCGCTCTCCATTGTTCCTAGATATTATGAAGTTTACATTTCAGATAATCATGATCATTTTGATGAAATTGAACGATTCCAACATCTGACTTCCGCTACTTCTGATATTGAAAGAACAATTGAGCAAACAATTCAAATGATGCAACTTGAGTCACCTCAGGGCCAATATAACGAAAATACTGACGATAATATTAACATTATGCAGTCTAAACAAAGACGTCTCATGGACCGATAAACTAATAAAAAGGGCTGTCCTAAAGGTTGATTTTTAACCTTTGGAACAGCCTCTTTTGCTCTTATTGATTCGTTACTTTTTTTGCTTCTGCTCGAACTTGAGCTTCATTAACTTGCTCATCAGCATGGTAAGAAGAACGAACAAGTGGACCTGCTTCACAATGGCTAAATCCTTTGCTTAGTGCGATTTCTTTTAGCTCAGCAAACTCATCAGGATGATAATATTTTTGAACTTTTAGATGCTTTTTCGTCGGCTGTAAATATTGACCGATTGTCATAATATCTACGTCAGCTGCGCGTAAATCATCCATCGTTTCAATAATTTCCTCTTTCGTTTCCCCTAGTCCAATCATCAAACTCGATTTTGTTGGAATATCAGCATGCATCTCTTTGGCACGACGTAAAAACTCGAGCGTACGATCATATGTAGCACGCGCACGAACTCTCGGTGTTAAGCGGCGAACTGTTTCAATGTTATGGTTCATAATATTAGGACGAGCATCCATCAATGTTTGTAAGTTCTCCATGCTACCTAACATATCAGAAGGCAAAACTTCAATCGTACAGAATGGATTTCGTCTACGTACCGCACGAACCGTCTCAGCAAAAACAGCCGATCCGCCGTCCTTTAAGTCATCCCTAGCAACAGCTGTAATAACAACATGTTTTAAGCCCATCGTTTCAACTGACTCAGCTACGCGTTCAGGCTCTTGTAAATCAAGTTCATTTGGCAAGCCTGTTTTCACTGCACAGAAACGACAAGCTCTCGTACATATATCACCAAGAATCATAAACGTTGCTGTTTTTCGAACAGCCCAACACTCATGAATGTTCGGGCAACGAGCTTCTTCACAAACGGTGTTTAACTTGTTCTCGCGCATCATCTTCTTTAAGCCTGTATAAGATTCATTTGTATTTAATTTTATTTTCAACCAATCCGGTTTACGTAAATGTTCTTCTTTCTTTGCCATTTATTTCAACTCCATCCAGTCTTCCTATTTATCACTCGTTCAAATACTTTTCCCTCCTCTACTTTATCATGATTTTAGAAAAATAACCAAACGAAGACACAAAATTTCCAATCATTCTCTCCAATTTTTCAAGCTTTTTTTCCCACACTATATAAAGAGAAATCACGGACGAGTTACCAGCAGGTTTGGCAAAGGTAGAAAGGAGACTGACATGAGATTTCAAAGGATCATCATCTTAGCACTTATTGCAATGTTTGTGTCTCTTCCCTGTCTCTCACATGCAGCGGAGAAAGACGACTTAACGAATGAACAGATTTATGAAAAGAGAATGGATCTCTACAAAAAAGTAGAAACACTCACAAATGTACCTTGGCAGTATTTAGCTGCTGTTGACACGTACGAAAGAGGGTTACGTCGCGCTCGCAAAGACCGCCCAAAAGAAGATGGTTTTATAGCCATTTATTTCTCTGAAGAGGAATGGGCTGGAAAGCTAAACCCAAATAAAGAAGATACACACCCACTTTCTATCCAAATGTTTGGAGGAAAAGGGTTAGACGGGGATGGAGATGGACGAGCTGAGCGTACGAATGATGAGGATGTTCTCTATACGTTGGCTCATCATATTGAAGGCTATGGATTTGATGAAGAGGATTTTCGTATTGCTCTTTGGGAGAAATACAAACGAGATCAATCGGTTCGAATCGTTCATGGTCATGCGAAAGTTTATGAGAAATATGAAACGCTAGACCTTGGAGAGCATGCGTTTCCAATGCCTTTAAATTATAACTATAGCTATAAAAATACGTGGGGAGATCGCCGTGGTTGGGGAGGTCGTAGAATCCATGAGGGAACAGATATTTTTGCTGGATATAATGTCCCTATACGTGCAACCGCTTATGGGAGAGTAGAAATTAAAGGCTGGAATAAGTATGGTGGTTGGCGTATTGGTATACGTGACTTGGATAACATTTACCATTATTACGCCCATTTAAGTGGATTTGAAAAGGGAATTGAAGAAGGGACAATTGTAGAGCCTGGACAAGTAATTGGGTATTGTGGAAGTTCTGGATACGGAAAACCAGGCACGCAAGGTAAGTTCCCACCTCATTTGCATTACGGAATGTACCGAGATAACGGTATTACAGAATGGTCGTTTGATCCTTATCCATCATTAAAACAATGGGAACGAAAGGCGTATCAAGATCGAAAGAAAAAATAATAAAGATGAACCTATGCTAGGTGTAAACACTAGTGTAGGTTCTTTTCCTTATAGAGGATATCTTTCTTTTTTTAGGAAAGTCTAAAAACGATTCCAAAAAAAGGAGCACAATTATGGGTACGGAAATCTTCGGCATAGATGTTACAGAATGGATTTGGAAATCAATCATTATTGTCATTGCTGGTACTGTTTTATTACGAGTGGCAGGAAGAAAGTCAATATCACAAATGACACTCGCACAAACCGTCATTATGATTGGAATTGGCTCCCTATTAATTCAACCACTTGCAGGTGAAAACATATGGTCCACCTTATTTGTAGGATCTATGCTTGTGATAACACTTATTGTTATTGAATACAGTCAGTTAAAGTTCAACCCATTAGAAAAATTGATTACAGGAACGTCTAAAATTTTAATTGAAGATGGGAATTTGAATCTTGATAACTTGAGACAAGTACGCTTAACTGTCGACCAATTAGAAACGCAATTGCGTTTGAACAAAATATCAAAAATTAGTGATGTTAAATGGGCCACAATTGAACCAAATGGACAACTTGGATTTCTTTTAAAAGAAGAAGCAAAAAACTCAACAAAAGCAGATATTGATAAGCTGAAAAAGGATATACAAGAGATGAAACAGTTAATGAAACAATTGCTTCCCTCAGACGCTGTACAAACAGTGGGAATATCCTCTCCCCTAAATCAGGATCAAAGTTCAAAGATGATTTCAAATTTAACGAAACAAATTTCAAATTTAAACGATCAAATCACCAAAATGCAAAAACCTAAAGAAGGTGATCTGTTCGAAGAAGTCGATAAAGAATCTCATACCACATCTCCTCCTGAGCATTTGCAATAATTTCGATTTAACTAATTAACTTAAAAAAGGAATTTGGACATGACAAAGAAACAGATAGAAGCATTAGATTCATTAAGAGAACTACAAGAGAAAGTCGCAAAAGACTGGCTTGACTATTGGGTACAATATTCTGGCCCAGATGTGATTTATTTTTGGATAAACCTATTTATGTTTGTTGCTCCGTTAATTTACGTATATTTTAAAATTGACCGAACAAAAGCATTTCATATCGGTTTTTTTGGATTTAATATACATGTTTGGTTCACCTACATCGACACATTCGGAGTTAGGTTCGGTTTTTGGAGTTATCCTCATCAACTGATTCCGTTTATGCCTGTTAATTTTGGACTTGATGTCTCTCTTATTCCCGTCATTTTCATGTTACTGTATCAGTGGACATTAAATAACAAGAAAAATTTCTATCTTTATGCACTAGCAATGAGCTTAGGTCTTTCTTTTATTTTCAAACCTTATTTAGTGGTATTTAAAATGTTTCAATTCCATAAAGGTACAAATTATTTTCTCCTTTTTCTAGCATACATTGTAATCGTCGGAATGGCGATTATCATTACGAAAGTATTTATTCATCTAAAGAAGACAGCTACTCAAACAGAAATGGAATAAGGGTCTGCCCGAGATGACAGACCCTCACCCTTTATTTCCTAGCTTTTGAAACTTTCACTGCATTTGCGATGCTTAATCCTAATCCTCCCCAAATAATAAGCATTCCAATAATCATCATCGTTACCGCTCCACCACTCATGTTATCCTCCTCCTTTTATTTTGGAATGTTTAAGTCCCCTTTTTTCCACTTTACTTTTGCAAAGATAAAACCAACCACAATGGCTCCCACTGCTACAAGCCATCCCGATCCAACCAAGAAACTGGTTGAGTATCCTTCGTAGTTATTTGTCAAATTCTGAATTAAGTTTTGAATAAACATGAAACCCAAAACAATCGGAGTTACAATGCTTAAGCAAATTTTCCACCATGACCCTAACCTAAAATCAGACACCCCGTCTGCATGAGTTTGTAATTCTGGTAGCTTCTTAAAGAACCATGAAACGGCAATGACTGAAACAAGACCTGCAAAAGCAACCCCGAATTGATTAATAAAGTAATCTGCAGCATCTAAGAAGAACAACCCGCCTTGAGTCGCAAACAATAAAGAAATAAGCGCGGACAAACCGCCACCGATCGCAACGGCTTTACCACGTGAAAACTTAAATTTATCTTGGATTCCGGCTATAAACGTCTCCACGATTGAAATCAGTGACGAGAGCCCCGCTAGAACCAACGATCCAAAGAACAACACGCCAAACAAACCATTCATTCCAGGGAATGTGTTGATGATTTCAGGGAACACGACAAAAGCTAAGCCGATTCCTGCATCGGCTACATCGGCCACACCTACGCCAGAAGCATTGGCCATGAATCCGAGTGCTGCAAAAACCCCAATCCCAGCTAACAATTCAAAACTCGAGTTACTAAATCCAGTAATAAACGCATTGTTCGTTATATCTGATTTCCGATTTAAGTAACTCGAGTACGTAATCATAATCGCAAAAGCAATCGATAAACTAAAGAATATTTGACCGTATGCCGCTACCCAAACGCCCGGCGACATAATCTCACTCCAGTTCGGCTTGAAGAAAGCATCAAGCCCAGCTAAAGCACCATCCAGCGTAATTGCACGAATAACAATAAGCAAGAACATCCCTACAAGAAGCGGAATAAAGATTCGATTCGCTATTTCAATGCCTCGTTTTACCCCTTTAAATAAGACACCTAATGTGATGATCCATACGAGCACAAGCGGAATAAAAACTCCTGGAACAAGTGCCCCGATGTCACCAGGTGCTCCACCCGATACAACATCAATTCGTTGCAAATAGTCTCCCATTAAAAACCCACCAGTATCTTCGCCCCATCTTTGATTGAAGGCAAAATACGTATAAGACACCGCCCACGCAATTATAACGGCATAATACGTGGCAATGACAAAAGAAATGGCTACTTGCCACCAACCAATCCATTCGGCTTTTTTATTCATTCTTGCGTACGATAACGGTGCAGACCCACGATATTTGTGGCCAAGCGTAAACTCCATAATGAGAAGAGGAATACCAGCAGTTATAAGAGCAAATAAGTACGGTAAAAAGAAAGCTCCTCCTCCATTTTCATACGCGACATAAGGAAAACGCCAAATGTTTCCAAGCCCAACAGCAGAACCAATCGCTGCCAAAATAAACCCAGCGCGAGTGCCCCATTGTTCTCTCCCGTTCATTTCCTTCACCCCTCTAATGTAGTTTTTAAAGCACGTTCTCTATTTGTTTATTCCGAATATTTGAATTTTAGTATAGAAATTTAGAACTTTGTAGAAAACGCTTATATTATTGATCTTCCTGTTGTCTTCTGCTGCTTTAAAGGGATGCATTCATGACTTGAGGACAACTTCACTATGCTTACATAATATTAGCGATAAATATCCCAAAAAAAGCAGCCTCCATATGAGAGACTACTTCCATTGGTATCATGCTTATACTTCCGTCCCAATAAACGGAATTCTAATTTCAACTTGAGTCCCTTCACTTTCCGCACTTTTGACTTGAATGGAGCCATTATGAAGCCAAATGATGTGATAACACATCATCAATCCTAACCCTATCCCTTTTTCTTTGTTGCTAAAAAACGGCTCACCTAATCTATCTACGCGCTCCCGCGTCATGCCAATTCCGTCATCTTCTATTAAAATAAGAAGGTTCGATTGGTCCTGCTTGACTTCTATTTTTACTGTTCCCGTTCTCTTTATCGCTTCGGTGCTATTTGTTAGTACCTGCACAAGAACCTCTTTTATCTTTACTGAGTCACATAAGATGTTTGGGATTTCTTTATCATAGTGAGAAATGATCTCTATCTCATTTCCTGGATTTACTTCGGCAAGAGCGTCCTGTATTAATCCGCTAATATCGACTAGTTGAGTTTCGTTTAGTTCCGATTTTGAGATCATTAGAAAATCTTTTAACACCTCTTCTATTTGATAAAAAGAGGAATGAATGACATCGAAATAATCCTTCTTCATGATTCCTTGCTCAAAAAGCTGGATAAAACCTTTAATCGATGTAATCGGATTTCTAATTTCGTGTGCTATTCCTGCTGCTAGTTCTCCGGCAACTTCTATTTTCTCTGATTTTGTTTGCCGTTGACCTACTGACAATGCCACTCTTTCCTGTTCGTGCAAATCTTTCAGGTTAATACAAGATCCTATCACTTCTATGACTTCTCCACAACTAATAACAGGCTGCAAATTCGCTAAATAATAAAAACCATTAATCATCCCTTTGTATGAAACTTCTTCTCCCTGCCACGCCCTGTCATAATAACAAACCTTTTCATTGGCTAAATCGAATGATAAGAAATCTTTTAATTCCTTTCCGATTATGTCTGAAGGAGATCGTCCTAAATGATGTAGCAACTCGCCTTCACAAAAGGTATGAATGAAAGTGCCATTTACTTTTTTAAATTTAAAGACCATTTCTAGTGCTAGTGTTTCTCGCTTTTCTAGCTCTGCAATCCCCTTAAATTCTTCTGTCCACAATCTCTCATTATCTTGAACCGTAATTTCAAGTGCCTTTGCATTTTCTTGAATGTTAGTAATAAAGCTAATCAAGTCACCTTCAGGAACTGGCTTACTAAAGAAATACCCTTGTCCTTCATTACATAAATGTTGTTGTAGAAAAATCAATTGTTCCTTTGTTTCAATTCCTTCGGCCACAACATTGAGCTTCAAATTGTGAGCCATAGAAATAATCGTTTTAACAATCGTTTCGCCATCTTGATCAGAAAGTTCACGTACAAACGATTGATCAATTTTCAATGTATCAATAGGAAACTGCTTTAAATAATTTAAAGAACTGAACCCTGTTCCAAAATCATCAATACTGATCTTTACACCCAGTCTTTTTAACTCATGAAGAGTCGCAATGGTTTGATCAATGTTTGCCGTCATACTTTCTGTTATTTCCAACTCAAGCAATTCAGCTTTTAACTCCGTCTCTTTTAAGATATTTGCAACCGTTGCAACTAAATCAATTTTTTGAAACTGACGCTGAGATAAATTGACTGACATGACGATCTCAAGCCCTTGATGTAATAACTGTTTGTTTTTTTGACAGGCTGTTTTTAATGCCCACTCTCCTATCGCTACAATTAACCCCGTTTCTTCCGCAATCGGGATAAATGTAGCTGGTGAGACCATTCCCCATTTTGGATGATTCCACCTCATTAATGCCTCTACACCAATCACTTTCCCCGTCTTTAAACTAACTTTTGGCTGATAATGTAATTCTAATTCCTCTCGTTCTAATGCCGCATGCAAATCCATTTCAACTGACAGCGGATTAAGAGTATTGAACTCAGGTGGCGCATACGAACAAAACGTATTTCTCCCCATCTTTTTAGCTTGATACATCGCAAAATCAGCATTTCTCGTTAACTGTTCTACCGTTTGACCGTCATCTGGAAACATACTAATACCAATACTAGGAGACGTAAAAATATCATAATTATTAATAACAAATGGATACGAGATGGATTGAATAATAGTAGTTGCGACACTTGTTGCCACTTCTCTAGTTGCATTTGTTAAAAGAATGATAAATTCGTCTCCACCTTGCCTAAACAATAAGTCTTGTTCAGAAAGACAAGATTTTAGACGAATCGTAACTTCTTTTAATAGCAAATCGCCAACATGATGCCCCATGTTGTCATTAATTACTTTAAATCGGTCTAAATCAATAAAAAGTACTGCTGTATTCTTATTTTCAATAATTTCATCCAGTAACTTTTTTTCTAGCATAAAACGATTAGGTAAGCCTGTTAGATAATCATGAAAAGCCATTTGCTTTATTTCTTCTTCCTGGGCTTTCCGGCTCGAAATGTCACGATAATTTACGACAATTCCATTCACATTCTCATCTTCAAGAAGATTCGTAACGTATACTTCACAATACGTAACGCCTCCATCAGCTTTTTTAATTCTTAACTCAGATGTATGTGTTTCACTAGATTGATTTAATGCAGCATAAAACAAATTTTGAGCTAGCCTCAAGTCCTCTTGGTCGATTAATTCAAACACATTCATTCCGTACAACTCACAAGGGTCGTATCCTAATACATGTTTCACTGCAGGACTTTCATATTTTATCATTCCAAGGTGGTCGAGGATCGCGATCACATCTGTTGATTTATCTATGAGTGATTCAAAACGAACTTCACTTCTTCTTAATGCTGTTTCTAACTCTTTCTTTTCCGTAATATCTTTAGCTACTCCGTAAACGCCTAATATCTCGCCTTTTATTTTTGCCGGTACAACCGTCACACTAACATATTTACTATTGCCACTCTCGTGAATGACTTTGAACTCCCTTTCCTGTGTACGTCCTTGTAAGGCGTTTGTAAAGTAACTTTGTACATGGAGTACATCATCTTTATCAATATAGTTGCTAAAGTGAGTATGTAACAATCTATCTTTCGTAATCCCTAATAAATTTACTAACCCTTCATTTAAATCAATAAACTCTCCAGACGAATTTAAGAGAAATAATGCTTCTGGGTAAGCTAAGAAAAGATCCTTAAAAAGAGATTCTTTATTAATGGCTTGCAACTCTCTTTGTTTACGATTTAATAGATTATTCATAACCTCACCTCACGTTTTATTCGTTAACCCTTTTTTACCGCTATCCATTTGATTATATTTCTATTCTCTACTAAATATTGATTCACGTATATCACCTTGTATTCTTAATTACGTTGTATGCTAGTCTTTCTTTATAGGAGTGTTCTCCTAATTTATAACACCGGTAGTAGGAGCTGTTACTTTCTTATAGGAGTCCGCTTCCTATAAACAACAAAAAAAGGTGTGCCAAAAGGGAATCCTACCCTTTTGGCACACCCCTACTTCGGGCTATAGCCAAGTTGATAAATCATCGCAATCGCTTGCGCGCGATCACTCACACCTAATTTTTGTAAAATGCGTGTTACGTGATTTTTAACTGTATGCTCACTAATAAATAATTTGGAAGCAATCTCACGGTTATTAAATCCTTTTAACACATGATTTAGGACTTCTATTTCACGTGAAGACAATCCTAATTTTTTCTTTAAGGTCTGCGCTTGATCTGTCTCATCTGAAATTTGACTTCTAGTAGCAAGCGGCCTTTCCTCATCAAATGAAATGACTGTTTCAATCATAGATTGCTGGTGAATATAGGAGATAAATTGGTTCTTAAGGTCGCGATCGACCGGTAATGAACTAACAGCATCTAGCTTTTCTTCTTGAGACAAGTAACAATAAACTAAAGCTAATATTTCGCTTTCTCGATTGCTTGATTCATGTTTCTCTAAAACAGACAAACAACCTTCCAAGATAGATAATTGTTTTGGATCACTCACATATGTTTTTAGGAATGCAACTTCATAACAAATTAATCCACTTATCTTCTTTAATGTACTGTAATTACGATCATTTAAGTAATAACAAAAATCCTCGACATGCGTTCTAATTTTTTCAGCCAATGCGTATGTCTCTTTATTTTGTTGCTGTAACGCTTCATATAAGAGGGTAATAATATAATCGTCAGTACCTGTTTCTTCATCTTTTTGACATAAAAAGATCGAAATACTACCAGCTATCGCTAAACTAGATAAGAAAGGTTTATACTTCTTTGGATTATCTTTTGGAGATAAGCCAACGCACATGACCCCATACAGTTCGCCATTGTATCTTAGTGGAAATTCAATGACATCTGCTCCCCAACTCGTTGTTTGTTGTAGAGGCTCATCCCAATTCTCTACTTTATTTTTTGAGAATGCTCGTAATGCTACCTCGTAACCATAATCATTGATTTCTTTTGAGTTTAGCCCTCTTGAAACAATGTCTACCTTTGATTGGGTCATCTCTGGTTTAAAAACAATACTTGCAAACGGACCTCTAATAATATTGATGCTTATATCTACAAGGATATAGAGAACTCTTTTTATATCTTTCACTGTTGTCATGACACGGAAAACTTCATTAAAAGTAGATAGTTCCATGAGATGATTGTGAAGATTCTCTCTAAGCTGTTTCGTTGTCACCATAGCATTTAATAAAGATGATTGCACTTTTATTTGTTCGATAAAACGTTGATCATTTATTTCCTGTAATATGCTTCCCCCAAATAAGATTCCAATCACATGTTCGTCTTTAAAAAAAGGAACACAGAATAAACTTTTAGGAGATATACAATGTCGTTTGAAAAAGTTCACTCTCGGATCAAGGTCAACATTTTGCCAAAATTGAAATTGTTCGGACGCGAGGGTCTGCCCCAAAAATCCTTCCCCCATCAAAAAGCTTAGTCCTTTTAATTGATTTGTATTCTGTCCATGAATTGCTTCTATATTGTATTCACCGTTTTCTTTTTCAACAGCCAATCCAATAAAGTCAAGATTTTGATGAAGATTGTACATTTCTTCTAACAAGGAAAAAGCATCTTTCGAATCGACTCGAATCGCTTCTAAATTTCGGTGAACAAATGCTACGTTTTCATCTTCAACCTTTTTTGTTTCTTCTACCCCTAAATACGTACTAGCAACAGCTGTTAACTTTCCTATTGCTTGACACTTATTTGTTATTTCATCAGCTGTAAGTTCTGGCATGTCCTCAATATATCCTAGCAACTCTTCCAATTCTGGGAATTTTTTAGTAATATACTCTTGAATAAAAGACCGAGTTGATTTTTCTATAAAGTAACCAGCAACAATGTAATACGTTCTTTCTTGATTTACCCTTAATGGGGATACAATGGTCTTAAGGCCCATACGATTGTCAATCACACTAGGTTGTCTAATTCCCTTTAAGGGAGAAAGAAACTCTATGTAATTCGTTTTGCTCCCCCACTTATCATGAAATAATCTTGAAAGAGAGTTATGATTCGATACGGCTGTACATTCATTTCCATCTTCATCGATAATAACAACAGCCAAATTCACTAAATAACTATAGGCATCTTGTATATCTTGAAGAAAGCTTACATGTCCTCGCATAACTCCTCCTTTTGTAAATCGATCGTTACAGGCTGAATATATCGGTAAATAGCACTATCACCTGTACCATTCATTTCTAACACCATCGTGGAGACTAGCTGATCTAATACTGCAGCTAAATCTTCTGCATTTCTACCAAGGCGCATCGCTAACCCCTTTAATGTTTCATAAGTGTAGGGATTGTCTTGAAAAAACAGTGTACATTCTACTTGTAATGGATGTAAGTGAAATGAAACCATAATGTAATACCCTCCCCTTAAAGAAACCTAATATACGGCCTTGTTTGAATATTTTCTACGAGTAACGGTCTAGACATATTTCCTTGTGGAGACTTTTTTAGTTGGAAATATTGATAGTTGCCATCAACCCATGTTTGAAATACACCATGGCTCGTTCGTTCGAGAAAACTAGCCGTTTCTGTACCAATTTCAGTAAAATTACTAAGTGCAATCATACTCATGCCCGTCGCACCAATAAAAGCAATGTCTTCTGTAAAATAGCGCTTTACAAAATCTTTCCCTCGCTGTGAAACAATTGTATTGAGATCATAGAAAACAAACCATTTTTCTCCATCCTCTATATCCTTTGAGACGAGAGTGTTTAGCTTCGCACGAACCGTTTCGATGTATTCGTCATTATTCATACGCTTCACATGAAGCACAGCTGATTGAAATGACTCGGGAATGGGACGGTCGTAATGTTCAATGAAATAAATCCTCTTCTGTTTTACCACTTCCTCTAGCTCAACACCATATAAACGGTAAATATGTTCAAGGTCATATAAACTAGATAAACTAGACAAAAGAAGGATCACCTTTTCCCCTGCCAGAATACGGCTTGAAACGATCGAGGCTAATATATATTTATAGTTAGCTTTGCTATTTGTATCCAATACAAAAGCCGTTCCTCTTGGAATTCCTCCAGATAGCATTTTGTCTAAAGCCGGAATTCCTGTTGTAACATTTGTTTGATTCTCTGTCACAACCATATCCTCAAACATAGAAAGGGCCGGAACTAAATAAACACCCTCATCGGTTATACGGTAAATATGTTCTCCTTCATTGATTCGACAGCCGCGCATTTTCAGCACTTCTAACGTTCTTTTTCGATAAATACCATTATGCTCATTCAAAGACAGCCTTATGACCCCATCCACAACATAACTGACAAATGGAATCTCTTCTTTATTTAGAGACGTTTGTTCATGTATTAACAGCGAAGTTAATGAATATTTTCTCAGAATATTTCTTAACGTAAATACCACTTCTCTTTTCTCTACTTGATTCTCTATTCCAAAGTGAAGCAAATTTAAACTATCAATAACGACTCGTTTACAATCAATCTCTTTAATAATTTGTTCAAAAATACCGTTCGGTTGTTTCATCTGGCTGATTAGGACTTCAGGAGAAAGACAAATCACTCGCAATTTATTTTCACGTTCTAGCGCCTTTAAATCCCAACCAAATGAGGTCATTTCTTTATAAATTTGTTCAGGAAATTCCTCAAATGTAATATAAATGCCAGCTTCATTTTCAGCTTTCGCACCCTCATATAAAAATTGCATTCCTAAAATTGTTTTACCTGTACCAGGTGCACCATCCACTACAATGGATGAGCCAATTGGAAATCCACCATTTACTATTACATCTAACCCTTCTATCCCTGTTGCTGTATAGGATACCATGTAAAACACTCCTAACCTTCACTTCACAAGTATATATTAAAACCATATTTTTTTTGAAATCACTATTTTTACTATACCACGTACACTTCTTTCGTTCTGCTAAATAAATAATAATCCCAAGAAATTTTTAAAAAATGGTGGACTGATTCCGAGAGTTGTCACACCTACATAAAAATTGAGTAGGATGAATTAATATAGAAATATTTTGGTAAAAAGGAGGTTTGAATGATGGCTAGGTATAGAAGAAAACCTGTTATTATTGAGGCTGTGAAAATCACCAGAACGATCACCATCGAAACAGCTGAAGGGTCACTTACCGGAAGACCCGGAGATTATCTTATTACCGATACAAATGGAGAACAGTACCCTTGTAACGCAGAGAAGTTCGAAAAAATGTATGAACGGGTCAAAGACGGAAAAGATGTTACCTCTTTTTTTAAGCGTGCTTTTAGGAAAGTGAAGCGCAAATCAAAAGAGTTTTTTGCAAAAACTCAAAGTTAACCTGAATGTTATCCTTCCCATGATTTTTATACCATCATTCCTCGATCAAGCGATTTTTTTACATCGAGGGTTTCTTTTTTTAGTGGGATCTCGTAGTTATAGAAAAGAGCCTATATTCTATAGACTCTCTTACCTTGCTATTCTGCTTCTCTTACAGGTACATATCCAGTCTTTTCTACAAGGCTTTGCCCTTGTTCGGATAAAATCCATTGTAGTAACCGTTCGACATTCGGATTGTTACTGCCTGCTGTGATTGCATAAAATTCAGATGCCAACGGGTACGTATCGTTGCGGATCGTCTCTTTATCTGGATACACTCCCTCTATTTCCAAATAGCGAATGTCCCCATTTTGAACCATCTCAGTAGCAAAAAAGCGAAACGTATATCCTAATGCATTTTTATAATTTTTATAGCTAGAAACTTCCTCAAAAACGCCTCCCATTCCAGAGACAACATTTTCAGTTGGAGGATCAGTTATGGGAACATCTCCCATAAGTTTCTCTAGCGCGGTTTGACTACCGCTATCGGCAGGTCGCTGAAAAGCTCGAATGGATTCATTCTCCCCACCAACATCGCTCCAGTTCGTAATAGCTCCAGAATAAATTCCTTGAACTTCTTCCAAGGTTAAAGAGGTAACTGTATTTTTTTCATTTACAAAAAATACAAATGCTTCTCGTCCAATAGGTGTCAATTCTAGCTCAATTCCTAGCTGATCTGCCTGTTCCAGCTGCCGTTTTGAAGGAGCGGCAACAAAAATGATGTCAACGTCACCTCTAAATAAATTTTGATAAGCCTCCCCTGTTTGATTTGACATCACTTCACTTTGATGAACGTCATACTCTTTTTCAGGATACGCAGCACGAGCAAATGCTGAATAAACCGGATACAAAGCCGTCGCCCCATCTAAAATAGGCAAGTCCCCTTCCAATTTTAATTGCGATGGTTCATGTAATACAGCCACATTCGTATCTACATGAAACGGTTGGTAACCATACAAGTTATAATCTTGGTCACTCATGGTGACAATGCTACGCTCATACCTTTCTCGAATTTCGTAGATCGAAATGGCAATAAGACAAAGTGCGAAAAAACTGATGAGCGCAATCCGGATGGTCTTAGGTTTTAATAATCGGAAAATGAGAACAACCGTAAGAATCATGAATGAAACTGTGATCACAACAATGAGTGGGGTATAAAACGTTAACCCGCCCATTAGCAAACTTATAACCACAACAACGTAACCGAAGAAAGCTAGTAAAGCAATGATAATAATAGATATGATAACATTTAATAGTAGATTCGATTTCATCTCTTTCCCCCTTCCTCTCACTTTACCATAATTTTCCCACTTTTCTATCGTTACATTTTAAATAAAAAAAGAGCCAACTTCATACTGAAGTTGACCCTTTCCCTCTATTACGCGCTTGCTCCAGTGATTCTCTTTAAAACAAACACCGTTGCAACAAGTAATGCAAATGCAACAATCAAACTTAAAACAACACTCGCAGTTAACCCTAGGACAATATAGGATACAACTGTGATTCCAGCTGCAATGAGAGCATATGGAAGCTGTGTAACAACATGATCAATATGATGACTTCCTGCCCCTGTAGATGAAAGAATCGTCGTATCCGAAATCGGAGAACAGTGATCCCCGAAAATCGATCCCGCTAGTACGGCTGCCATCATTGGCAAAATCATCGTAATGTCCATAACAGCTGCCATTTCGCCTGCTATTGGTAACAACAAGCCAAACGTTCCCCATGACGTTCCTGTTGAAAATGCAGCAAAGCCAGCAATAATAAACAAAATCGCAGGTAAGAACATTGGATTTAAATTAGACTGCTCCACAAGAGACGCCAAATACGTTCCTGTCCCTAGATCGCCAATAATAGAAATGAGCGTCCATGCAAAGAATAAAATGTAAATGGCTGGTAGCATAGATTTCATTCCGATTAGTAAAGACGTTCCAAGCGCTGTACCAGACTTTGGTTTCACAACATTTAGAAGAAGAGCGACCGCTAATCCAAACAACCCACCATAAACAAGAGCTGCAGCGACATCTGTGTTTTCAAAAATAGTTAAGATCGTTACTTCACCGTCTGTTCCCTCGATACCAGTTGTCACCATGAAGAACACGGTTCCTACGATTAACGCAACGATTGGCCAAACGAGGTCGCCAACTTTTCCTTTATCGCTTGATTGGATGTCATCTTGAGAACCAGGAATGGGACCAAGAGCAGCGTTAAATAATTCTCCATTTTTTACTGCACGGGTTTCATGAGCTTTCATCGCCCCAAAATCTAAATTGAACCACGCAACAGCTAACACGAGACCGATAGCGACCAACGCATAAATGTTCATCGGAACCATTAGTAAAAAGGCTTGCAGGGCTTCATACTGCGTAACCGAATGCGTGGCAAAAATTCCAGCAATAATGGCAATAATGTAAGCACCCCAACTTGAGATTGGCGCAATCACACACATAGGTGCCGCCGTTGAATCGACAAGGTATGCTAATTTTGCACGAGAAATGCGATGCCTGTCTGTCAACGGCCTGCTGACATTCCCCACTGTCAAACTGTTAAAATAGTCATCAATGAAAATAATGAGACCAAGAACAACGGTTAAAAGCTGTGCGCCAACACGTGTTTTCACACGCTTCATCGCCCATTCTCCAAACGCGCGGCTTCCACCAGAACGCGTAATAAGAGCGGCCATCATTCCTAGTAAAAGTAAGAAAAGAACAATGAAAAATTCCCACGTATTAATGGCAAAGCCCTCATCAATAATGGCAGAAGTGACTGTTCCAAAAGTCGTTGTTTCCACGTCAAAGTCAAAGATGATCCCCATAACAATACCGTAAATTTGGGCTGCTGCCGCTAATGGATTAAAGTCATTCACCATTAACGCTCCCACAATAGCACCAGTTCCAAGTGATAGAAGAACTCGTCTAGTTAAAATAACCATCACAAGCGCTAAAACGGGAGGAACTAAAGAAAAAATAGATAATTCCATCATGATACCTCCTTTTTATATGGTAGTTATATAGATGAATGAAGGACGAACGAACTGCATATAAAAAAGACGATAGTGGATCAACCACTATCGCCCTATACCCGCAATGTGTGTCCCCATAATTATGGTAGTCCTCCATAACTTGCTTGCTCCAAGTTATGACAGCTCTGCACTTATTCAATACAGATCCAGCAAAAATAGCTTGACATCTACTTCCACTTCGGCGATGGCTCCTTTCCCTTTTCATCAACGTTGTCATCCTTAGAAAAGATACTGATAGCAATCGCGCCTCTACCTCATCGTTTCAATGAGGCACCTCTATTTAATTACCAATTATGGATCTTATCATGTTTTCTCGAGATTCGCAATGTTAATTTGTGCCACTTGGTTCTGTTGGTGGCTCCGGTTCACTACCTGGTTCTGGCGCCCTCGCCTCATTTTCAGCTTCTGCTGTTTTGTCTACTCCAGCAGGAAGGATCATCCCGCCACCACCTTGTGAGTAATATTCTGGCACTTCACCAGGGACGAAAATACTTCCGATGACAATTTGCGTTGAAACCGTATCTGTATCTGTAGCGAATGGTATTACAATTTTCACATCAACTTCGACATCAATATGATAGGAGAGCGTTGTATTGTTGATCCCACTATCAACGACTTTGTAACTCATATCTGTTTTTACATCCCCAATAGCTGAGAATCTTACGGGAATTTGTGGTCCGAGATGAGCAAGTAAGGCATTATTCGTCGCTTGCCCTAACGGAATCGTATGGATAATCCCACCTTCAGCGTCAATATCCTGCATGCCTTGCGCTTCTCCTTCATCTAATTCCACTTCATCTGGAATCGTAATATCAAATTGCTGACCCTGTTCAACCAAACGTAAATATCGTTGAACTCGTGCCGTTGCCTCAGATAACACCCGTGTATAAATTTGTGAGTTAAACTGAACCGACCGAATCATCCCATCACTCGTATAGTCGGTAATAAATAACTCTTCTTGGTTTAAACTGGAACTAATCTTTTTTGAAACGGCATCATTAATTGCAAGTGTCGCAATTTTTCTCGTCTCGGTCGTCGCAATATGAACCAAAGTTGGCCTAATCCCCTTCTCAATGATCCACAACCCTTGCACTGTCAAAACAACAAAAATTAAGAAAGATAATAGCAGTACATAACGAAATGGGAGCGGACCTTTCCGAGCTCGGGGTCTATTTCTTCTCGGTGACCTCATGCTGAAAACCCCCTTCGTCCAATGTATATGCACCAAAGTAGGACAGAAAGAACCAAAGAAAAAAGGTGCTCTTCCTTTTTTCTTTGGTTCTTTCTGAGCGATGAGCGGAACCGCCGTTGTCTCTTAAGCTTTTTGAGCGGGTTTCTCAAAAAGCGCACGGCGTGTGGAGCCAGCGCCATTGTTCGCTCTGTTATCTTTAATACTCGCTCTCCCTTTTTTCTTTGGTTCTTTCTGAGCCATGAGCGGAACCGTCGTTGTCTCTTAAGCTTTTTGAGCGGGTTTCTCAAAAAGCGCACGGCGTGTGGAGCCAGCGCCTATTGTTCGCACTGTTATCTTTAATACTCGCTCTCCCTTTTTTCTTTAGTTCTTTCTGAGCGTTGAGCGGAACCGTCGTTGTCTCTTAAGCTTTTTGAGCGGGTTTCTCAAAAAGCGCACGGCGTGTGGAGCCAGCGCCATTGTTCGCACTGTTATCTTTAATACTCGATCTCCCTTTTTTCTTTGGTTCTTTCTGAGCGATGAGCGGAACCGCCGTTGTCTCTTAAGCTTTTTGAGCGGGTTTCTCAAAAAGCTTAAGAGACAACGCTACTTGGTCACACTTCCTTAGTTAAAGGAGGTACCAGTCCCTCTAAATTTTACTAGGAAGCGGACAGACGATTCGCTATTTTCATTAAAACAAGCATTATTTTTCTTTCGCGGACCGTACGGCCTCTATTTAGCAAATTATCCCCCTATTCTCTTAAATAAGAGTGAAATAGCGCCCTCTGTGTCCCCGTAGAGCCTCAACATGACCTTTTATCAAAAATAGAGAACTCAGTGTCCGCCAAAAAGATACAACTCAAAAAAAGCGCAATGAGTTTCCCCATTGCGCTCTCCTCACAAATCCTTATAAGTTACTTTTTTACTCTTTCATACGTTCGGAATTCATGTCGGTAGCGGTTCTTTTCATCCACTACTCCCTTTTCTACAAATACGATCTCCCACTCATCGTCTGAGATTTCCGGAAAAAACGTATCTCCTTCAAACGTTTCATCAATATACGTAACATAAAGCCGATCAACGTGTTCCCAAAACAACTTGAACACTTCTGTTCCTCCAATAACAAAACATTCATCTTCTTGCTGAGCGATGTCCAAGACGGCTTCAACCGTATGAACCACATCGCAGCCTTCTGCTTTATATTGTTCATCTCTTGTTAATACTACATTCCGTCGCTTCGGCAACGGTCTTCCGATGGATTCATACGTTTTCCGCCCCATCACAATCGTATGTCCGGTTGTCACTTTTTTAAAAAAAGCAAGATCTGCTGGCAGGTGCCACGGAAGTTGATTGTCTTTTCCTATTACTCGGTTTTGATCCATTGCAACTACAAATGAAATCATATGTAACGAACTCCTTTACACGTACTTTTTATCTTATCGTATCACATTTTCGAAAACGAGCATAAGATTGTTGCAGCATGATGAGTTCCACATAATGCTTAGTAACACAAGCTTTGATTTTCAGACGATTACCATCTCTTTTTGTAAATTCTTTCCCAAAGGTAGTTGACAATAACTGTATTCTCCCTCTATAATATAAATGTAAACGCTTACAGAAAGATTCTGTTATTATCTTTACAAAAGGGGAGTTGTTCGCATGTCTTTTGAAACATTGTCTCAGATCGATAAGGCACAAATTATCGATACCCTTTTAGAACATCAATTTTTTAAAATGCCAGATGGCCGTCAATTATATGAAGCAACCGAAGAAGAACTACGACTTCTCATCTGCTCACAACTTGAACAAGGAAATGACTATACATTTTTGTAATGAAAAAGGTTGTCTCTAAAAAGGTCTGACTAGCAGACTTTTCCTGAGACAACCTGTTTTTTTATTTATATCCATCAGGATTGTTTTCCTGCCATCTCCATGAATCTATGCACATTTCGTCAATCCCTTTTTCTGCACTCCAGCCAAGCTCTTCTTTTGCCTTTGAAGGATCTGCATAACAAACCCCTACATCTCCAGGACGACGGTCAACAATCGAATACGGAACGTCACGGTTTGACGCTTTTTTAAATGCTTCAACCATTTCAATGACACTATAGCCGTTTCCTGTACCAAGATTATAAGCATGTGCTCCTGTTGTCGGCATTACTTTTTCGAGCGCCTTTAAGTGGCCTTTTGCAAGATCGACGACATGAATATAATCTCTTACTCCCGTTCCATCTACCGTTGGATAATCGTTTCCAAACACTTTCAATTCCTGTAATTTTCCAACCGCCACTTGAGTAATAAATGGCATTAAGTTGTTAGGAATCCCGTTTGGATCTTCTCCAATACGGCCACTATCGTGAGCGCCAATTGGATTAAAGTAGCGCAATAACGCGATGCTCCACTCTTGATCTGACACATACAAATCTCGTAAGATTTCCTCAATCATCAGTTTCGTACGTCCATATGGATTCGTCGCACTTAACGGGAAATCTTCTAAAATCGGTACGCGATCAGGCATTCCGTATACGGTTGCTGATGAACTAAACACGATGTTCTTCACTCCGTACGTTTGCATCAATTCACAAAGAACAAGGGTTCCGGTAATATTCGTATGATAATAATGTAGAGGAATTTCTACAGATTCTCCGACAGCCTTAAGTCCAGCAAAATGGACAACTGCTTGAATGCTGTGTTCGGAAAACACTTTTTCTAATGAAGGTTTGTCCAATAAATCGACTTCATAAAAAGGAAAATCCTTTCCCGTTAATTCTTTGATTCGATTCACAGATTCATATTTGCTATTTGAAAAATTGTCGACAACGACAATATCATATCCAGCCTCTAAAAGCTCCACACACGTATGACTTCCAATATACCCTGCTCCACCAGTTACTAGTATCAACCACACTCACTCCATTCCTAAAGTCCCGAAATCTAGAGGTCACAAACGTTCTCCTCATATTCTCTTGGTAATATCTTACCATATCGGTGCTTACTTTAGTAGACAGAGTGTGAGAGAACATCCCCCTTACAAAAGTAGTTTCATCCACCCTACTAGAGAGACCCACAAAGGGATACTTAAAGCAATTCCCCAAAACAAACCGACAAATAAATTTCCATCCTGTTGTTCCATTGAACCAACCTCCTAGTTGTATTAGTCTTGGCATTTTGTGGATGTTTCAAACAAGGAACCATAGTTGATTTGAGAATAAGTTTGAAAAACGGATTGCGTGACTACACTTCTAGAGAAAAAGAAAAAAGTTGGTTTTTTCCTTTTTTCATAACGGAGTGTTTCTGCTCGCTTACCTGTTGCTTCAAGCTCCGATTTTCCGGCTTTTTTCATATGTATTCATTTATCGATGCTAGTATCATTTTTTTCTGACAAAATCCCAAATCCCATTCAACCAAGTTAGGAGGAGTTTATGATTAGAGCCATTTTTTTCGGAGTTTTCTTTGTCTTTCTTTGTGTAGCCATCCCGAGCTTTTTAGGATTTTACTATAGTTCAAATCAAGTTCAAGAAGATGCACGTAATACACAATTGGAAGACCAAGTAAACGACCAGACAGAAATCGAACGGCCTCAACAAAAATTTGAAGTTGAAGAACAGAAGGAAACGGCTGAAGATCTAGAAGATCAAACGGAAAATGAGATTGGGTCTCGTGATGATCTTGTTTTTTCTGATAGAGATGAAGCCATTGAAGCCGTAATGGAACGGTTCTCGCTAACGGACTTACTAAGTATTTTCAGGAGTGTACGTAACGGCATGAATGAGGAGGAACGCGGAGAACTTTTTGCGAAACTTCAGGAGGAATTTACAGATGAAGAAATCGAGGCATTGAAAGTGATTGGTTTTGCAGAGTTAGAGAAAGTGTTACAGTAGTTCATCTAGTTACAAAAAGAGGTTGCTTCTTCTTAGGGCATAGACGAAACAACCTCTTTTTATTTGTTATATACTTTGCTCTTTAGTTACCGGCGTGACCGTCGGCTTTTTCATTTTTATTTTCTTTGTAAAATAACTATGGAGAAGCATACCGACAACAATTAGGATCATTCCTGCGATCGCAATGCCATTTGGCAAAGGTGTGGATAATAAGATGATTTCCCCTAGTAATACAAAAAGAACTTGAGCCGATTGGGTTGCTTCCACAGCTGCGAGCTTTTTTTGATTTCCTCTCACCCGATCTGTTGCAATAAAAAATAAGGTAGTGGCAATAACACCTGAGCAGATGGCCACAATAAACGATTGAAGGACTTGATCACTTGATGGTGCGCCTACTTCAACTAAAGCAATAACACTTAACAAAAGCCAAAATGGAATCGTTACTAACGTCATTCCAAAAACACGTTGAAACGTATCTAGTCGCCCTCCACAAACTTCCATCATTTTTCTATTTCCTAAAGGGTAAGCGACTGCGGCGAACATGACTGGAATGACTCCTAACATAGCATGCTGCAAAGAAACAGCATTTGCATTTTGTACTTGCATCAGTCCCACACCTGCTAAAATTAAAAGAGAAATACAAAAGGCACCAAATGGAACTTTATGACGTACCTTTTTCTTTCCTTGATTCGTTTGAACTGTTTCAAAAAACAGCGGAGCTAGTAACGTCCCTGCTACAATAACTAATTGCCATGTTCCTGCTACAAGCCACCCCGGACCATAAGCAGCCGCAAACGTGATCGGTGCATAAAATAAAACGAATCCAACGAAACTCCAAACAAACCATGGAATAGGATGCCTTCTTATTTCCGATAATACCTGTTTTACATTATTCCGAAACTGTACGATTAAAAATAAAAATGGAAGCATAAATAAAAAGCGCAAGGATGAACTCCACAACCAGCTTCCTCCTGATAATTCCATCGACCGGTTTAAAATAAAAGTTACCGCGAAAAACATCGCAGCCAATATTCCAATCACAATTTCTTTCATCATTTCACCTTCCAGCACGGGCATGAATTATAGTATAATATACTAATAGTTAACTATAATATATCCCATGTATTGGAAAAAATCCACTAATATATTATGGAAAAACAGAGAAACGAACACAAAAGGAGGAACTCTTTTTGGAACCATCACCACAAATAGACGCAGAAGAACTAGCCAAACGAGTTGGTTTAACGTTGCGAAAAATAAGGCAAGAACGCGAATTAAGTTTGCAGCAATTAGCAGAAGTGACAAGCGTTAGCAAACTTACTTTAGGGAAAATCGAGCGTGGCGATGCCAACCCTTCCTTAGCAATCATTTGGAAAATCGCCAATGGGTTAAAAATCCCGATTTCCCTCTTGCTTAATGAAAACAATGAAATCAAACTTTCTCGAAAGCATGAAGGAAATAATGTGCTAAGTGCGAATGAAGCCTGTACGTTAGAGCCTATTTTTGATCTTCCTACCTATGGTTCTAGTGAAATACACCGAGCTTTTCTTAAGCCAAAAAGCCAATACAGCCCTGGTGCGCACCAACTTGGTGTCATCGAGTATGTAACGGTTATGGCTGGAGAACTTATCATTCATATTGAAGATGAGGAATACCACCTTTATGAATATGATGCCATCAAATTTCAAGCTGACAAAGTGCATACGTACGTCAATCCTACCGAACAAACAACTGTCTTGCACTTTGTCATGACATATACTAAATCATGAACATAAAATAAAAAAACGCTAGGATCACCCTAGTCGTTTCGTGTGGACTCTTGAGTCAAGAGTCCTTATCTATTTTTAGGCATTTGTTGTTCACAAATGGAAATCATCTCTTCTAATACATCTTCTTTGCTTAATTCCATCCATGGAATTTCAATTCCTTTACCTGGAGCCAATGCCCTGCCTCGATATTGTTCTTGTTCATTACGAGCAATGTAAATGTCCCAGCTCCATGTTTTAAAATTGTCACTAGAGACAACTCCCCTTGTTTGTTCGATCTCCACTAAATAATGATTTTGTACTGTAAATTCTTTATGATTTTCCATAATACTTACTCCCCTTTCCTCTTGTACATATTTTCGCCACATTTTCATAAATCCCTACACCATTCGTTCCACAATTCCCGACACGATTCTCTATATTCAAGATAGCTTCTCACATAAATATGTTACTATTCACTAATAATAGGTAGGAAAGGAAAAGAGCTACTATGGAATTGCTCTTTGCATACTTCACATTCGAGTTGTGCCATGCATATGGCTCGAAAAGGAGGTCTTTATGAAAAAAATACCTGTTGGTAGCTATTTTTATTTTATTGCTGCCCTGCTCTGGTTATTCCTAGCCTTTACCGATTTTGGTACATGGTCCATGAGAGTGTACATTGCCTTATTCTTTTTGTTTATCGTCATTGGGATTATTAACTGGCGTATGACGGATCGCGCAAATAAAGATTAGTGGTTAGAACATGTTAGTAAATTCGCTGCATCTTCTTTAAACCGAGAAAGGCATCCATTATCCTTTCTCGGTACGTAGCGAATGGTTTTCCTCTAATGATGCAATCGCTAAACAGGAACGAACGGCCCGCTGTAGCATCATACTTTATCTATTAATAAGACAACGAGTAGCATATTTTTCTAGAAAATAGACGACCCTATAGACAGCATAAATTTCTTATTGAGGTGATACTCATGAACCATGACGTAGATTATGATCGCGATGGAGACAGAGAAGACACTCTTTCAACAGACCGTGTAGTGGAACAATTGAAAGCAAGCTTAGAGCAAGAAGAAGAAATGATGAGAACGTATTTAATTCTCGCTGAACGCATTCATGATAACGACGTGTTAAAAACACGATTGGAAAATTTTGCAGAAGGCAATGCGAAGCGTTCTAGACAGTTATTGGATGAAATTTCAATGAGTGCGGAGCAGTAAAGTAGAAGAGATATCGAAAAAAGAGCTTCCTCATTCAGATGAGGAAGCTTGTTTGTTATACAGCTACAGGCGCTTTAATCGCACCGTGAGGGTTATATCCTACTAATTCAATATCTTCTACATCAAAATCAAAAATGCTTTCTTTCTTTTCATTTAATGTAATCGTTGGTAATTCTCTTGGCTCACGTTTTAATTGAGTGTTTATTTGCTCCACATGATTAGAATAAATGTGGACATCTGCCCCTGTATAGATCAGTTCCCCAACTTCCAAATTACATTCATGCGCAATAAGATGCGTGAGGAGGGCATAGGAAGCAATATTAAACGGAAGACCTAAAAACACATCGTTTGATCTCATGTTAAACATACAACTGAGCTTTCCGTCTACAACATAAAACTGAAACGCATAATGACAAGGCGGGAGCTGTTGATTCTCTAAATCAGAAGCACTCCACGCATTACATAAGAGCCTTCTTGAATCAGGATTGCGTTTGATCTCGTTAATAATGTATTGAATTTGATCGTACGTTTTTCCATTGGCCCCTTCCCAGCTGCGCCACTGTTTCCCGTAAACATTTCCCAGGTCCCCGTAACGAGCCGCGAACTCATCATCGTTTAGAACCTTATCTTGATAGATCTTCAATTGTTCTTGATACACCGTGTTAAATTCCTCATCTTGCTGGCTTCGAAGTCCAAAATTCGTCATATCTGGCCCCGTGTAGTCCTCTGATTCGACCCACTTTTGGAACCCCCACTCGTCCCAAATATGATTATTATGTTCTAGCAAATAACGGACATTGGTGTCTCCTTTTAAAAACCATAACAATTCACTAACAATTAATTTAAATGGGACACGTTTGGTTGTAAGAAGCGGAAATCCCTCCTGTAAGTTAAATCGCATTTGGTAACCAAAGATCGAAATCGTTCCCGTCCCTGTTCGATCTTCTTTCTTCATCCCATTTGCAAGAATATATTTGCATAGTTCTAAGTACGTTTGATCAGCTTGATTCATGTTACATTCCCTCGTTTCGTTAATCTCGTTCTCTTATTTTAACAGAAGGTTGTCTTCTTTAGTTAGGAAGATTTTATCAGTTGTAACAGTTGCATTAACGCTAAACGATCGGTTTTGTAGAGCGAAACAAAAAAGGGTCTAAATCCCTAAAGATTTAGACCCTTGTAATTGTCAGACTTTTTATTTCCAGTGAAATGATCTGACTAAGTTGTTGCCGTTTGTCCTTCTTGATCTGCTTTTTTCTTGCGCATGAATTGAACAGCAATTAATAAAGCTAATAACGCAATTCCAATCGTATCGGTAACCCATGAACCATGGATAAACACCAACGCTGTAGCTAACGCTAGAATGCGCTCGTAGAAACGTAACTTCACTAAGAAGAAGTTTTGAATAAAGACAACGAACGCGATAATTCCTAGTAAGGCCGTAAATATATTTTGAGCAATAACAGGCCATGAGTAAAGACCTGCATTTTCTGGCAATAACAAAATGACAGTGTTCGTTGCAAAAACAAATGGAAGTAGCAACGCACCTGAGTCAAACTTGAAGCCTTGAACCCCGGTTCGAATCGGCTCAGAATTGGCAATCCCGGAAACCGCATAGGCTGGCAAGTTAATTGGTGGCGTATCATCAGCTAAAATACCGTAATATAAAACGAATAAGTGAGCAGCCATAATAGGTACACCCATTTGAACAAGAGCTGGTGCTACCATGGCGGCTAAAATTACATAAGTGGCTGTTGTCGGTAAACCGAGACCTAAAATTAAGCAAGCCACTAAGGTGAATGCAAGAGCTAGATACAGGTTATCTCCTGCAAAACCGACGATAATAATAGGAAGTTTTGCCGATAAGCCTGTTAAGTTAATAACTCCAATTAGGATCCCTGCAGTTGCACATGCAACTACTACCGTTAATGAATTACGTGCAGCCATTTCAAATCCAGCTAATAACTCTCTCGTTCCGAAACGAACAGGAGCAGCGTCCACTTTGAAGCTCTTTTGTAAAAGTACAACGAAAAGAGCGATAAAGACTCCAATCGTCACCATGACTGCAATTTCAATATTCCAATTTAGAACAAAATGCATCGCATAAGCTAACCCAGCTAACACAACAGCAATGACAATTCCAGGTCCGATCTTCTCACGGAAGCGGTGCGTAAACACTGCTAATGTGAGTAAAATGACAATCGAGAAGAAAGCGGCATTTGGAACCGTATTTCCTCGAACTAGGAAATACACTAGAACAATGACTGGCAAAATCAAATAGCCGTGTTGAATCATCGTTTTTCTAGCAGATACGAGCATTTCTTTCGGTAATCCTTTAATATTATGTTTTGATGCTTCAATGTGAACCATAAACAAAATCGCAATGTAACTTAAAATGGCTGGAATGGCAGCTGAACGAATGATTTCTGCATACGTGTATGGCGTATACTCGATCATTAAGAACGCAGCAGCTCCCATAATAGGTGGAAGTAATTGACCACTAGATGAAGCGGCTACTTCAATTCCACCCGCTGTTTGCGGTCTAAAACCAACCTTTTTCATAAGAGGAATGGTAAAGGTCCCTGTTGTTACGGCATTGGCTACCGAACTTCCAGAGATCGACCCTAGCATCCCTGAGGATACGACAGCCGCTTTAGCTGGTCCCCCTTTGTATTTCCCAAACGCTCGAAGTGCAAGGTCGATGAACATTTTCCCTGCGCCTGTTGCTTCTAATATGGCACCAAATAAAATGAAAATAAACACATACACAGCTGACACCGATAATGGTGTACTAAAAATTCCTGAAGATGTAAACGTCATTTCATAAATAAAATTATCAAAATTCGCCCTTGTGTGTCTAAATGGCGGATTTAAATGGTGACCTAAAAAGAAATAAGCAATAAAAATACCAGCAATGATCACGAGTGGTTTTCCAACAACACGTCGCGTTGCTTCAAGAACAAGGACAAGCAATGTAATCCCAACAAATTTGTCCATATCCGTCATACGTCCAGTTAAAATCGAATTGGACGTTTGGTTCGCATAAAGATAATACCCTACAAATAAGGCAATTAGTGCAATAATAAAATCATACCAGACAATTTTCGTCTGCCCTAACCCTCTTTTGATAGGAAAGATTAAAAAGACAAGGACTAGACCAAACGTGAGGTGAATAATCATATGAGACCGTGTTCCAACACCCGGCATTAAGCCGAATCCTGCAGTATACAGATGGTACAAAGACATCACGATTGCAAGACCTAAAATTAATAAAGCCATCCACCCTCTCACCGAACGGTCACTTCCGGCAAGTTCATTTACTTTCTTCTCAACTTCTGGATCGGCCTGATAGCTAATCTCTTCTTTCTTTGACATGGTTTCAACTCCTTTGCATCAACTTTTGATTCTTTAAACGATTAGTGTTCAATGATTTGTATGCGAATTCGCTCTCCACTTAATTCTCCTGATAAGTCGACGGACTGATCTTTAAAGTGAAAACTATGCGGATACAAATGGGAAGGAAGAATATTTAAGTACTCTAACTCTCGCTCTTCATGAATCACAAAAAAGCCATCGATATTCTCAAGTTTATCTTTTGTTTCGTAGGGAAGCCCTGCACCAAAAGATTTCGTCCAACTTTCTGTAGCAATAAGCTTGTAATGCTCATCAACCTTAAAATACTCTCTAACTGGTGACAGTTCAACAGAATGTAAATATTCATGGTAAAACGTATCATTTTGTTCAATCGGTGCTTCAAAAAAAACGGTATCTTCATAAGGTAGGTAAATTTGCAAAAAATATTCTTGTTTCTTAACTGAAGTGGCAGTCCAGATAGCAATCATAAAAAGGAACAAAAAGGCAGTGCTTAAAAGCAATGCCTTTTTGCTAACATGTTTTTTTTTAGTTCTCATCATAGAAACGTTGTGCACCTGGGTGAACTTCGATTGGCATACCATCTAATGCCGTTTCTAATGTGATGTTCTCACCTTGTTGATGAGCATTACTGAATTGCTCCGTGTTTTCGAACATTGCTTTTGTAATCTCATACACAAGATCCTCATCCATATCAGATGAAACAACTAACATAGCAAGAACAGCTGCAGTTGTTACGTCGCTTTCTGTATCATACGTGTCAGCAGATACTGTGAACTCTGTGTAATAAGGGTACTCAGCAGCTAACTCAGCAATTTTCTCTGAGCTAATGGCAACAAGATTAATATCTTTTGTTGCTTTAAGTGCTTCAACCGCACCAGTTGGTAAACCAGCAGTAATGAAAGCAGCATCGATGTTGCCATCTTGGATTGCTCCAGCAGCGTCACCAAAGCCCATGTATTCTGCAGTGATATCATCATATGTGATATCGTGAATTTCTAAGATTTGACGAGCGTTTGCTTCAGCACCAGAACCGATATCACCAACAGCAATACGCTTACCTACTAAATCTTCAACTGTTTCAATGCCACTATCAGCAGCAGTGATGATTTGGATTACTTCAGGGTAAAGCGTTGCAATTCCTTGGAATCCTTCTAACGCACCATCTTCTTCAAACATGTTGATACCTTGACTTGCATAATATGCAATGTCATTTTGAGCTAAAGCAAGATCAGCATCTCCATCAACGATTCCATTAATATTAACAACAGAAGCTCCAGAAGAGAACGAAGCCGCGTCAACGTTTTCAATGTTTGCATTAATAATATTGTTTGCAAGTGCAGCACCTAGTGGGAAGTATGTACCTTGCTCTCCACCAGTCATAATTGTAATATCTGTAAACCCACCAGCTTCTGCTTCACCAGCATCTTCTGTTTCACCTGCATCTGCTCCGCCATCAACTTCAGGCTCAGCTTCGTCTGCACCACCACAAGCAGCTAGTACTAACATAAGAGCTAGCATCATTAAGAAACTTAACTTTTTCATGTGAATTTCCCCCTTATATCTTTAAAATTTGGCATTTTGCAAAAAAAGGAATTAATTTGCAAAATGATACATTGTCTATTGTATAGCCAAGGCAACAATTTTACAACTTATTACTCGTTTTTTTGTACATATTTTTATGACTTATTTCCTGGAATTATTTCCGGGGGTCAGACCCCTCTTTACTACTGCGCATGGGTAAAGAGGTCCTCTATTTAATTTTTTGCATATAGTATAGGGATGAATTTACTCATGTGTAGGAAGGATGGAATGAGGTGTTTTATTATCATTACAGAAATCTATATCCCTACTATTACCGTCAACAAGATTCTCCTTTTCCCCCTGTTGATATAAGCTTCTTTCAGAAATCATTGGTTACTTACCAAACATTGCTAGAGCATGGTCAAACGATTATAAATCATTTCGTATCTTCCCGAGAGAAGATGACTCAATTAATGGATGCAGCTCAAGCTAGTGATGATGCAGAAGTGGATCGACTTATACGAGAAACGGGTGTCCCTACTGTTGTTGAAACATCCTATTCTCCTACGGGCGTTACTTTTACGTTGCGGGGCGACGTTGGAGATGCTCAATGCTGTACGCTTACGATGTATCTTCGATGGGGATTTTAAAAAAAGCAAGTTCGCATAAGGAAGGGATTGAAAAAGGCATTTCTCAAGTTCCTCCGCAAACTGCGACTTGCTTTTTCTATTTATCTATTATTGATCTCATTGCGCTGCAGCTGCTAATGTTGCTTCTGTTGCCACAATGGTCACATTATATTGCTTCATCAAATCAATATCGTACGTTTCCTTTAGCTCCACACCATTTTCTTCTATAATACGGACAACTGGGTGTGTGCTTAGTTGCTTATTTTGCTTTACAACGATTCCTACCCTTTGATCACTTAACGTTACTGTTAATCCGACCGGATAGATGGCTACTGTTCGTCTAAATGCCTCAACAAGGTTTTGGTCAAATTGATTGCCAACGCCGGAGTAAAGCAGCTCTAGCCCTTCATGAGGAAGCATCGGTTTCCGATACACCCGGTGTGACGTAACCGCATCAAACACATCTGCAATTGCAATCATCTTCGCATAATAATGGATATCATCATGTTTCAGCCCACGAGGATAGCCTGTCCCGTCTAGGCGTTCATGATGCTGAAGTGCACAATGTGCCGACAGCAAAGAAAGATTGGGAATGTTTCGTAAAATATTAAAACCAGCCATCGAATGCTCTTGCATCACTTGAAATTCTTCATCAGTCAATCGCCCTGGCTTATTTAAAATTTCTAATGGAATTACCATTTTTCCAACGTCATGTAACAAAGAACCTAGTCCAATATCCATGAGTTGTTTGTCTGAAAAGCCAAGGTCAACGGCAAGACCTAACGTATAGACGGTTACATTTAAGGAATGTGTAAATATGTAACTATCATAGACGAACATATCTGATAAAAGAGTTAACGCATTATCATTATTTTTAATATCCGATAAGATCGCTCGAATAATAACAGCAAAATCCTTTTCAAAATGGTCAAGATTTAATGACTTTTTCAGCTTTACTTGATTGGAGATCGCTTGAAATTCCGATTTAATAGCTTTGAGTGCTTTTCGTTTCGTCTCGAGCGAAACACCTGTCTCAATTTCAATATCATTTGTTCTCTTATCATGAATATAAATGAAAGAAATCCCCAGTTCATATAGTCGAGTAAGAGAACGTTCTGTTAACTCTACTCCTTCACAGAGAAGAATTTGACCATTGTCATTATAGATAGGTTTAGCAAGTATTGCTCCCGCTGTTACTGATCTTACCGCAACTAACCTCATGTCCATCTCCTTCTAGTGACCGTTCTATACAAACATTACGCTTACAGAACATAGAGAACTCGCACTCTTTTCCTCAACTTACACCTGAATTATCTCTTATCAACAGTTTACAGCATAAAGATCAGTGTGCAAGTAAAACTTAGTCAGTTTAACTAGAAAAATGAATCATTTTGTCGATTTTTGTGGTTTATGTTGTTTCTCCTTTGTAAAGCTACACAACCTTAAAGCCGTTGAGAATTATTTCTCAACGGCTAATGATTGTTCGATTCCTAAAGGCTGTTTTCGCATACTTTGTTGTTTTTATGGGATACGTGTTCTCCTCATATTCGTTCCATTGCGCTTCAGTCACTCGCACCCGCAAGGAGGTGCCGAGCCTCCTCGGCTACGCCAGAGGGGTCTCGCCCCTACCTCTGCATTCCCGCTGGAGTCGAGTGACTTCCGCTCCATTTCACTATAAAGAAAAACTATTTCATAGCAACAATTTTACGAAAACAGCGAAACCAAAAGGGAAGTGCGCCCTTTTGGCCTGATTATCCGCAAGACCGTTTGCGGTGGCTTCTCTCGCCGTGCGCTATTTTGAGAAAACCGCTCAAAATAGCTTAAAACATTACGGCGGTTCCGCTCACCGCTTCGATTCCTAAACCAAAAGGGAAGTGCGCCCTTTTGGTTTAGGAATCTTTCATCTTAAGTAAGGCGTCTTTGCCTTTCATTCCTGCGGTGATTCCTAGTTGTTCAGCTTCTAATGTGACGGATTCTAAAGGGGCTTCTAATAGTTGATCGATGGTTCTTACTCCTACTGCACGCCCTGCTACAATTTTGCGGTCAATTAGTTTTTGGTTTGTATTAAAGAGATTAATGTCAAGTGCCCCACACATAATGTATCCTGTATCATTTGTAACTGCCATAAAATTTGTTTTTGGCAACTTTAACGTAACAGCAATAAACGTTTCACCTTCAATTTGAATTGGGTTCATCTCAAGCACTGATATTCCCTCCTATCCTAATTCTCAGATCAATCTCATTAGTACGATATGAAAATTAGTCAGGAGTCGTGATGCTATCTCACGTCCATTTTTGCTTCAGTTTCCAAGTGAGTACATCGCGGAGAAACTCTGGCATAAAGTACTTCTTGTCTTTTGATTCAGCAATGGCAGGAAATAGGAACCCAAATGTGTACATGTCTAACGTTGCTACTTTATACAAGCGATCTTTTTCTATCGGTTGCCCAAGAATCGAGATCCCATTCTTTTCATCGATTTCAATTCCGGAAAAAAGCATTTTTCCCAACACCTTACCTCGAAAACCAAACCCCTTTACTTCCAAATGGGTTAACTCCTTTGTTAACGACCTTTGTATAGTTTGTTCTAATGCTTCTCCTGTTAACGTAACAACACAAGGATTAATAGGATGAGGCAAAATTCGGTGGATATCACCTTTCGTAATTGGGCCTTTCTCCAATGAGTCAAGGAGCACTCCGGCATTGAGCATCCCTATTTCTTCCCCACACCACTCCGTTACAGCATCACACAGCATTTGTCCTGCCTCTGTATGTTCCTGCCATTTCACTGGCATCTTCATAGGTAGAGTGGCAACCGGATGATTTAGAAGTTGGTTCGCTTTTTCTTTCATTTCGCTTAACAGGTTGTCCGTCTGTTCATCCGTTTGTTGTTTGGCAACATCAAGGAGAACAGCTTCTTTTCTATAAATAGAATTTGTTAATCGTTCATATTGAATTTCAATTTTGCCTAAGTAGGCTCCATTTTTCCCCGCTTGGACAATGAGCGTATTATTGATATAAAGGCCTGTCGGCAAAACATGATGAGTATGGGCTCCTAAAATGACATCAATTCCTTCAAATTCTTCGGCAATCTTTTCATCCGTTTTCAACCCTAGATGGGACATGAGTACAACGATATCTGCTTCTTTTTTTAACTCGGGCAAATATTCTTTTAATACATCTAGAGGAGAGAGAGCTTTCCAGCCTAATAGCTCATAAAAATGGAGAAACGGTGCAGTTAGACCAATTAAACCAATTTTCACGCCATTGCTCATTTGATGAATGTGATAAGGTTTAGCCCAGTCTAACTTACTGCCATCTGCGTGTACTACATTCGCAAGCAAAACCTGAAACGTAGCATGATCATACAAGGATTTTAGTTGATCCTTTGAAAACGTCACCCCTTCATTGTTTCCTATTGTGACATAGTCCGCTTTTGCCGCGTTCAGCAAAGCGATGTTTCCTTTTCCAACAAGCGCTTCCGTAACTGGATGGCTACGATCCGCGTGATCGCCAAGATCTAAATATAATGTATGTTCATCTCGTTCTTTTTTTATATGTGCAACCATTTGCGACCAATGGTCAAAACAGCTATGTATATCATTTGAGTGGAATATCGTAACCCTTTCCATCGCCAATGGTAGATCCCCCTTTTCTATAAACCTTACATCGTCCATCCTTCATAAATTAGTCGAAACGCCATTACAATGAGCATGAAGCGTAAGACAAATACCACTTTTTCACTCGATAATCTTCGGTTAATAGCAGCTCCTAGTGTCCCGCCAAACCATGCTCCAGGTAGTAAAGCCACCGCATAAAGCCAGTCTACATTTCCTTGTATAATATGTGAGATTGACCCTACCACCGCTGATAATAAAATGATAAACATCGAAGTTGCTACAGCTAAATGTGGAGGAAAGGCAAATAGTACAATCATCGCTGGTACAAGAAGTGATCCTCCACCAATTCCAAATAAACCCGACAGCATTCCAACCACAAAGGCAATCGCTAACACTGGAATGATTCGATATCCATATGTAAAAACCGTTCCTGCTTCGTCCGTATATGTTCTCTCGATTCCCTTCCCTGAACGTGGAAGAGGTTTAAGATATTTTCGGATAAATAGGATAAATGAGACAAATAAAATAAACAATCCTAAGTAAATTTGAAACGAACTTGCATCAAACCCTCGATTTAACCACGTGCCTACAATCGCACCTGGACCGCTTGCACTAAAAAAGAGCAATCCGCTTTTATAATCGACTTTCTTTTGTTTCATATAGGCGATCGTTGCTGAAATACCAGTAAAAATCATAATTAATAGAGACGTTCCCACAGCCACTTGTGGCGTGATCTCAAGAAGCGTAAGACTCCCTAGCATGAGCAATGCTGGTACAACCACAATACCCCCACCAAGCCCCATTAAACTTCCTAACGTCCCCCCAATTAATCCAACAAGAACCAAGATTATCCACAACATCTATTTCACCTGATTTCTGTATATACGCGTTCGAGGCAGTTTGTAAAGGAAGCGGCTTTCTGCCTCACTATGTGCAATCCTGTTTGCGATGGCTTCTCTCGCCGTGCGCTTTTTGAGAACTGCACTCAAAAAGCTTAAGACCGTTTACGGCGGCTTCGCTCATCGCTTCGAGTTAGTTCCCAAAGGGAAGGTCGCCCTTTGGGAACTAACTCTATTATCAAGAAAACAAATCGAGTTGTCTAGGTGCAAGACCATGATATTCAATTTGTAGTCGTTCTATGAGTTGTTTTGCGTTGGTTGCGGCGTCTCCGCCGGAGTTGTTGTTAAAGATAATGAAAATGTCTTTCGTGTGATTGGTTAGTTTATTTATATGTTCTTTCCATGCTTGAAGCTCTTCTTCGTTGTATTTGTATAAATATCGGACATCTCTCCATGTACCGTCACCTGGGTCATTCCAGCCATGTACATTTCGTCCGTGAAAACGAATGAGTGTCTTATCATCGTTTGTCGGTTCAAGTATCGTCGGTATAGAGCGTGTTCCAGCTTGGGGTTCGTCGCAAATGCTGTGAATCCACTCTTCTTCTCGCATATATTGCAGGGTTTTCTTTTTCATCGGTCCCTCAAACCAAGAACGATGACGAAACTCAAGAGCAACAGGTAATCCTTGAAGTTGTTCTTTTACATAGCGAATCCACTGAACATGTTCCTTTTTGCAATCGAACCATGGTGGAAACTGACAAAGAACCATGGCTAATTTACTTGAAGAAAGGAGAGGGACAAGTGATTGTCTAAAGGCTTCAAACATCTCTTCTTTCGTTTCAAACGGAGCAAACCCGCGCTGATGCCCGGTCATACCTTGATACGCCTTGACCACAAATTGAAAAGAAGAGGGCGTTTCGAATACCCACTTTTCCATATTACGTAACGGTTGAACAGCATAAAAAGACGAGTCTATTTCAACAATTGGAAAATGCCCGGCATAGATTTCTAATTTGGATTGCCCGGTTCTTGGACCTATATATAAATCATCATGATCACCCCAACCAGCAAGCCCAACATAAATCATTCTAGCCAACTCCTTCCTCGTCCATCTTTACCTTGTCATTTTAACATGAAATGATTTTCTTAGCTTTTTAAGCGCTCTTCTCTTTGAAGAAACGATTGATACCATTTCTCTAGTGATTTATATCAATTTAGGAACAAAAAAGAGCATCTTTTCTAGACAAAAGTCTAAGATGCTCTCATCTCTTTCTAAAATATGTATCCTACAGTTTGGTTTCCTCAAATTCTTTTCTTCCCTTTTTTCAGGAATCTAACTCCTCTTTTGTTTCCTCAAATTCTTTTCTTTCTCTTTTTCAGGAATCTAACTCCTCTTTTGTTTCCTCAAATTCTTTTCTTCCCTTTTTTCAGGAATCTAACTCCTCTTTCGTTTCCTTAAATCCTTTTCTTGCTCTTTTTCAGGAATCTAACTCCTCTTTTGTTTCCTCAAATTCTTTTCTTGCTCTTTTTCAGGAATCTAACTCCTCTTTTGTTTCCTCAAATTCTTTTTTTCCCTTTTTTCAGGAATCTAACTCCTCTTTTGTTTCCTCAAATTCTCTTCATTCTCCTTTTCAGGAATCTAACTCTTCTTTCGTTTCCTCAAATCCTTTTCTTGCTCTTTTTCAGGAATCTAACTCAGATCATTAGTACTCTGCTGTAATAATAGGCGTTCCAATTGTGAGTTCAACTGTGCCAGCTTCTCCTATATCTCTTACACCAATTTGGAGATTAATTTGTTCTGTTGCATTAATTTCAATGCCGCTTTCCCATTGGTTCGTGTAGGCTGATAACGAAACAAAATGATCCTCTATTATGCCTTCCTTTACTTCGCCAGCAAAATCTTCTACAAAATTTGTTGCTAGATTCTCTAGATCTTGACCATTACGGGGCACTGTTGCTTTTACAGTCGCATAGTTATCATTTCCTTGAGTTTGTTCAGTGATGATATTTGAGATCTCATCATTCCAATCAACCCCTGTTATTTGGTGAGTAATATTGATCATTTGCTGTCCCATGCTTTCGTGAGCTGTTAAAACGAAGCGCTCATCCGTTTTCATCTCTAAATTTTTCTTCGTTCCTACTACTTTTCTGTATTCATTGTCCCTGACTTCTTCTTCAGCCCACTGAAACTCACTTTTTTCATTTATCATCTCTACTATGTATTTATCGACAGTCTCATGATCTTTTGCCATTTTCATTTCGTGTTTGGAATAGACGATCCACGAATTGATTGCAATTTCTTTTTTATCAGCCACAGCCATCATATCTTCTAATTTGTTTTCCTTAATTGTATCTCCACTTACAGATTGAAAAGTGTACAAACCAAACATAAGAGATAGTATCGTGCTATATAGTATTATATTTTTTATCATTTCTCTCACCTCCCTAGCATCATTGACAGATTCATAGAAAGCTAAACAATGAAACTATAATTTTTTTCAGTTCTATAACTGGTCTTAAACATAATACGCAAAGAACTATCAAAGTTTTGTAGTTTAGTAGAGTGTAAAATCACTTTGGGGTCAGACCCCTCTTTACTCCACTAAAGCAAAAAGAAGCAAACCCTGAGGTTTGCTTCTTTTGAATTTATTACCCGATAGATCCTTCCATCTCAAACTTGATAAGACGGTTCATTTCTACGGCATATTCCATTGGAAGTTCTTTTGTGAATGGCTCGATGAAGCCCATTACGATCATTTCTGTAGCTTCTTGCTCAGAAATACCACGGCTCATTAGGTAGAAGAGTTGATCTTCTGATACTTTTGATACCGTTGCTTCGTGCTCTAGCGTAATGTTGTTGTTTAGAATTTCGTTGTATGGAATCGTATCTGATGTTGATTCGTTATCCATGATGAGTGTGTCACACTCGATCTTCGACTTAGAGCCTTCTGAACGACGGCCGAAGTGACAGATCCCACGGTATGTTACTTTACCACCGTGTTTTGAGATTGATTTCGATACAATCGTAGATGAACAGTTAGGTGCTAGGTGATGTACTTTCGCACCAGCATCTTGGTGCTGCCCTTTCCCTGCGATTGCAATTGAAAGGATCGTTCCTTTTGCCCCTTCACCACGCATTACAACAGCTGGGTATTTCATTGTTAACTTAGAACCGATGTTACCATCAACCCATTCCATTGTTGCACCAGCATCTGCTACTGCACGCTTTGTAACTAAGTTAAAAATGTTCGGTGCCCAGTTTTGAATCGTTGTGTAACGGCAATATGCGTCTTTTTTAACGATGATTTCAACAACCGCACTGTGTAGTGAGTTAGTTGAGTAAACTGGTGCTGTACATCCTTCAACATAGTGTACAGAGCTATCTTCATCAGCGATGATTAGTGTACGCTCGAATTGACCCATGTTTTCAGAGTTAATACGGAAGTACGCTTGAAGAGGTGTATCTGTTTTTACGCCTTTTGGTACGTAAATGAATGATCCACCAGACCAAACTGCTGAGTTTAGTGCTGCAAACTTGTTATCAGATGGAGGAATAATCGTTCCAAAGTGCTCTTTGAAAATGTCCTCATGCTCTCTTAACGCCGTATCTGTATCGGTGAAAAGAATGCCTAGGTCTGTTAGTTCTTGCTTCATGTTGTGGTAGACAACCTCAGACTCGTATTGAGCAGATACCCCAGCAAGATACTTTTGTTCAGCTTCAGGGATCCCAAGTTTATCAAACGTGTTTTTAATTTCTTCTGGTACTTCATCCCAAGACTTCTCTGACTTCTCTGATGGCTTAACATAGTACGTAATGTCATCAAAGTTTAGTTCAGCTAAATCTCCGCCCCATTGCGGCATGGGCATTTTATAAAATAGTTCTAATGATTTTAGACGGAAATCTAACATCCATTGTGGTTCATTTTTCATGCGTGAGATTTCTTCAACGATTTCTTTCGTTAATCCACGCTTTGAACGGAAAATCGAAACATCTTTGTCCGAGAACCCATATTTATATTCTCCGATATCAGGCATTTTTTTCGCCATTGTGAAAGCCTCCTTCTAATGTTTGAGCCGGCGTAGCCGTACGCTCAAGGGCACTACTCTTTTTGGTCGTTGATTCCTTTTTCCATTGCCTTCCATGCAAGGGTCGCACATTTAATACGAGCAGGAAACTTCGCCACACCTTGTAGTGCTTCAATATCACCTAAGTCAAAACGCTCATCATCGTAATCTTTTCCGAGCATCATATCTGAAAAAATATTCGACATCGCTACTGCTTCATCCAACTTCAAGCCTTTAATAGCCTGAGTCATCATCGAAGCAGAGGCTAAACTAATCGAACAACCTTCACCAACAAATTTTGCATCCGTAACCTTATCATCTTCTACTTTCATTTGAATTTGAATCCGGTCCCCACAAGTTGGGTTGTTCATATTTACAGTAACGGTATCGCCATCAAATTCCCCTCTGTTACGAGGATTTTTGTAGTGATCCATAATGACCTGTCTGTAAAGTGTATCTAAATTAGAAGACATCGCCAAAGTACTCCTTTGTTTTTACTAGTCCAGTGACAAGTGCATCAACGTCCTCTTTCGTGTTGTACACATAAAAGCTAGCACGAGCTGTAGCTGTAACATCAAGCCACTTCATAAGTGGTTGCGCACAGTGATGACCGGCACGTACAGCAATCCCCTCTGCATCTAATACAGTTGCCACATCATGTGGATGAACATCATCCAAATTAAATGTTACCACACCTGCACGCTTTTTAGGGCCAAAGATTGTAAGACCATCAATTTCAGATAAACGCTCTATTGCATATTCAGCAAGCTCATGCTCATGCTTCAGGATGTTATCTAAACCGACCTCTTCTAAAAAGTCTATGGCAGCACCTAGTCCAATAGCACCTGCAATAATGGGAGTACCTCCTTCAAATTTCCAAGGAAGCTCTTTCCATGTTGAATCTTGTAATCCAACAAAGTCAATCATTTCTCCTCCAAATTCAATCGGCTCCATTTTTTCTAGGAGATGCTTTTTGCCATAAAGGGCTCCGATTCCCGTAGGACCACCCATTTTATGACCTGAGAAGGCGAAGAAGTCGCAATCAAGGTCTTTTACATCAACCTTCATATGCGGTGTACTTTGAGCACCATCCACAACCATAATCGCTCCATTGCGATGAGCAATTTCAGCAATTTCTTTAATTGGATTGATCGTACCAAGTACGTTTGAAACATGCATAACAGAAACGATCTTAGTGTTTTCCGTTATCGTTTTTTCTACTTCAGCTAGATCAAGTGTACCATCAGGCTGAAGAGGGAAATATTTTAACGTTGCTCCTGTTACCTTTGCCACTTGTTGCCAAGGGATGATGTTGCTGTGATGCTCCATCATTGAGATCACAATTTCATCCCCTTCTTTCAAGTTGTCGCGTCCATAACTAGAAGCAACTAAATTCAAGGCTGTTGTTGTACCTCGCGTGAACACAATCTCTTCAATTGAGTCTGCTCCAATAAAGTTACGGACTTTCTCACGTGCGCCTTCGTACCCATCGGTTGCAAGGGTTCCAAGCGTATGAACTCCGCGATGAACATTTGAGTTATAGCGACGGTAATAATCATCAATCGCTTCAATGACTTTTAGTGGCTTCTGAGATGTTGCCGCGCTATCCAAATAGACAAGCGGATTTCCGTTTACATTTTGATCAAGTATCGGAAACTGCTTTTTGATGTCTTTGGCATTCATTAGCGAACTTTCCCTTCAATTGCCTCTCTTAAACGATCCTTAACAGAATCAATTGGAAGTTGCTCCACAACAGGCGCTAAGAAACCGTGAATCACTAAACGTTCTGCTTCTTTACGAGAAATCCCGCGGCTCATTAAATAGAACATTTGAAGTGGATCTACTTGACCGACAGATGCGGCGTGACCTGCTGTTACATCATCTTCATCAATAAGAAGAATTGGGTTTGCATCTCCACGCGCTTTCTCACTAAGCATAAGAACGCGCTCTGTTTGAACACCGTTTGATTTTGTTGCACCGTGTTCAATTTTTGTAATTCCGTTAAAGATAGAAGTAGCTGCTTCACGCATAACACCATGCTTCAGGATATGACCTTCAGAATGTTTTCCGTGGTGGAAAATTTGTGTCGTGAAGTTTTGCTTTTGCTCTCCGCGACCGATCGAAACCGTCTTCGTATCTGCCCAAGAACCGTCACCCACTAGGTGAGTTGTATTTTCAGAAACCGTGTTTCCGTCATTCATTTGACCAAGAGCCCAGTCAATACGAGCATCTTTGTCAACATGAGCACGACGTACTACATACGTTGTTACGTTGTTACCAACGTTATCAACAGCTCCAAAAGCTACTTTTGCATTCGCTTTTGCATATACTTCTGCAACAACATTAAGTGCTGCTGCACTTTCTACGTTAGAGATATAGTTTTCCACATACGTAACAGAACTATTTTCTTCAGCAACCACGATCACATGGTTAGAAAAAATGGCTTCTGGTGTCTCAAGTGAGAATACAGCTTGTAATGGAATTTCCACTTGAACATTTTTTGGTACATAAATAAATGCTCCACCATTTAAAAGTGCTGCGTGCAAACCTAGCAACTTGTTTTCTTGTGGCTTAACTGCTTCACCGAAAAGGTATGGCTTTACAAGATCCACATGCTTATGAAGAGCCGTTTGGATGTCAGTAAAAATAACCCCTTTTTCAGCTAATTCAGCATTTGTTTTAACGTAAACTGCTGTTGTGTCTTGTTGAACAAGTAAGTTTTGCTCAGCTGTTTCTTCGCCAATTAATGCTTGAAGCGCCTCTGGCAATGCTTTTACAGACGTAGCTTTTGGCTTTTGATTCATATCAAAGCGAGTTTGAGTAAACGTCCACTTATCAATTTTTGTTTTATCTGGCTTTGGAAGTTCAGCTGTTTCAGCTAACTCTAAGCCTTTTAAACGAATGTCGCGAACCCATTCTGGTTCGTTGCGTCCATTCGAGAATGATTCAATTTGTTCTTTACCGAACAGTCCTTTTGTCTCGACTGACATACATTACCCACCCTTTACTTTTGTACTACTCGCCCGCTGCGAGGTTGCATTTGTCTTTTGCTAATCCGACCTTGTTATTACGCTTCTTGGTTCGCTGCTTCTACACGCTCGTCTTCGATACCAAGCTCTTGCTTAATCCAGTCATAACCTTCTGCTTCTAAACGAGTTGCAAGCTCAGCGCCACCAGATTTCACAATGCGTCCTTGCATCATTACGTGTACTTTGTCTGGAGTAATGTAGTCAAGTAGACGTTGGTAGTGAGTGATGATTAAACAGCCAAAGTTTTCGCTGCGCATTTCATTTACACCTTTTGAAACGACTTTTAATGCATCAATATCTAAACCTGAGTCAATTTCATCTAAAATCGCAATTTTTGGCTCAAGCATTAATAGTTGAAGAATTTCGTTACGTTTTTTCTCTCCACCTGAGAAACCTTCGTTTAAATAACGATGAGAGAAAGAATCGTCCATATCAAGAAGTTCCATTTTTTTGTCTAATTGACGGATGAACTTCATTAGAGAGATTTCATCGCCTTCTTCACGTTTTGCATTAATAGCTGAACGTAAGAAGTCCGCATTTGTAATCCCACTAATTTCACTTGGGTATTGCATTGCTAAGAAAAGACCAGCTTGGGCACGCTCGTCCACTTCCATTTCAAGTACGTCTTCCCCATCAATTGTTACTGAACCGCTCGTAATTTCGTATTTAGGGTGACCCATAATAGCAGAAGCAAGAGTGGATTTCCCTGTTCCGTTCGGTCCCATAATCGCGTGGAATTCTCCACCTTTTATTTCAAGGCTGAAATCTTTTAAGATCTCCTTTCCTTCAACTGATACGTTAAGATTTTCAATCTTTAGAAATGGTACTGACATTTACAATGACCTCCAATGTATTTTGCTTTATCTAGATGACAAAGCTTGCTAATTTTTTGTGATAGGTTATTCTCAATCTATTCTCATTACAATCTTATACTAAATCTATTATAAGTTCAAGAAGTGTGAATCAAATAAAGTTCTATTTCTACTATGTATATAGTAATAACTAATATCTGTCACAAATTGATGAAAAATAAGACGAATGAGGTGGTCCATCTTTTATCATTCCAATAAATCTACATATGTAAACAACGTAGTTTTATATAGGAAAAGAGTAGTACCTATGGCACTACTCCCACTTTTCTATACTAATTGAATTGAGCTGCAAGCTTTTTGCTTTTCTCGTAGTCTTTTTCACGTTGTTTCTCGATCTCTAACCGTTTTTCCAAGTTACGATTATACTCTGCATAACTTGTGCCATGAGATTGTTGCATTGCTTTTTCCATTTCACCATTGTGTTGGTTTTTTAATAAATGGATAATGAATCAACCCTTTCTCGATTTGTCACGTATTATCGTACCATGGTCAGAAAATTTGACCAACACGGAAAAATCAAGATAGATCGTGAAATAAAGACGTGAGATCGGATTATGTAATGTCAGAAAATATTCCATTAGATTTTCTCGACCTTACAAAAGGAGATGGCTCATTTCATTGCTATTATTGCATTTTCATTTTGTTGCCACCTAGTTCCGTAATACACTCTTGAACAAGGGTAACAGCTTGGCTCATTGCTGCTCCACCACCAAATGCGGCTGTCACACCAACCGTTTCCAAAATCTCTTCTTCCGTACATCCTTGGTCAATGCATCCTTTTGCATGATAAATAATGCAATATTCATCTTGAGAAAAAACACTAATACCTAAAGCAATCATTTGCTTCTCTTTTTGTGAAAGCTTGCCTTCTGCAAAGCACGCTTCCGTAAACGCATTATACTTTTGTGCAATATCAGGCATTTTTTGTGTGAAATTTCCTAACCCTTGTTTGTACTCTTGTAATGCCATTTCAATAGGATTGTTTTGTTGTTGTTGATCCATGAACATGACCTCCTTTATTCTTTTCGTAACAACGATAGTATTCGTAAGAAAAGATGGCTTTATACAGTCATTGGAGGATGATTATTCAAACAAAAAATTAGTACAAACTACGCTACTTCTTTCTGTGTTTTTTTCGAATCAATCTGACGGAATACAAAGAAAAAGTACGTTGATCCTAACACATACAGAAAAGCCGTAATGGAAAAGACATACGCATACCCGTAATAAGCTCCGTAAAGTACAACAATCGATGTAGAGACAGGCCCCATTACTGCCCACCCTAATTGAAAGACCATTTGCCCAACTGAGTTGGCCAATCCTTTCATCGAATCATCAACGGTTCTCATCATTAAGGCCATTTGAATCGGGTTTCCGGCATTCATTAATGCTTGTCTAAACAAAAATCCGATAACCGCTAACCAGAGATTCTCTGTATAGGCTGTTAACAACAGAAACGGAATCGAAGCTAATTGCAACATCACAACTGCTTTTACCTCTCCAAACCGTTTCACAACAGACGGGCCAATCATAAAGGCGACAGCGGTCATCGCTTGCCCAAGAGATAAAATAAGTCCAACAAGAGAATTACTAATTTCAAATCGATCACTAAAGTAAAGGTTCAAATATGGAATAACAAGACCTGAGCCAAATCCAATCAATAAATTAGCAACTGCAAACAAGCCGATCCATTTTATACTTGAGCGATGAGTAGTCAATAATTTTCCAATTGAGCTGGCTCCGGTCTTCTGAATTCGTGCCTTGCTTTGGTCTTTTATTTTGAAAATAGGAATAAGAGCTAGAAAGAAAAAGACAGAACCGATCACTAAGGTGATTCTTACACTCTCAAGCATCGTTACATGAAAAAAGAGATGAAATAAATCAGTTAACGTACCTCCAAGTGCATTCCCCACTACATTGGCAACCATAATTAAGGCAAAATTAAAGCTAAATAGATGTACTCGCTCTTTTTCAGTTGAATTTTCTGCTAAGAGTGGAATGGACGAAACTTGAATAAAAGCCATAAACAGTCCGGTTACAAAAGCCATCACAATGAGTGTTTGCTCGCCTTCTAATAACGCTCGAAACAGCAAACTAGTTGCAGCGAACACTGCTCCAATTATGATAATCCTCTTTCGTCCCCACTTGTCACTTATCAAACCTGCAGGCAAAAGAGCGACCGCACTCGCCATAGCTTGCATCGCAATCACTCGACCGTTCATTTGATCACTGTAGCCGAGTTCTCGTATGTAATAATTATAAATCACCATAAAAATACCCATTCCGATATTGACGAGTATAGAGGCCAATAAAAAGAGCCTTACATTATGGTTATAATTCTTGAATTGTTCATTCCATTCCCCTACAAACCTGCCCATTGTTACACCTTCATTTGTATTATTTCGGATCACTAAATAAATAATAGGGGATATGGAGAGAAAAGAAAAGAGAAAGATGCAAAATCACTTGTTTAGATAAATAAAGAAAAAGCTGACATGAAGCTTAATCCATGCTTCATGTCAACTTAAAAAAGGCGCTAGCACCAGCCTTCATCGCAGCCTTCTACATATGACTTCACTTCATTTGGGTTCTCCTGCTCATACCGGAAGACTTTATCATTTTCAAATTCAAAGCCTTCAGCCATTTCATGCTGAAACCCTTGATTCGTTTCAATAACTTTCCCCACTTGAGCATCTCCCATATATAAATTCATATGGCCATTTTCATATTTCCCTTTCACTCTGCTTGTTACATCTACACGAACTAAACTCACTGCCATAACCTCCTTGTACAGAAGTTAGTATTATGATGCCCGCTTACGGTGTTTGAAATCATGGGGAATTTATGAAAAGGAGGGAGTGGAGTGTGGAGGTCGTGCCCAGTGTAATGGACAAGCGGACTGTAAGGCCCTTATTTTACTCATATTAGCTTTTTTCAACACTAAAAGGACTGAGGTTCCTCTATTTGCTCATTATTACTGCAATAACCACTCTTTATTGGTAAATAAGGTCCCTGGTGTCCGCTTAACCCGTGAATCGTGATTTTTCTTTTAAATAACGGCTCTGGTGTCCGCCACTTTAAGGGAGAACCAAGAAAGTGCCCGAAAAACTGCCCGGTGTAATGGACAAGCGGACTGTAAGGCCCTTATTTTACTCATATTAGCGTTTTCCAACACTAAAGGGACTGAGGTTCCTCTATTTGCCCTTTATTACTGAAATAACCACTCTTTATTGGGAAATAAGGTCCCTGGTGTCCGCTTAACCCGTGAATCGTGATTTTTCTTTTAAATAACGGCTCTGGTGTCCGCCACTTTAAGGGAGAACCAAGAAAGTGCCCAATAACTTTAGTCGTGCGGATATATGCTGAGCACTGGCTTCACTCGTCGTACCCCTTTTTAGAGCTATTTCATAAAGATTGTTGCTACCTCGTATCGTTTTTTCTCATAGTGAAATGGAGCGGAAGTCACTCGACTCGGGATGAAGAGGTAGGGGCGAGACCCCACTGGCGTAGTCGTGGAGGCTCGGCACCTCCCGCGGAAAGCGAGTGGCTGGAGCGCAATGGAACGAACATGTGGAGAACACTTCCCCCCCGACAGCTCCGCTAATTCCAACAACTAAAAAACCAGGAAGGTTGTCCCCCTGGCTTAAATAGTGCGAACATGGTGTGCACTGGCTTCACTCGTCGTGCGCCTTTTTGAGAAGAGCGCTCAAAAAAGCTTAAAACATTACGACGGCTCCGCTCAGTGCTTCGACAAAAAAGAACCAAAAGGAAAGACCGCCTTTTGACCATAGATCGTGCGAACATAGTGTGCACTGGCTTCACTCGTCGTGCGCCTTTTTAGAAGAGCGCTCAAAAAAGCTTAAAACATTACGACGGCTCCGCTCAGTGCTTCGACAAAAAAGAACCAAAAGGAAAGAGCGCCTTTTGACCATAGATCGTGCGAACATGGTGTGCACTGGCTTCACTCGTCGTGCGCCTTTTTGAGAAGGCCACTCAAAAAGGCTTAAAACATTACGACGGCTCCGCTCAGTGCTTCGACAAAAAAGAACCAAAAGGAAAGAGCGCCTTTTGACCATAGATCGTGCGAACATAGTGTGCACTAGCTTCACTCGTCGTGCGCCTTTTTGAGAAGAGCGCTCAAAAAAGCTTAAAACATTACGACGGCTCCGCTCAGTGCTTCGACAAAAAAGAACCAAAAGGAAAGACCGCCTTTTGGTTCTTTTTTGTCTTAGTCTTCACTAATCATTTCTTCATATTGGTCTGCTGTCATAAGTTTGTCGATTTGGCTTTTGTCGGTTGGTTCAATAACGATCATCCACGCTTTTTCGTATGGAGATTCGTTGACGAATTCTGGTGAATCATCGAGGTCTTCGTTGATTTCAACGACTTTTCCGCTAATAGGTGCATATAGCTCTGATACTGTTTTAACAGACTCTACGCTACCGAAAGGCTCGTCCGCTTCAATTTCATCGCCAACTTCTGGAAGTTCAACAAATACGATGTCTCCAAGTTCAGCTTGAGCAAAGTCTGTGATTCCTACACGTACTTTGTCGCCTTCAACTTTTACCCATTCGTGCTCTTCTGAATACTTTAATTCTTTAGGTAAGTTGCTCATTCCAAATTCCTCCATCTACAAATGCAAATTTTACTATATTATACCTGCTTTTCCATTGAAAACAAACCATTACTTCCAAGTTTGTTCAAATTGATCTTCTTTAAATCCGACTGATACAGTTGAGCCATTCGTCGTAATTGGACGCTTAATCAACATACCATCAGAAGCAAGCAATTCAAGAGCCTCATCCTCACTCATGTCCTTTAGCTTATCTTTCAAGCCAAGTTCGCGGTATTTTTGACCACTTGTGTTGAAGAATTTCTTTAACTCTAGTCCGCTTTTTTCCAAAAGGTCACGCAGTTCTTCTTTTGTTGGTGGGTTCTCCACAATATGTATTGCGTTCACTTCCATTTCGTTATCTGCAAACCATTTTTTCGCTTTGCGACATGTTCCACATTTAGGGTATTCATAAAAAGTAATGGCCACGGTTATTCCTCTCCTTTCACATCTTTTAAAAATGATAAGGAAGAGCACCCACTACTTGTGGTGTTCTCCCTTATTTTATTATTGCTGATCTTCTGTTTCTTCACAATGGTTTAGCTCAATTATTTGTTCCGTATTCCAAGTTGTTTGTAAGGCTTCATGGACAGAATCTTCATTTGTTGTTGCTGTATCTTCTACGCCTGTTAATGGAGCTGTGTACGTTAGTTGTTCTTTTTTGTTCATGTGGAGCGCCTCCCTGCCGTGTTTTTTCTAGGATGTGTTGAATAGATCGGAAACATGTGTGATAGGTTGATTATCTCTTCAATGTTAAAGAAGCCACAAATCATTGTGGCTTCTTTAGTGAGAGGAGAACGCTCCAAGAAAGGAGTCTATTTTATTTTTGAGAGTGAGAAACCCTCAAAATTGTTACACAACATATCGTTTTTCTTCTAATACAGCTGATGCAATTTGACGTTTCTTTGCAATGACATTAATTGGCGTGTGGCGTGTTAGCTTACGAAGAACACCTAGCATGGTGCGAAGCTTATCGCCTTCTTCCATTCCAACAAGTGACTCTTTTGCATGAGCCTCAATTCGGTTAAACGCTTCTTGGCAAAAAACTTGAGTCATGAGAAGCTTTTGGTTTGCCTTTTCTAGGCCCGATTTGTTGATCGCTTTTTCTGTACGTAGAATGGCTGATTCCATCGAGAAAATGTCACTAACAATGTCGGCAACATTAGACAGCTGCTCTTGTTCATGCTGAAGTTTTTCTGCATATTTTTGCGCGCCGTTTCCAGCAACCATTAAGAAAATCTTTTTCGCCATTCCTAGCAAGTATTTTTCTTGCTCAAGTGGTTCTTCCCCAATTTCTTGCGGCATGAGCATCATGATTTCTTCTTGAAGGGCGGTCGCTTTTTGAAGCAGTGGCAACTCACCTTTCATCGCTTTACGCATAATCGTTCCTGGTACAAGAAGTCGATTGATTTCATTTGTTCCTTCAAAAATACGATTGATTCTTGAATCACGATACATGCGCTCCACTTCATACTCAGCCATAAAGCCATATCCACCGTGTATTTGAACAGCTTCATCTACGACATAGTCAAGTGTTTCTGAGCCCACTACTTTATTTAACGAGCACTCTATTGCATATTCAGCAATCGCCTTTGCTACGGCACGACCGTCTTTTTGCTCTTCATCCGTTAATCCTCCAAGGCGTTCTTCAAACAGTCCACCCGTTCGATAAATCGAGCTTTCCGCTGCGAATGTGGCCACCGCCATGTTCGCTAGTTTTTCTTGGATGAGTGTGAATTTTCCAATTGGTGTTTTGAACTGTTTTCGCTCATTCGCATAGGTTGCTGCCAGTTCAAGCGCTCGCTTCGAACTGCCGACACATCCCACACCAAGCTTATAGCGGCCAACATTTAAAATGTTAAAGGCAATCACATGGCCTTTTCCAATCTCACCGAGTACGTTGTCAACGGGAACAAGAGCATCTTGGAGAATAAGGGTTCTTGTGGAAGACCCTTTGATTCCCATTTTCTTTTCTTCTGGTCCAGTTGAAACCCCTTCAAAGTCCTTTTCAACAATGAAAGCTGTAAACTTGTCACCATCAATTTTTGCATAAACGACGAATACATCGGCAAAGGCTGAGTTGGTAATCCATTGTTTTTCTCCGTTTAACACATAATGCGTACCCGCATCATTTAGTACAGCTGTTGTTTTTGCCCCTAATGCATCCGATCCTGAACTTGGTTCTGTTAGCGCATAAGCTGCTAATCTTGCACCAGATGCCAAATCAGGGAGATATTTCTCTTTTTGCTCGTGAGTCCCAAAAAAGACAATTGGCAAGGAGCCGATTCCCACATGAGCTCCGTGACTTAGTCCAAATGCTCCGCCTCGAACGAATTTTTCAGAAATAAGGGAAGAACTAATTTTATCTAAACCTAGGCCACCGTATTCTTCAGGTACATCGGCACCAAGTAAGCCTAGTTCACCTGCTTCTTTTAACAACCGAACCGTATTGTCAAATTGATGTTCTTCAATTTTTTCTAACACAGGTTCGACTTCCTTAATGACGAATTCTTCTGTCGTGCGGCCAATCATCACATGCTCATCTGTAAAATCCTCAGGTGTAAACAGCTTTTCTGCCGCTAAATCCTCAACTAAGAAACTCCCACCTTTTACCACTTTATCTTCTGTATGACTCATCTATCGTTCCTCCTTTTATTAGCCAATCAGTTCAAATACTCCAGCAGCGCCCATTCCGCCTCCGATACACATCGTAACAACTCCAAATTGTTCGTTGCGGCGTTTCATTTCATGAATAAGAGAAAGAGTTAATTTTGTCCCTGTGCAACCAAGTGGGTGACCAAGTGCGATGGCTCCTCCATTCACATTGACTTTTGCGTAATCCAAGTTTAAGTGACGGATTACTTGCAGTGCTTGAGAAGCGAATGCTTCATTTAACTCAAATAATCCAATATCAGCTAACTCAAGTCCCGCCAATTGCAATGCTTTCGGAATCGCTTCAACAGGGCCAATTCCCATAACTTCTGGTGCAACACCTGCTACGGCAAACGAGCGAAATTTCACGAGAGGCTGTAACCCACTGGCTACGGCTTCTTCCCGGTCCATTACTAAAACAGATGCGGCACCGTCACTCATTTGTGAAGCATTTCCAGCTGTGACACTTCCTTTCGGATGGAAAACGGGGCGAAGTTTCGCTAGCCCTTCTGCAGTCGTTTCCGTCCTTACTCCTTCATCTGTATCAAACTGAACGCGCTTCTCTTTTAACTTGTTATCTGCGCCTACCGCACGAAGAGTCACATCAACAGGGACAATTTCGTCTTGAAACGATCCAGCTTCAATCGCAGCAGCTGCTCGCTTGTGACTTTCAACTGCAAATGCATCTTGATCGGCACGACTTACACCAAACCGGTTTGCTACCTCCTCGGCTGTATAGCCCATGCCCATGTAATACTCCGGCTGCTCTTCGACTAATGTAGGGTTAGGGGCGATCACATGGCCTCCCATTGGAATCATACTCATTGATTCCGCTCCGCCAGCAATCACTGCTTTTGCTTGCCCTAACATGATTCGTTCCGCACCATAAGCAATAGTTTGTAACCCTGATGAACAATAACGATTTATCGTAATAGCTGGAACTGTATGAGGCAATCCTGCTAAGGCAGAAATATTTCGAGCCATATTCATTCCTTGTTCTGCTTCAGGAGTCGCACATCCAATAATGACATCATCTATAAGTGAGGCATCATAATTCCCTGCCCGCTTTAACGTTTCACGTACGGTTAGAGCACCCAAATCATCGGGGCGTACATTCGCTAATGTTCCTTTTTTTGCTTTTCCGACTGGCGTTCGCGCGCCAGCTACAATAACTGCTTCCCTCATGTTCATTCCCCTCCTATCCATTAGTTACGAAGTGGTTTGCCTTTTGTGAGCATATGTTGCATACGTTGTTGAGACTTCGGTTCAGCAACGAGACTAAGGAAGGCTTCCCGCTCTAAATCTAGTAAATACTGTTCATCTACTAGTGTTCCTTTTGGCACTCTACCACCAGAAAGAGTGAATGCTAGTTTTTGAGCAATTTTCAAATCATGATCGGAAATCATCCCGCCAAATTTCATGGTCTTTGCACCAAGAAGCATCGTTGCATAACCTGATTCACCGACAACTGGAATTTTCGCTCGTTCTGGCGGACGATAGCCTTTTGCATCTAAATGAAGAACTTCTCTTTTCGCTCGATCAATCAGCAAGTCTCCATTGATTACGACTCCATCATGAGCACCGAGGAACCCATGGTTCACTGCTTCATGAGCCGATGTTGACACTTTTGCCATCGCGATCGTTTCAAACGTTTTAATTGCCACAGATTGTAAGTCTTTTCCGTCAGAGTTTTCTAAATTCCGAAGATACAGCTCTTTGTTGCCTCCCCCTCCCGGAATCAGACCAACACCAACCTCGACAAGTCCCATATACGTTTCAAGAGAAGCTTGAATACTTGCAGAAGGCAAACAAATTTCTGTTCCTCCTCCTAACGTCATTCCAAATGGAGCGGTCACGACCGGTTTTTCTGAATAACGAATGGTTGCCATCGCTTGTTGGAACTGACGAACAACAAGATCAATTTCAAAGAAATTGTCATCTTGAGCTTCCATTAAAATCATCATCAGGTTTGCACCAACACAGAAGTTTTTCCCCTGGTTGTTAATCACAAGCCCTTTGTAATTTTGCTCCACCTCTTTGATGGATTTATTGATCATTTGGATCACATCTGCACCAATGGAGTTATTAGGAGAATGGAATTCTAAAAGGGCAACATCATCCCCTATATCAAGTAACGATGCACCTGAATTTTTAAAGATCACATGGTCTGGTTTTAACGAAGACAGATGAATAATTTTTTCATTAACCGGTTTCGGCTCCTGTTTTCCATCATGGTAAAAACAGTTATCTGCATAAAAGGACTCCTGCCCTGTTGCCAGCATGTCTTTAACCCATGTAGGGATCGTTTCTCCTTCTGCTTCCATCCGCTCGACTGATTTGGCTACCCCAATTGCGTCCCACATCTCAAATGGACCGAGCTCCCAACCAAATCCCCATTTCATTGCTTGATCAACGGCATAAATGTCATTGGCAATCTCATATACTTTATCAGCAGAATATAGAAGAACGGGTTTTACTATGTTCCAGATAAGCTGTCCCGCACGATCATCTGAATAAGTAAGAATGTCAATTTTATCGGTTAGTTTTTTTGCTTGCTTCGCTCGTTCTATTGATGGAGCTTTCAGTTTTTTTCGTTCATTGTATTCAAGCGTTGATGGTTCTATTTCAAGTATTTCTTTTCCTTGTTTTAAGTAGAATCCTTGACCGCTCTTACTTCCTAGCCACCCTTTTTCGCCCATCTCTTTCATAAATGCCGGCGGGTCAAACATCTCTTTTTCAGAACCACTTGCAATGTCATGAACATTTTTGGCCACATGTAAAAACGTATCAAGACCCACTACATCAAGTGTTCGGAATGTGGCACTTTTCGGGCGTCCAATTAACGGACCTGTAACAGAATCAACTTCTCCAACGGAATATCCGCCTTTTATCATTTCGTCAACAGTTACAAGTAAGCCATATGTTCCAATTCGATTGGCAATAAAGTTAGGAGTGTCTTTTCCAATTACGACGCCTTTGCCTAGTGTTTCCTCGGCAAACGCTTTCATAAATGTCGTAACGTCTTCTTTTGTTTTAGCAGTCGGGATGACTTCCAACAGCTTTAAGTATCTAGGTGGATTAAAAAAGTGGGTTCCTAAGAAGTGGCCTTGAAAATCATCTGATAATCCTTGTGACATGGCTTCAATTGATATTCCTGATGTATTAGAGCTAACAATGGTCCCTGGCTTTCGAACTTCGTCGATCACTTTTAGTAATTGTTGTTTAATGTTTAGATTCTCAACGATCACTTCAATGATCCAATCAACCTCTTGAAGTCGGTGCAGATCGTCTTCGAGGTTTCCAGCTTCTATATAAGATAGCTTTTCTTTAGAGGAAAGCGGTGCTGGCTTTTGCTTACCTAATTTTTGCAGAGCTACTGAACTTAATCGATTTCGAACAGCTTTATCTTCTAGTGTCAAACCTTTTGCCTTTTCAGCAGCTGTTACCTCTTTTGGGACAATATCGAGTAATAAGGACGGGATGCCGACATTTGCTAAATGAGCTGCGATTCCTGAACCCATTACCCCCGAACCAATTACTGCCACTTTTCGGATATGACGAGTCATATTTCTCCCCCTTTTTCATTGCGTAAAGTAAGTATAACGAATGAATACTCATTCATTTTTGTTGCAAAAAAATAACGACAGCTTCATTTGTCATTTTCTAAAATTATCATACCGAATAATTCTCTTTTATGCAATACATTATTTAGAAAAAATTAAAGCGATTACATTTTGGGGTCAGACCCCTCTGCAGGTCTTTAAAGCACAAAAGTAAGGTTTGGAATTATAAGGGAAGTTGCCCTACTTGTTCATGACATAATATCGTTTAATGTTTCTACACTAATAAGGTATCCGAATGACGGATACGTTGCTTTTGGGCAACATCCAAAGGAGGGTATAACGATGGATCAGATGCAAACGATGCAAAATCAACAACAGTCAATGAACATGCAAGGCGGACAGCAACAACAACAAATGACGTACCAAACACCACCTGCCATTGTAACAACAAAGGATCATTTGTATTTAAATGATATGTTGTCTTGGAACTTACTTGCGATGAAAAAAGCTCATTTCTTTGCACAACAATGTCAGGACCAAGAAATTAAGTCGGTTCTAGAGAAAACGGGTCAAATGCACCAACGTCATTATGAAAAGATTCTAAGCCACTTAAAAACTCAACAACCACAACAATCTATGCCAATGCAGTAAGATATCCAAAAGGCTTTTCTTTTTGGATACTTTAATTATAGGGGGTATTTGCATCATGAATCAGCAATCTAAAAAAATTCAAAATCCAGAAATGCAAGTTCCTAAAACACCACAAATGAACGACCGCGATTATATTAATGATATTTTGTCATGCGCGAAAATGATGACAAACAACTACAGTGTTGCGTTAAATGAGATGAGTAATGACCAATTGTATCAGGACATCCATCAAATTTTTAACGAAACACAAAATTGTCAACGAGAACTATACAACACGATGTTCCGCAAAGGATTCTACGGATTAGAAGCGGAGGATCAACAAAAAATTGATCAGTCCTTTCAGCAATTCTCTGGGTATAGCACACAATTTCCTTATCAACAATAGCATCACAAACAATGAGAATCAAAAGGTCAAACGACCTTTTGATTCTCTATTATTTCCAGAAAGATTCTTTTGTCCGATCAATCAGCCAGCGTTTTAAGCTTTTTATCCAACTATTTTATTTCGCTTGTTGCTGATCAACTTGATTCGTAAGACGTTCCAACTCTTCTCCTAGTTCTGCTAAAGCCTGAACGATTTGATTCGATGTCTCAACAGATGCAAGCTGTTGCTGTGACGCACCAGCAATTTGTTCACTGTTCACCTGTGACGTTTGCGTTATATCTGTCATACCCGAAACGGACACTCCGACTGCTTTAGATTGATTCGATATCTCTTTTGATTTTCCGATCATGTCAACTAGTTGTTTATCAACTTCTTTTGCAGCTAAAACAATTTTTTCAAACACTGCTTTAACAGATGAGATCGTATCGCGCCCTGATGCGACTTCTACCTGACTCGCATTCATTACTTTTACAGCTTGAGATGTCTCTTTTTGTATGTCTTGAATAATCGCATTAATTTCGGTTGTTGAATTTTCTGTTTGTACCGCTAGTTTCCGCACTTCCTCCGCTACAACCGCAAAGCCGCGGCCATGTTCCCCCGCACGTGCGGCTTCGATTGAGGCATTTAACGCTAACAAATTCGTTTGACTTGAAATATCGGTAATCGCTGTGACAATTTGGCCAATTTGTTTCGAACGTTGCTCTAATCCACCAATGACTTCTCTCATTTGCGTCATTAATTGATACATCGAGTCCATTTGTTTTGTAGACTGATCAATGACTGTCCGCCCTTCCTGAGCCTCTTCCGACGTGGTTGCTGAAGATTCTTTAACGGCTTGCGTACTTTTAGCAATGGATTGTATTCGTTTGTTCATTGTATCAATGAGCGCTTCACTTTCCTCTGCATGAGCCAATTGTTTTTCTGCTCCTGCTGCCATTTGTTGAATCGCTTCTGAGATTTCTCGACTGACTACCTCAGACTCCTCTGATCCAACTTTTAACTGGTGAACCGTTTCCAATACTTGTTTCGATGTTTTTGTTAACTGACTTAGGACGAGCTCGGCTTTTCGTTTCTGCTCTTCTTTTTCTTTTTCCAAGTTCAAAAGATGTTTATTTTTTAAATAAATAATTAAAATAGCTGCCCCACTCATTAAAATAAGATACACCGCATGAATCATTAACAACGAAAACATATACTCATTCGTTCCACATAACAACTGCGGAAAGAAAAAATAGCCCGCAAAATGCTGGATTGCAAATATGGTCGCACTTATCAAGATGAGTTTAATGGAATCAAAAAAGATAATAAAGGCCAATACCATAAAAATCGAAAAGTGATACTCGACTAGGCCGTCCCCTCCGGCAATAATGGAAATGCTTGAAAATGTTAATGTTAACGTAATCAAAAGTGGCAACGCTTTCTCTTTTCCCACTTTATAAAAGTAAAAACTAACACCAAGAAGAACAATCGGAATAGCTAGAAAAACATTTTGTATAAAAAGCAACCCCGGTGACAATGGTCCTACCCCTTGTATTAACAAATATGTATTAAGAAAACCAAAAACTCTGTGCAATGCATGCGTGACAAGCGATAACAAAACCAATAACGCCGCAATTCCAATCATAATCTGATTGCGATTTTTCACCTTTACTCCCCCTCACGATTTCTCCCCAACTAACACAAAGTTCTATATACCCCCTTTTTACTAGGTCTAAACCACTATTCGCCTTATTTTTTATCTTAAATTTAAAACAGTAAAAAGCGTATGACATATGTCACACGCTTTTTTTAGATTTTTCTTTTTCTACGACCCATTCTCGTTGTCGAGTCTATGACTTCTTGCTTTTTCTTTCGCGGGAACATGGTATAGAGAACTACTGCCAACGTTGCCCCTGTGAAACCACCTGAAAAATCTAACAGGACGTCTTCTACTAACGGCGTTCGATTCGGTGTGAACGCTTGGTGAACTTCATCCGAAATAGCATAAAGAAGGACGAACACTAACGCCCCTATATAACTTGTTTTCTTTTTGCAACGACTGGCCCATAACGCCCGGTACATTAAAAATCCTAGTACGAAGAAAAAACCAAAATGAGCCCCTTTTCGAATTAGAAACTCAATAAAACCCTCTAGGCCGAGACGCTCGACACTGATTTCACTTCCAGCATAACGAAAGCTTAGTGCTTCAAGAACGTTTTGCGCTCTCCCTTGTAGAAGGAAATCTTTTATGAATAATAAAAACGTCTCTATCCGAAAGGCAAACAAAGCCGCAAACAGAACCAAAGCTCCACTCGTAACAAAAACTAAGGCCAGCCACCCTACCGCTCTGCTCACTCGTTTCATGCCTTTTTGCTTTACCGCTTTTATAAACAACTTGCCGAGAACCGCAACCGCTGCAACTAGGAACACCCCTATAAATGCGGCAAGAATCTTCCATCTTTCCACAATCACTTGCAAAGTGCGGAGAAAGCCGTTTTCTTCTATATAAAGCCTGTGCTCAATATGCTCCATTCTGATTTGATGATACATCTCTTTTATTCGTTCTACGTCCGTAGCTTGAGAGATATACGGGCGAATGTCTTGTTCTTCGTAAGGCTGAGATGATGCAGTAAAGATCATAGCCGCCACGAACAAAACAGGTAACCAGTAAAACATGACAATCTTAAACCATCTCTTCATTCATTACTCCCATTTCATTCGTAGATTCGTTTTCCTTTGTTGTAGTATATCATAGATTATTTGGGAGATTTTTGTTTGAGAGATGATAGATTGTTCCTTTTTTTGTACCAGTGGACGTTATATTTAATGATTTTAGTAAGTCTGAAGCTATATTCCTTGATGTGATATGGAGAAACGTACGTAATTGATGATTTGTAATAGAGGATCGAAGGAGGAGGGTGTAATCTTGCAATGAAGAAAGATGAGCGTTTTGGGATGTAAACAAGCAAGTTGGACAGATCCACTTTCCACTTTTTCTTGTCATGGGGATGGCTGTGCACTGGGGACAGGATACACCTTTTACAAGTTCACTTTCTCGAATGTGAAATTCTTGAAGGATATCTACGTGCTTCGGAGTATGTTTTTTGAGGAGTGTCGTGTTAAGCTTTCGAAGGTCTTTCGGCGAGAAACGATTGTTTGCATACTTGTTTTGCACCTGTTCCATTTTTGTTAGAAAGTTGGCACTGTGAATGATTCTCTGAATTGAGTGTTGAGGTTGGTTAGAGGATTTTATAATCGTAGAAGGATTGCTGATGACGACAACGGATTCTAATGGAATCGGCGGAAACTTGTTTAGCTCTAACCAATTCCCAAACTGCAATTCATGTCGCTTCACTTGCAACAATGGATTCGGAAAACCGGTTTCCCTTCCATCTTTCGTCCGAACAAGTTGAGAAAACGTACCATCAAAGTGAATCGTCCCACTTATATTTTTGATTTCTACCAACAGAAGAAAAGAGGATGACACAACGAGCGTATCCATTTGAAAAAAAGAAGTTTCATCCGTTAACCTGAGATCGTTATAAATCATGTATTTGGTCTTATCGAGAAATAACAAATAATAATCTAGCGCCTGCTCGCCCCGGAATCCAGCCATTCTTTTCGCTAACTCTTCCTGTATTTGAGGTTTTTTCGGGTGAGCTTCCGGTAATCTCCTCAGCAACGCTTGTAATTGTTCGATTTTACGTGGAATTTCTCGTTCTTTTTGAATCAATGAACATCACTCCTTTGTTTTGGTGGAGTTATATTCTAGTTAGTGTGGGAAAACTCCTTTATTTTTATTAAAGGAACTTTTATATGCGGCATTCCACGGTCTTTTGCGGCAGTCCTGGGCTTATATGCGGCTCCTCCGTAGCAAGAGCCTACTCCCATTTTCTTTTTAAAAATTTATGCGGCAAATCGGAAACCTTATGCGGCAAATCAAAGGTTGTATGCGGCTGGCTGAAAATTTATGCGGCAAATTGAAACACATTTGCGGCTCGGCCTACTTTATGCGGCTTCTGTTATATTTTTGCGGGTAATTGCACGATTATGCGGCACCCCCTCTCCCCTTTGCGGGAGAATGGTCTTATTTGCGGCACTCGCTTCTTTTTTGCGGCTAAACTCCATCGCATATGAAAGAGCACACAATAGTCCTGCCGCCGGTGTGCTCTCCTTTCCGCCTCACCCTTCTTTATCCCCAATAAAGAGATTCCGCAAATGAAAGCCCCTTCCCTCCATGTGGATAACTACATTCCTCCGAAAAAAAATACAGACTTCCTGTGGTTATGTGAATACAATTGTGAGTAATGAGGATAAGTTTTACCCTTGATTAATTTCACAGACACAGTGACAACTGACTAGTTTCGAACATTGAGGAGAGTTATGAGAACCTGTTAAATAAAAAGATGTGCGATTTTTTAACAAGAAGAGTTGTCTTATAAAGTCGAGCGATAATATCATTATAAAAACTGTTTTCATATACTTTGTTGTTTCTTATTACTTTTTCCGTAACGGTCCGTTTACATTTCACGCCTTAAACAAACGTTCTTGAAGGGGGCTTTTTTAGATGTTATCCAGAACGGAAGCCGCTTATTTAGCTGGTATTATTGATGGCGAGGGAACAATTACCTTAACTAAAATCAATCGCTCCGAAAACCGTAGGCCCGTTATCTCTATTGCTAGTACAGATAAAGAGTTATTAATCTATATCCAACAACTTACGGGTGGTTACATCTCTTCGAAAAAAAATTACCATCCCTCATTTCATAAGAATTCATTTTCTCTAATAATAAAAAACAAAGAAGATATATTTTATCTACTAAAATCAATCATTCCCTATCTTAGAATTCCTCAAAAAATCAAAAGAGCAAACCTTATTCTTCATAAATACAACATAGTTACAAGACGAAACGGCAAGTACACTCCAGACGCACTGATCTCAAAACGGCAATTTGAACATGACTTCTTTTCTTCTTAAACACAAAAAGAACCGCATGACCTCTGCAGTCATGCGGTTCACGGTATGGTTTTGGTGGAGACGGTGGGACATGTTGTTCCAAGCTTTCGCATTGGCACTGACTATATCTTGAACTTGACCTTCATCAAGTCCCTTGGCGTATTATGAAGTACATAAATTTGTCAGACTCCTGACTGAATACTTCATCCTAGTACTACCTAACAAATAGGCAGCCTATAAGTCGATACACGGCTGTTGGATTGCTCCACATACCGCTCGATGTTACCTTATCATCCAAAGATGACGTAGACTTCATCGATAAAGCCAAGTTATTCACTCATGTGTCACCACATGAGGCGACTATTTCCATAATCGAACCCACGTCCAAGAATAACGACACTTACGCTTCTACGAGCGTAGTCACTGTATTAGCATTTCGCCAACACTTCGGCCCAATGACAGGCTTCCATGAGGCTAGTCTGATTAGTCTCTTCCTTCACCCTCAGACGGAGGGTAACCGGCGTAGCCCACTTAGAGTGAGTCCCAGATCCTACCACATGGGCGATGGAGGGTGGAACCGCAAAGCGCTATTAAGCTGCTAGTGCGAAGTTGTTGTTTTCTTTGCCAGTTAATTGGCTTTGGCGTTTTAACGAGGCCGACCCCCTCGACTCGCCACGCAAGTACGACCTATCCCTGTCGAATCCAAAACGTCCCCAAAATGAAGTTAGCTGTAAGGTTTCCCTTGCAAGCTAAGCGGTAAAAGAATGTCCAGGCAATAAGATGATCTCTCGCTCTGGACATTTATTATTATAGCACACTGAGTTATTCATGCAACTGGTAATTAACTACCAGTAAAACCATTCAAGTAAATTAGCCTTTCATGCGTTCTTTTAGCGCTCGATCGACTTCACGTTTCGCATCTTGACGCTTCAACGTTTCTCGCTTGTCATAGTTCTTCTTCCCTTTCGCAAGACCAATTAACACTTTTGCAAATCCGTTTTTAATATACACTTTCAATGGAACAAGTGAATATCCTTTTTGTTGAGTTTGACCGATTAGTGTATTAATCTGCTTTTTATGAAGAAGTAACTTACGCGCACGTGTTGGTTCGTGATTGTAGCGATTCCCTTGTTCGTACTCACTTATATGAGCGTTATGAAGATACATTTCGCCATTTGAAATACGAGCAAACGAGTCTTTTAAGTTCATCCGACCAGCACGCATCGATTTTATCTCTGTCCCTTTTAAAACCATTCCAGCTTCATATGTTTCTTCAATAAAATAATCATGCCCTGCTCGCTTATTTTGAGCAATCACATTACGATCTTTGTCTTTAACAGCCATCTTCTACACCCTTTTGTGACATGACATTTTCTTAATGATAGCAAACGAAAAAGCGAACCGTCAATGTTCGAAGATGATTCTATAAAGAATTAGTCTGACTTGACTCAACTTGTTTAATTAGTTTCTTCGTTTGTTCGGATGGAGTAGTAACATTGACTAAAACAATTCCGATCACAATAAACCCTATCCCTACCAATCCTATTGGACTTATTTTTTCATTCCAAATAAAATAACTAACTAAAGATGCACCAGCGATCCCCACTCCACACCATGTTGCATAGGCCACGCTTAGTGGAATCGACTTGAATGACAACGATAAGAAAAACAAAGCCAAACCATACCCTAAGATACTGCCGATAACCGGAAATAATTTAGTAAACCCATTTGACGCTTTCAACATGGCCGTACCAAAAATTTCTGAAACGATTCCAATGGCTAAAAAAACATACGCCATAATGAGCCCCCTTCGTTTCATTATGTAAAAAGCCTCTCTCCATATAATATCAAGCCAGTTAGGATCATATGCCTAACTGGCTTGATGCGAACTACCTTATTTCCTACGCTTCTTCCCTTTTTTCCGTTTCGCACTCGGTGCATTTTCATAAAATTTCTTTTTCTTACGCTTTTGACCTCCACCAGATTGGTCATCTTTTTTCGCACCATTATTGCCACGGCCTTCTCCGCCAGATCCACGGCCTCCGCGACCTTCTCCAGCAGCCCCACGACCACCACGGCCGCCTCCAGCGCCGCCACGTCCACCACGTGGTTCACGCTTTCCACCAACAATGACTTTTGGACGGTCACGAACTTCACGGCGCTCTCTCGGCTTCATACCAACAACTTCAAAATCAATGGATGCTTCATCGACATTTACGTTCGTTACTTTTACTTCGATTTCATCACCGATGCGGAATGTCTTTCCAGTACGCTCCCCGATCATCGCATACTGCTTTTGATCATAATGATAATAATCATCTGTTAAGTAACTCACGTGAACGAGACCTTCAATTGTATTTTCAAGTTCCACGAACATCCCGAAGTTCGTTACACCACTAATCATACCTGTGAACGTTTCACCAATTTTGTCTTCCATATACTGAGCCTTTTTAATGCTATCCGTATCACGTTCTGCTTCTACTGCTCGTCTCTCCATTTCTGAAGAATGGCGTGTAAGCTCCGGTAAAACAGCATTCATACGCTCTTGAGTCGCTTCATCCACATTTCCTTTAATTAAATACTCCCGAATAAGGCGGTGCACAAGCAAGTCAGGGTAACGACGGATCGGTGATGTAAAGTGAGTATAAAACTCGGTTGATAACCCGAAGTGACCTAAACTATTCACATCATATTTCGCTTGCTGCATCGAACGAAGCATAACCGTGCTAATAACTGTTTCTTCTGGCTCGCCTTTAATTTCTTCAAGTAGCTTTTGAAGAGCACGAGGATGAACCGTGTTTGCATTTCCGCGAACAACATAACCGAAGTTCGTAATAAACTCAAGGAACTTCCCTAGCTTTTCCGCATCAGGATCTTCATGAATTCGGTACACAAACGGAAGCTTCAACCAGTGGAAATGCTCCGCAACGGTTTCATTCGCTGCTAACATGAACTCTTCGATGAGCTTTTCTGCCACAGAACGAGTTCGAATAACAACATCGGTTGGTTTGCCTTCTTCATCCACAAGTACTTTTGCTTCTTTAAAGTCAAAATCAATCGCCCCGCGCTCGAAACGTTTCTTCCGTAAAATCGCCGCAAGCTCTTCCATATCTTCAAAAAACGGAACGAGGGACTCATAATTTTTACGAGTTTCCTCATCTTTTTCAACCAAAATTTGATTTACATCAAAGTACGTCATTCGCTCTGTTGTTTTAATCACACTTTGGAAAATCTCATGTTTAACAACATTTCCGTTTGGATCAATTTCCATCTCACATGTGAGTGTTAGACGATCGACTTTCGGATTTAAACTACAAATTCCGTTAGAAAGTCTGTGTGGAATCATCGGTATCACTCGGTCTGTTAAATACACACTCGTGGCACGATCAGCTGCTTCTAAATCGATCGGTGACCCTTCTTTTACATAGTGAGTCACATCAGCGATCGAAACTCCTAACAAGTAGTTGCCATTTTCCAAACGTCTGACATGAACGGCATCATCTAAATCCTTCGCGTCCGCACCATCAATCGTAACAATCGTCTCATCACGAAGATCACGACGATCCTTTAAGTCAGCTGGATCGATTTGGTCTGGTACCGAGTTCGCATGTTGAATCACTTCATCAGGAAACTCAATTGGAATGCCATGTTTGTAAATGATCGATAAAATATCCATCCCTGGATCATTTTTATGACCTAATACTTTAATGACTGTCCCTTCTGCACTCATTCTACCTTCAGGATACTTTGTAATTTTAACGACGACCTTGTGTCCGTCCACAGCACCTTGAGCTTGGTCTTGTGGAATAAAAATATCATTGGCCACACGTTTGTCATCCGCTACGACAAATCCGTATGAACCTTGATCTTGATACGTGCCGACAACCTCTGTTGTCCCACGTTCAACGATTCGAATTACTTGCCCCTCCGGTCTTGTTCCTGATGACTTTTGATTCAGACGAACAAGGACTGTATCACCATTCATTGCACTATTTAAATCACCGCTAGTGACATACACATCATCCATTCCCTCTACTTCTGGAAGGATAAAGGCAAAGCCTTTAGCATGACCTTGAACGCGGCCTCGTACTAAGTTCATCTTTTCAGGAAGACCGTAGCGATCTGTTCTTGTTCGCACAACTTGTCCTCGGTCTTCTAATTCGTTTAATGCTTTTACTAGTTCTTTAAATTCATCACTGTTGTCAATGCCAAACGCTTCTTCAATCTCTTTAATAGAAAGAGGTTTTTCGGCTGATTCGCGAAAGTGCGACAACAGTCGTTGAATTAGATCTTCATTCAATGTTAGAACTCCTTTCGGTAACAGCTTCTTTCTATTCTAGACGGTCCAATCTAGAGATTCTAAAAATTGATACACATCATCATGAAGCTGTTCTTTTTCTTTATCTAATGTAATGACATGAGTTGACTCTTCATACCATTTTAATGATTTTTGTTCCGATTCTACTTGATCATGTATGATGTTGGCACTTTGAATATCAATCATCTGATCATGACGTGCTTGGACTACAAATGTGGGTGAGTAAATGAAATCAAGATGGTCCTTCACATCGTTGATTAACCCTTGTAAGCCATTTAATGTTCCCATTGGTGAATCCTTAAATGCTTCCATCTCTTCTTCAATTTGGTCGACTGGCTTCTTTTCTAGCTGCTTATATTGCTTAGCATAAGCTAGAACACCTTTATAAATGGCATCTTCCGTTTTGGGTTTCATCGGGGCACACATCGGCACAATTCCCTTTATAGGTAGAGTGTACCCGATTTTCAGTGAGAATACCCCTCCGAGCGAAAGCCCACAAACAGCAATTTCTTCATGCCCTTTGCTTTTTAAAAATTCATAGCCTTCTACAACATCTTGCCACCAATCTTCTGGACCTGTATGTACTAATTCTTCAGGAGGGACACCATGTCCTTTATATAACGGAGCATGACATGTATATCCTTGATTTTGCAAATGTCTGCCAAGCATTCTCACATCTGCTGTTGTTCCTGTAAACCCGTGCAACAGCAAAACAGCACGTTTCCCTCCCTCAAACGTAAATGGTTTAGGTGCAACCACTTTCATCTTCATCTTCCTCTCTACACAAAAATGCCTCGATCTTATTAATTAGTATCTTCTTTTCAAAGCCATGGCAAATCAAATGCTTTGACTCTGGTAAGAAATTAAGCTCTTTTTTTTCAGACTGAATGTTTTCATACAAATAAAGAGCACTTTTTCTCGGAACAATCCCATCAAGCTCTCCTTGTAAAATCAGACAAGGAACCGTTACTTTTTTTACAAACGGCTTGATTTTTTTTACCACTTGCATAAATTGAAAAACCGCCGTCATCGGTGTATCCATAATCTTTTTTCGATATAAAAGAAAATGCTCATCTGCATTAAGCTTCCCTTGTACATGAAGGCGCACTTTATCCTTTAATTCTTGCAATAGTTGTTGAGGATTTCCATAGTAAGCAGCTGCACTTAACAAAACAAGCCTTGAGACGTTGTACTTAGCTGCAATATAACAGGCTAACATTCCGCCCATTGAAAAACCTATCACATACACTTTCTCGCAACGCTTCAATAACTCCTGAACCGACATTTCCGCGGCATACACCCACTCCTGATACGTGACGTCACGTAAATTGCCGTTAGGGCCATGTCCTGGCAAAGTCGGAGTATAAACAAGCCAGCGTTTCTCTTCAAGAAAATAGGTTGAGACCGGCTCTACTTCCCATGGTTCCCCTGTGAACCCATGTAAACATAGACAGCCAATCATATAATCCCCCACCTTTCTCGTTTGCTATAAGCATCCTACTATGCCTTATATGTATCACTCCCTAGTTTATTCCCAACAACTACTGATATAAAACGTCTGTCCAATAAAAAGCAAAGAAGCAGTGGGCATAGGCACCCACTGCTTGAACATTACAAGAAATATGCAACCATAACGGTTAAAACGAAGAACAACACAGCTAAAACAACTGTGGCTTTAATGAGTACTGCATCAATCCCACGAGCTTTTTGCTTTCCAACAAGCTGTTCAGCTCCACCAGAAATCGCTCCTGAAAGACCAGCACTTCTACCTGATTGCAATAGTACGACAGCAATTAAACTAATTGATACGATAACAAGTAAAACGGTTGCTACCATTTGCACGTTTCCTACACCTCCAAGCACAGTTTGCGCTTATATTACTGTACCACAAAAAAGCTTGAATTCACAATAGAAAAGTGAGCGTTTTCTAGGCAAATGGTTTGGCGACCTGCTCGAGTAATCATTCAGTTTCTGAGCTATCGTTACACGGTTTTATGGAAAACATACTCTGTTTTCTGTTTGTATAGTTTACACAATATTCAAACTAATTTAAGGCCACTTGCTCGAACAGTCTTTAATGTTTTAACCCTTTTGATATTTCTCCAACCAAATGGCTAAATTCTGGCGTACTTCGGAACGTGTCATCACGTTCATACGCGGGAACATCAAACACATCTGTTATTCGTCCAGGTCTTGCACTCATAACCGCAATCTTCGTTGATAAAAACACCGATTCAAAGACGTTATGAGTAATAAATAAAACGGTCATCCCTGTTTTTTCCCAGATTTTCAGTAACTCATAATGCAAATTTTGTCTCGTCATTTCATCTAAAGCACCAAATGGTTCGTCCATTAACAGCAGCTTTGGCTTCGCAATAAGGGAACGAGCAATCGAAACCCTCATCTGCATCCCCCCTGAAAGCTGTCTTGGGAGTGCTTTTTCATACCCTGCAAGGCCAACCATTTCAAGAACTTCCTTGCCTCTAGTTTGTCGCTCTTTTTTCGAAACTCCTTTTAGCTCTAATGGAAGAGAGACATTATCGAGAACTGATTTCCATGGTAATAAAGTCGCGTGCTGAAATACAAATCCGACTTCATTTCGATCAATGGCTGTTTCTCGTTGCGAGGAATCGATCATCTCCACTTGTCCCGATGTTGGTTCACTTAAACCAGCAATAATCTTAAAAATAGTCGATTTCCCGCAACCAGAAGGACCTACAAATGAGACAAATTCCCCTTCTGGAATATCAAGATTCACTTCACTTAATGCCGTTATCGACCCATTATAAATTTTACTAACATTGTTAATTCGCAACATCGACGTTGCTAGTGCTTTCTTTTCTGCCGTTGATGTTCTCATTTCACATCTCCCCTTCAAATTAAATGAATATTCAAATATTTTTACTCTTGTTCCATTTCCGATTCATGCCAAGATCCTAAGAATATTCTTGAGATATAACTAACAAGTAAAAAGAAGGCGATACCTAAAACAGCAGCAGATAAACCTAAAGCAAAAAGGTACGGTGTTTGTAATCTAGATGCTGCAACGGTGATGGCATACCCTAATCCACCAGCTCCTCCACCAACGCCTGCAATATACTCTCCAACAATGGCTCCAACAACTGCCAACGTACATGAGATTTTTGCACCTGCAATGATATAGGGAAGTGCTGCAGGAAAGCGAAGTTTCCACATCACTTGCCATTTAGACGCATTGTAAAGGTAGAAGAGATTTTTCATATTGTGATCGGTCGCATTTAGACCAATTAACGTATTTGATAACATTGGGAAAAATCCAATCGTAAAAGCAATAATAACAATGGCATTCATTCCAGACCCAAACCAGATCACAATGATCGGGGCAATCGCAACAACTGGAATTGTTTGTAAAATGATGGCGTAAGGATAGAAACTTCGCTCAACCATTTTTGAACTCGCCATTAAAACCGCGACTCCAATTCCACCTATGACACTTAAAATAAATCCAGATACCGCACTATAGATGGTCGTCAGTAAGGCGGCTGATAGATTGCTCCAATTTTTCACAGCGGCATCAAATATGTCTGTTGGCTTTGGCAGAATATAATGTGGGGTCCCGAGTAGCGTTACAGCTACTTGCCAAAACACAATAAATGAAAGAAGGGCGACAACAGGTGGCAACACTTTCTTCATCCACTCACTACTCTTTTTGTTCACTGCAGCGACTGCTTGACTATTGACAACAACTTGACTTGATCCATTTACGGCTTCTCTAGACATGCGTTGCACCACCTTTATTTGTATTAGGTATACTTGAACTATTTGCGATGTTATGGAACACTTCGTTAATGTTACTCTTCTTCATATTCTTCCTCCCTTGTTTCCTTTTTCAGCTCCAGTGAGATATCGACATTTCCTTTTCGTTTTCAGTAGATAAGATGAACCAATCTCCTTTCAAGTGAACCCTTTTTATATGACTAGTTACAATCCACAATAATTTGTCTGATTTTTAGATAATTCGAATATAAGGTAAGACTAATAGAAAAGGAACTTATTTTGTTAAATATAGTAAAGTTTCCTTACAAGCTTTTTAAATTGACTATTCGAGCTTCATTTCTCTCGTTTTACTCGTTTTGTTCTAGATGAACAAAGCATCGGGACTATCTACTTTTTCAGCCTGTATCGATCTTTTAAGCTCTTTCCTCTGTACTAATAGAGTGTTTTCATAGAAAAAAACAGTAGTGAATGTCAGAAAAAGATACGTTTACTCTGACTAAAATCAATACTGTTTTTTAGAGGCTTTCTTTAATCCACTAACAAGGCTACTGCTCGAATTGGAGAGCCTGTTCCATTTCTAATTTTTAATGGCAGACCGATATAAAGGAAGCACCGGTTAACCACTTCACGTAAGTTGCAAAGGTTTTCTGTATTCGTAATTTGATATTCTCTACAAACGAGATGTCCCGAAAATTTACGGTCATTCGTTTGGTCAATAGAAGGAGCGTCAATTCCAATGTTTTTCACTCCCATTTCTGCCAGCCATTTTGCTGCTTGATAATGTAAACCTGTATGACGTGTAAACCACTCCTCTCCGCCATAAGCTCTTTCGTAATGACCGGTATAAAGAAGAACAATGTCACCATCCTCAATTTTTTCTCCTGATTGTTTCACCGATTCTTTTATATCTTTTTTCATAATAAATTGATCTGGTTCAATATGAGAGAGATCAAGACAAATAGCCGGTCCATAAAAAGAGTTTAAGTCCATTTCGTCGATGGTTGGACCATCTGGATCATATTCATAAATGGCATCACTATGCGTTGGTACATGTTCATTCAGAATCAACCCATTTGTTGCAAATTCAAATCCTAATTTTTGCTTTGTTACCTCATGAGATATATTTTGAAAAATAACCGTTTGTTGCTGTATGGGCAAGACCGGCATACCTTGATAGATTTCTTGTGATAAATCAATCAACTTGGTTGTCGTCATGGTGATTCTCTCCTCTAATCAAATTTTTGATATAGTTTGAGTGTCGAACAATCATAGGTAGAGAAGGCACGAAGAGGTTCAAACACATTAGATCGCATGTAAGTAGCTTACCTTAAGAATAATAGATGTTCCCTTTTATATGGTAAAATCAGTAATTAAATCTCACAAACTTTTCTTGGTTATTTGTAAGGTTTATTGAGGTTGTGGAATTTGTAACACTAAGCTTGACGTTCGGTTCTTCTTGTGCGGACTGAGGAGACCTTATTTGAAGCAAAACTGTACTGTATAGGCTAGAAAAGGACAGGAGGTTCCCTATTTAGCTAATAGAAAGCTGTTTTCTCATGATTTTCATACAATAAGGTACCTGGTGGCCGCTCACTCCTTAAAAAGAAAGATTTTCTAGAAATAAGGTACCTGGTGTCCGCTATGAAAGTTCTCCCCCCACCCCAAAAAAACGCGCTCCCATTAGGGAACGCGTTCTTCATACTTCATTATTTTTTCAAGTTATAAAATGCAGATAAACCGCCGTAAGTAGCTACGTTAGCAAGCTCGTCTTCGATGCGAAGAAGTTGGTTGTACTTCGCCACACGGTCTGTACGAGAAGGAGCACCAGTCTTGATTTGACCAGCATTCGTTGCAACAGCGATGTCAGCGATTGTTGCATCTTCTGTTTCACCAGAACGGTGAGAGATAACAGCTGTGTAACCAGCACGCTTCGCCATTTCAATAGCTTCAAACGTTTCTGTTAAAGTACCGATTTGGTTTACTTTGATTAAGATTGAGTTACCAATTCCTTTTTCGATACCTTCAGCAAGTTTTGTTGTGTTTGTAACGAACAAGTCATCACCAACAAGTTGAACTTTGCCACCAAGACGATCTGTTAGAAGTTTGAAACCTTCCCAATCGTTTTCGTCTAAGCCATCTTCAATAGAGATGATTGGGTATTTTGAGCAAAGATCTTCGTAGAACGTAACCATCTCTTCAGATGTAAGGCTCTTGCCTTCACCAGCTAAATGATACTTTCCATCTTCTTTGTTGTAGATTTCAGAAGCTGCAACGTCCATTGCAAGTTGAACTTCTTCCCCTGGTTTGAAACCAGCTTTTTCGATTGCTTCGATGATGGTAGAAAGTGCTTCTTCGTTTGAAGAAAGGTTTGGAGCGAATCCACCTTCATCACCTACAGCTGTGTTGTAGCCTTTTGATTTTAGTACAGATTTTAAGTTATGGAAAATTTCCGCACCCATGCGAAGAGCTTCGTGGAAGTTTTCAGCACCTACAGGCATAACCATAAATTCTTGAATGTCTACGTTGTTATCAGCGTGCTCACCACCGTTGATGATGTTCATCATTGGTACTGGAAGTTGCTTCGCGTTGAATCCGCCAAGGTACACATATAAAGGTACACCTAGAGCGTCAGCAGCAGCATGAGCAACAGCCATAGACACACCAAGGATCGCGTTCGCACCTAATTTGCTTTTGTTGTCTGTTCCGTCAAGGTCGATCATTAATTGGTCGATTCCAAGTTGATCAAGAGCATCGAAACCGATTAGCTCAGGAGCAATTACTTCATTTACGTTATCAACCGCTTGAAGAACTCCTTTGCCCATATAACGCTCTCCACCATCACGAAGCTCAACTGCTTCGTACTCACCTGTAGAAGCTCCACTTGGTACTAATGCGCGTCCCATTGCACCTGACTCAAGGTATACTTCTACTTCAACTGTTGGATTACCACGAGAATCTAATACTTCGCGAGCATAAACATCTGTAATCATTGTCATTGTAAAGTCACTCCTTAAAATTTATCAATTTATTTTCAGTCAAAATGTTTCTTTTCATGCAGTCAAACGTATTGTAATTCAACCGAATTCACATATTTCCTGCTAAAAAATCTTTATTTTTTAATTAATGAAACTCCAGTCATCTCTTTTGGTTGCTCTCCGCCTAGTAACGACAATACAGTCGGTGCTAAGTCAGCAAGCTTTCCGTCTTGATGTAACTGAATTCCATTTTCCGTCACAATTACAGGTACACGGTTAGTTGTGTGTGCCGTCATTGGCGTATCTTCTAATGTGATTACCTCATCTGCATTTCCGTGATCAGCGGTAATAACAGCGGCACCACCTTTTGCAATAATCGCATCTACTACTTTCCCTAAACACTCATCCACTACTTCAACCGCTTTAATCGTTGGCTCAAGCATTCCTGAGTGACCTACCATATCAGGGTTAGCAAAGTTCAAAATAATCGCATCATGCTTATCAGCTTCAATGTCAGCAAGTAACGCGTCCGTTACTTCGTATGCACTCATTTCAGGCTGTAAGTCATACGTTGCTACTTTTGGTGAATCAATTAAGATTCGTTCCTCGCCTGGAAACGGCTCCTCACGGCCACCACTAAAGAAGAACGTAACATGCGGATATTTTTCTGTTTCAGCAATACGTAATTGCTTAAAGTTTTGTTGTGATAACACTTCACCGAGTGTGTTATCTAGGTTTGTCGGTTTGAATGCAACAAAGCCATCCACTGTCTCACTAAACTTCGTTAAGCACACATAATGAAGGTTTCTTGGGTGCATATCCCCACGATCAAAACCGCGGAAATCTTCATTTGTAAATACTTGAGACATTTGAATCGCACGGTCTGGACGGAAGTTAAAGAAAATAACCGCATCATCATCTCCAACTGTTCCTACAGGCGTACCATCTTCTTTTGTAATAACAGATGGAATGACAAACTCATCATGAATCTCGTTTTTGTAATTATCCGTTACTACATCAATTGGATTCGTGTAAGCTGGACCTTCTCCGTATACCATCGCACGGTAAGACTTCTCGACACGTTCCCAGCGACGGTCGCGATCCATCGCATAATAACGGCCGTGAATCGAAGCAATTTCCCCTACACCTAAATCTTCAATTTTGCTTTGTAAGGCACGAATGTACACTTCAGCTGATGTCGGACCTACGTCACGTCCATCTAGGAAGCCGTGAATGTAAACTTTCTCAACGTTTTCACGTTTAGCAAGTTCAAGTAGGGCATACAAATGCTCAATGTGACTATGAATGCCGCCATCTGATAAAAGACCATATACATGAAGAGCACTGTTCTTCTCTTTTACATGGTTCATCGCCGCATGAAACGTTTCGTTTTCAAAAAACTCTCCTTCGCGAATCGATAAATTCACGCGTGTTAAGCTTTGATACACAATACGTCCAGCACCAATGTTCAAGTGGCCTACTTCCGAATTCCCCATTTGACCTTCTGGCAAACCAACCGCTTCCCCTTGTGCTTCAAGAGTGGCATGCGGATATTGGTTCCAGTAGCGGTCAAAGTTAGGCTTTTTCGCTTGAGCGACAGCATTTCCTTTTACTTCATCTCTCATCGCAAATCCATCTAGGATGATAAGAGCTACTGGTTTCTTACTCATTATTTACCTTCCTCCAAGAGTGCAAGGAATGAATCAGCTTCAAGACTCGCTCCACCTACAAGTGCTCCGTCAATATCAGACTCGGCCATGTATTCTTTAATGTTTGCAGGTTTCACGCTTCCGCCGTACTGAATACGAACCGCTTCTGCTGCTTCTGGTGAGAACGCTTCTGCAACGACTTTACGGATGTATAAGCATACTTCATTTGCATCAGCTGCAGAAGAAGATTTGCCTGTACCGATTGCCCAGATTGGCTCATAAGCAATCACTGTGTTTTTCACTTGATCAGCTGTTAACCCAGCTAAACCAGCTTCCACTTGTACTTTTACAACATCGTTTGTTTTGCCAGCTTCACGCTCGTCATCTGTTTCACCGCAACACATGATTGGTACTAAGTTGTGCTTGAAAGCAGCGTGAACTTTTTTGTTTACTGTCTCATCTGTTTCAGCAAACATTTCACGACGCTCAGAGTGTCCAATAATAACGTAGTCTACTTTCAAATCAGCTAAAGCAACAGGACTAATTTCACCTGTGAATGCACCATTCTCTTCAAAGTGAACGTTTTGAGCACCAACTTTAAGATCTGTTCCTTCAGTTTGACTCACTAAACTTTCTAAAAATAGAGCTGGTGAGCAAACAACGGCATCTACTTCACTGTTAGCTGGAACACTTGTTTTTACCGCTTCAACGAATTGCTTCGCTTCCCCAAGCGTTTTGTTCATTTTCCAGTTACCTGCAATAATTGGCTTACGCATAGTCCTTCACCTCTTTATTGGATTAAAGCGGGGTCTGACCCCTTATTTATCGTTTAATGCTACTAGTCCTGGAAGCTCTTTGCCTTCCATGAATTCAAGTGATGCACCGCCACCTGTTGAGATGTGGCTCATCTTACTCGCAATGCCGAATTTTTCAACAGCTGCTGCAGAATCTCCTCCACCAATAACAGAGTACGTGTCTGTGCTATCAGCTAAAGCTTCTCCGACTCCTCTTGTTCCTTTAGAGAACGCTTCTAATTCGAATACGCCCATTGGTCCGTTCCAAATAACAAGTTTCGATTCAGAAATAACGTTACGATATGTATCAATCGTTTTTGGTCCGATATCAAGTGCTTCCCAGTCTGAAGGGATTTCGTCGATATTGACCACTTTGATGTTAGCATCGTTTGAAAAATCATCAGCAACCGTTACATCTACTGGCATGTAGAAGTTTACATTGTTTGCTTTTGCCTTTTCCATAAATGTCTTTGCAAGATCAATCTTATCTTCTTCAAGTAAAGATTTCCCAACTTCGTGGCCTAGTGCTTTCACAAATGTGTAAGCAAGTCCTCCACCAATGATTAAGTTGTCTACTTTATCCAAAAGGTTATCGATAACACCAATCTTATCTTTTACTTTCGCTCCACCGATAATCGCTGTGAATGGGCGCTCTGGATTAGAAAGTGCTTTTCCAAGAACATCTAGCTCTTTTTCCATTAAAAGACCGGCTACAGCTGGTAAATGATGAGCAATTCCTTCTGTTGACGCATGCGCACGGTGAGCCGCCCCAAATGCATCATTTACATACACATCTGCAAGTGCAGCAAATGCTTTTGCTAGTTCAGGATCGTTCTTTTCTTCGCCAGCATAGAAGCGAACGTTTTCAAGCAATAATACGTCACCTTCAGATAGAGCATTTGCCGCTTCTTCTGCTTGTGGTCCATGTGCTTCGTCTACTTTTTTCACGTCTTTGCCAAGCAATTCACTTAAGCGAGCAGCAACAGGAGTTAAACGTAGCTCTTCAACCACTTCGCCTTTTGGACGACCAAGATGAGAAGCAAGAATGACTTTCGCACCTTGTTCTACTAATGCTTGAATCGTTGGGATCGCAGCACGGATACGTGTTTCATCCGTTACTTGTCCATCTTTCATTGGAACGTTGAAATCAACACGACAAAATACTTTTTTTCCTTTAAGGTCGATATCACGGATTGTTTGTTTGTTCATTTGGCTAGACCTCCTGTATAATAGCGATTTTTTACAGCGGAAAGAGGAGGAAACTTTCATCATCTTCCTCCTCCACCAACTGTTACTTATTATAGTCCTTGCTTAGCAATGTAATCAACAAGATCTACAACACGGTGAGAGTAACCAGACTCGTTATCATACCAAGAAATCACTTTTACCATGCTGCCTTCCATAACCATTGTTGAAAGAGCATCAATTGATGAAGAATGCGGGTTGCCGTTATAGTCACTAGATACTAGTGGCTCTTCGCTGTAGTGAAGGATTCCTTTTAATGGACCTTCAGCAGCTTCACGAAGTGCATTGTTCACTTCTTCAGCCGTAACGTCTTGGTTTAACTCAGCTACTAAGTCAACTAGAGATACGTTAGGAGTTGGAACACGCATAGCTCCACCGTTTAATTTACCTTTAAGCTCAGGAAGTACAAGAGCAACTGCTTTTGCAGCACCTGTAGATGTAGGAATGATGTTTTCAGCAGCTGCACGCGCACGACGGTAGTCCTTGTGTGGAAGGTCAAGGATTTGTTGGTCATTTGTGTACGAGTGAACAGTTGTCATCATACCACGCTTGATTCCAAATTTATCGTTAAGAACTTTTGCAAATGGAGCAAGACAGTTTGTTGTACAAGATGCGTTAGAGATAACGTGGTGGCTACCAGCATCGTACTTGTCTTCGTTAACACCCATTACGATTGTGATATCTTCATCAGATGCAGGAGCAGAGATGATTACTTTCTTCGCACCAGCTTCGATGTGTTTTGCAGCATCTTCACGCTTAGTGAAGAAACCAGTTGATTCAACAACTACTTCTACTCCACGGTTAGCCCACTCAAGTTTCGCTGGGTCACGCTCAGCAGAGATGTTGATTTCTTGTCCATTTACAACAAGAGAGTTGCCGTTTACAGATACTTCAGCATCTAAGTTGCCGTGTACTGTGTCATATTTAAGTAAGTGTGCAAGCATGTTAGCATCTGTTAAATCGTTGATTGCTACTACCTCTACTGCAGGGTTGTTTAATGCTGCACGAAATACGTTACGTCCAATACGTCCAAAACCGTTAATACCAATCTTTGTTGCCATGTTCAAATCTCCTCCTAGTAACTTAAAAAGAATTTATCTAAAAGAGCAAGGCCCTTTTATCTACTTTGTAATAATGATTCGGCAGCTGCTTCATCTGTGATCAGCACGTCACTCGGTTGATACTTCATGTAGGCAGCAATTGCTTCAGCCTTAGAAGCTCCTCCTGCAACGGAGATTACATACTTATGCTCCCCAAGGTCATCGAGTTGTAAACCAATTGTTCGTTGCTTATGAATCGGTTCACCGCGACGGTTAAAATAATAACCAAACGCCTCTGCTACAGCTTCTTCCCGATTCAACTTGTCAATAAACGTATCGACTGAATCACGGCGTAGTGCCATTGTTCTTGCATCTCCTATTCCGTGAATAACAGTAGAAGCTGATTGAATCAGCTTTAGGATATCCTTAACAGAAGGTTCTAATACAAGAGATGAGTAAGCTTCTTCACTTATTTGATCAGGTACATGCAACAAGCGGTATTGTGCTTTTGCTCGACTAGCCAGTTCTGCACTAATCGTGTTCGCTTGATTTTCCACTTGCTCCCCTAATCCACCACGAGCTGGGACAAACACGACTTCCCTTGTTTTCGCATCTGGTTGCATCATTTCTGCAACAGCTGCAAGGGTTGTACCTCCCATGACCGCGACCACATCTTTAGGCTGAATAATCGCCTTTAACTCGCTTATACAAGCTCGACCCATTTCTCGCTTGACCCATTCATCCTTATCACTGTTTCCAGCAACAACAATCACTTGATTCACACCAAGTTCTTTTTCAAGCTTTTCTTCCAATTCGCGAAGTCCTAACAGCTCTTTCATCATCTCTTCTAATTTTTCAAAAAGCTTTTCACCTTCTTCGGTGATGCTCATTCCAGAAGTAGCAAAATGTACGAGGCCTTGATCTTTTAAAAACGTTACTTCACCTCGTAACACGCGCTCGGACAATTGTAAGCTCGCTGATAAACTTCTTCGGCCAATTGGTTGCATTAATTTAATGTAGTGCAGGATTCGGTAGCGCTTGACCATCACATCAAGCAAATCAGGTAATAATTTTTTCTGTATGTCTAATAATGAATTCATAGAGCCAAACTCCTTTTGTTAGGTCGGACTCGATTTGTCCCGCATAGACTTTTTCGGTCCCGTTATTACCAAAAAAAAGACCAAAATCCTCATCCACATGTACATATTACCAAGGATACGGTCTATTCACAAGTTATATTTGCCTATTTATTTCAAGTAAACGCTTTCTTACCTTTTCTTTGGAGATTTGACCATAATCAACCTCTTCTCCATTAATGAGAATAACCGGAATCATGATTTGGTATTTCTCAAGTAAATGGTCATCTTTGTAAATATCGGTAATGTTCATCGAGAACGGAATTTCATCAGCTAATGGTTTAATCAAATCAATCGCTTTGTCGCAAAGAGGACAATCGATTTTTGACATAACGGTTACTTCTATCATTTGTTTCCTCACTCACTTTTATTCGAAATTATTATGTAGATAGAGACGCTCGAAGTTTGAAAAACTACTAGCGGCTCCGCTCGTTGCTTCGATTCTAAAGAAAAAAGGAAGATCGGAGGGCACTGAAAAAGGTATGACTTTCACCTTTTTCAGTGCCCTTTAAGCAATGAGCGGAGCCGTTGCCTTCTTTTAAGCTTGCTATGAGTGGACTTCTCATAGCAGGCGCGCAACGTGCGAAGCCATTGCCCTTCCCCGAATCTGCTAAAAGGAACTTTTTCAGGCCCTCGGAAGATCGCCTTTTTTCTATTTAACTTTTTTAACTTACTCAGGATGTGCAATGGCTTCTCTCGACGTGCGCCTTTTTGAGAAATGCGCTCATAAAGGCTTAAGACCTTTACGTCGGCTCCGCTCATTGCTTCGATTCTAAAGAAAAAAGGAAGATCACCTTTTTTCTTTAGAATCTTTTCCTTTTGGATGAGGAGGGGATTCCTAGTTCGTCTCTGTATTTGGCGATGGCTCGTCTGGATACGGTTGTGTTTTTTTCGTTTTGGAGCCATGTGACGATTTTGGCGTCGGATAGTGGCTTTTGTTTATTTTCGGTTGAAATAAGCTCTTTCATCCACTCTTTTATCGAACGACTAGATGTGGCTTCTCCAAACTCATTTTGAACAGATGATGAGAATAATGATTTTAGTTCAATCATTCCTCTTGGTGTGTCCGCGAACTTATTCGTTGTGGCCCGACTCACAGTCGATTCGTGTACATCGATTTCTTCGGCTATTTCTTTTAACGTTAAAGGCTTTAGCTTCCCGTCTTTTCGTAAAAAATATTCTTTTTGATGTTTGGCAATAGCTTCACCAACTTTTACGAGCGTTTGTTTTCGTTGTTGAATGCTTTTCATCAGCCATTGGACTTGCTGAATCTTTTGTTTTGCATATTGACTAGCTTCTGCATCGTCTGCTCCGCGTAACAGTTCCTCATAATGATGGTTTAATCCAATACTTGGTATGAGATCATCTTCTATATGAACAAGCAAGTCCCCTTCATACGGTACGATGCGAATCTCTGGACGAACAAATGGCACAGGCTCTGAAATAAATTGAGTACCAGGGCGAGGGTCAAGTGTTTTGACGAGGTCATTCACTTCTTGGATTTCTGCTAATGTAACATGTAACTGTTGAGAAATTTCTTTCCACTTTCTCGTCGCAAAAGCTTCCATATGAAACATGATCACTTGTTCAGCTAGATAATGAGGGTCATCCATCCGCTGCAATTGAAGCAGCAAACACTCTTGCAAGTTTCTCGCCCCTACTCCAGCTGGGTCAAAGTGATGTAGTGTTTCTAATAATGTTTCTCCCGCTTCTAGTGAAATTTGCAAGTCTTCACAAATCTCCTCAAACGGCCTAGACAGATAGCCATCTTCTCTCAAACTATAAATGAGATATGTGAGCTCTTTTCTTTCTTGTTTCGAGACATGAAGATCTTGAAGTTGCTTGAGAAGAACATCACTCAAACTTGATCGCTCTACATGCGCGTAGTCAATGGGCGAGGGTTGATCATCAGAAACTTGTCTAAAGGTTGTATAGGTCATTTCCTCGGACCGTTGCGGTTCTTTTACTTCTATTAATGGGTTTTCAAGTGATTGCTCATGAATAAAAGAAGTCAGCTCCGCGGCCGAGTATTGCAATATGTGAATTGCTTGCCTTAGTTCTTGAGTCATTACCAAACTTTGCGTTTGCTGTTGAAACAATCCAAATTGCATCCAATCCCCTCCCTTCACTTCTTCAAAACAAAAGGTGCTAGTGATTCGTTCACCAAAAACATGGTAATCAATAATTGTAAGCGTTTTCTAATTGTTATGCTTGCAACAGTTTATTCTATTCCTATCTTATTATAAAGGAATTACCCTATCAACACTATGTTAATGATTAGGAATCTCGTTTAGATATTGAAAAAACGGATATTATGAAAAGAGGGTTTAAATAGTCTTATATTGAATAGTATGTAGTATAGGTTGTTCCACAATCTATTTCTACCTTGACGAAAGAAAGAGTTGATGATTTGCCGCTATGGTCATATTCTTAGATGACCTGGCTTTCCTAAATGAAGGAGAAGTGTTTTTATTTGACCTTCTTTGACCATTTAGGTATGATGTACATAACATAGCAACCGTGAGCAATCTACGTTCACGACTATCTAAAAGGAGGAGTTTTTCGATGAATTTAATCCCTACAGTTATTGAGCAAACAAACCGAGGCGAGCGTGCATATGACATTTATTCTCGTCTATTGAAAGACCGTATTATTATGTTAGGAAGCGCAATCGACGACAACGTAGCGAACTCGATCGTGGCTCAACTACTATTTTTACAAGCAGAAGATCCAGAAAAGGATATTTCCATTTACATTAACAGTCCTGGTGGATCCATTACAGCAGGTATGGCGATCTATGATACGATGAATTACATAAAGCCAAAAGTATCTACTATTTGTATCGGTATGGCTGCTTCTATGGGAGCGTTCTTGCTTGCTGCTGGTGAAAAAGGCAAACGTTTTGCCCTACCAAACAGTGAAGTTATGATTCACCAACCACTTGGCGGTACACAAGGTCAAGCATCTGATATCCAAATTCACGCAAAGCGTATCATTGAAATGCGTGAAAGCTTAAACAAAATTTTAGCTGAGCGTACTGGTCAACCACTTGAAGTGATTGAGCGCGATACAGATCGTGATAACTTCATGATCGCAGCAAAAGCACAAGAATATGGTTTAATTGATAAAGTAATTCCTGCAACGAAATAACAACAAAAGGAAGAGGTTCCAACGGGCCTCTTCTTTTTTTGTATTTGTATAAAAAAGACACCGTCTTGCTCGTCGCATTGCGGTGTCTAGTTTCTTATTCAGTTTCAATAAAGTTACTTAACGTTTCTAATGCTTCTGCTTCATCGTTTCCATCTGTAATTAGTGTAAATGTTGTACCATGCCCCATTGCCAAACTCATAAGGCCCATAATGCTTTTCGCGTTCACCTTTTTATCGTCTTTTTCAATAAAAACCTCAGCTGTAAAACGACTCGCTTCTTGTACGAATAAAGCAGCTGGTCTTGCCTGTAATCCTGTTTTTCTTTTTACAGTTACTTCTTTTTTAATCATTTTTATTCCTCCTCTTTGATTATCCTTTTTCAGGTAGAACTTCTTGACCATTTCTCAGTTTTTCTGCAATTTGATCAATCTTTCGTAAGCGATGGTTGACCCCTGATTTACTCACGGTGCCACCTTCCACCATTTCCCCTAGTTCCTTTAACGTTACATCTTGATGAAGCACGCGCAGTTCCGCAATTTCCCTTAATTTAGCAGGAAGTTGATCCAAGCCAATCGTCCGATCGACAAACCGAATATTTTCTACTTGTCTCAATGCGGCTCCAACCGTTTTATTTAAATTAGCAGTTTCACAATTGACTAGACGGTTAACCGAATTGCGCATGTCTTTCATGATTCGAACATCTTCGAAATACAACAGTGCCTGATGTGCGCCAATTATATTTAAGAACTCGGTAATTTTTTCGCTCTCTTTCATATACGTAATGAAACCCTTTTTGCGTTCCAACGTTTTGGCATTTAATTCATATTCGTTCATCAATTCACATAACGAGTCATTATGCTCTTCATATATAGAAAAAATTTCCAAGTGATAGGAAGATGTTTCAGGGTGGTTAATGGACCCTCCCGCTAAAAAAGCTCCTCGTAAATAAGCACGCTTGCAACAACTCGTTTTTGTTAATTGTTTTGAGATTGTTCGAAGAAAAACAAAACCTTCTCCTAAGATTCCAAGTTGCTCTAACAATTCTCTCGCCTCATGTTGCATCCGAACGAGATAGACATTGTTTTTCTTCAGTCTCATTTTTTTTCGAACAAGCAGCTCAACAAACATCGAAGGGTACACTCGCTTAATAAGAGTATAAATTCTCCTTGCAATTGCCGCATTCTCAGTTGTCACATCCAAACCAAGTTTCATTTGACTGAATGAAAGAGATCCGTTCATCCTAATCAACGCCGCAAGCTCTGCTGTAGCACAACAGTCTTCTTGTTCAAACTGGGTTAATTCTTTTTTTGTTTTGGCTGCAAAGGACAATGTCCTCACTCCTTTCAGCCGTGTAGCTATCCTTTTTTCTACACGTTTAATAGCCTTATCTTTACATGCGTAAAATCGCCTGTGACACTTTTAACGCATCATGGCGCAGCATATTTTTTCGTTCAATAACAAAATGATCTAATATGATGGATACCCCTAAGGCGTTAATTCGATTCACATCCACAACAACTGGAACGGCTCCTTCGCCTGCATAACGTTGTAATAAATGCGATGAAATAGGAGCTCCATTTACGATAATTTCATCAACTAGAGGTGTATCACAATGGTCAAGAATGGCCTGAATATGGTCTGCAGCCGTATATCCATCCGTTTCCCCACCTTGCGTCATCACATTACATATATACACTTTCCTCGCATTTGCCCGGCGAATCGCTTCGACTACGCCTGGTACAAGCAAATTCGGGATTACACTTGTGTAAAGGCTACCAGGTCCTAATACGATAATATCAGCTTCTTCAATAGCTCTGATGCTGGATTGCAAAGGAGATACATCTTCAGGCGTGAGGAAGACACGTTTAATTCGCTTTTGTTCAAGCGGAATAACCGATTCTCCTGAGACGATGCTACCATCTTCCATCTCTGCATTTAAAACAATGCTTCGATTTGCTGCTGGATAGACATTTCCTCGTACATTTAAAACTTTGCTTAGCTCTGTAATTCCTCTTGAAAAATCACCTGTAATCGACGTCATCCCTGCAAGCAACAAATTTCCAAGCGAATGCCCAGATAACCCATTTCCATTTTCGAATCGGTGCTGAAATAATTCTTCAACCAAGGGCTCCACTTCAGACAAAGCCACTAAAACGTTTCTCACATCTCCTGGTGGGGGAATGTTTAGTTCTTTTCGGAGGCGCCCGGAACTGCCGCCATCATCAGCAACTGTTACAATAGCAGATATATCAACAGGGAATGTTTTTAACCCCCGAAGCAATACTGATAAGCCGGTGCCTCCTCCAATCACAACCACATTTTTCTTTGTCACTTAGTTGTCCCTTTTCCTTTATCTTTTTCAATGTCTCGATGGCTGACATGCAATACGAATTCATCTGCAAAGGCATCGCCAAAATGCTCAGCAAGCGTGACAGAGCGATGCTTTCCGCCGGTACAGCCAATCCCAATAACTACTTGGCTTTTTCCTTCTCGCTTATACTGCGGAAGCATAAATTTCAACAAATCCGTTAGTTTTTCAATAAACTGCTGTGTTTCTGTCCATTTTAAAACATAGGACGATACTTCTTCATCAAGCCCCGTCTTCGGCCTCATATGATCTATATAATGCGGGTTTGGTAAAAAACGTACATCAAAAACAAGATCGGCATCAATCGGCATGCCATATTTAAATCCAAATGACATCACATTCACCGTAAACGGATGCTTTTCACTCACAGAGAAACGCTGGATGATTCTTTCGCGAAGCTGAATCGGCTTCATATCAGTCGTATCGATAATTTGCTGAGCGCGCCCCTTCATATCTTCCAACATCTCACGTTCAAGCTGAATCCCTTCTAGAGGAAGCCCGTTTGGAGCAAGTGGATGCGAACGTCTCGTTTCCTTGTAACGCTGAACAAGCTTTGCATCCTTCGCATCTAAAAATAAAATTTGTAGCTTAAATTTTAAATGTGGCGAGTGACTAATCATGTCAATCGCCTCAAAGAGATGATCAAAGAATTTACGCCCACGCAAATCGATGACCAATGCTACTTTATTCATCTTTCCGCTTGATCCCTCAATAAGCTCAATAAATTTTGGAATTAGTGCCGGGGGCAAATTATCGACGCAAAAATAGCCAAGATCCTCAAAACTTTGGACCGCTACTGTTTTCCCTGCTCCAGACATTCCTGTAATAATCACAATCTGAATTTCTTCATGCTCGACGCTCACCCTCTTCACCCCTTTTCAATCTATTCTAACGTTAATCGGCTCGAAACCAATTGAAAATCTTTTGTATAATAAAACGTGCCATGTAGGACACCATCCTTGTCATTGAGGATATGATCAAACATGTATTTATCTCCCTCCGCCATTGGCAATCCGGAAACATCCTTTATGTTTTTCCATTCAAGCTTGCCCTCAGGAGATTGCGCAAACATCGTACCTTTATAACTCGTCGCATGAAACGTGAACATCATCCATTCATTCACCGGCTGATCATTCTCTAGAACGACGATTGTAAAAACAGCACGCAGCTTCGCTCCTTCCACATGAAGACCCGTTTCTTCTCGAAACTCGCGCTCCGCTGATTCTTTTATCGTTTCACCAAATTCCATCTTCCCGCCTGGTGCAACCCACCAGCCGCGACTTGGTTTTTGTAATAATAACGCTTGCTCTCCATTTGTTAACACACAGTTTGTAATCCGTTGCAACAGCTTCACCTCACGTTCTATTACCTTATTATACAATTAATTGAAAGGTCAAACAATTACTAGAATTAGGGAGCTTTTTTGAACGGATATTGATAAGAGGATAAAAAAAGGGCACGGACGCTTCCGTCCGTGCAAAGTATATAAAAAAAGGGGGTCAATTACTTATTTATATCATACCCATTTTATATTTCATCCGTGTTACAAGACGATTAACGTTTGTTATCAAAAAGGATGAATTTACCTTTTTATGAGGTTGGCTGATTTTAGATTTATGCTGGGACTCTTGGTGGAGAGGGGTTTCGGAAAGCTAATTGGGTTTCTGTTTCCCGGTTTCTTTCGGATTCAATTTTTTCAGGAAGCTAAGGGGGCTTTGGGTTCCCGAGTTCTCTCCGATCCAATTTTTCAGGAATCTAACGGCTCTTCCGTTTCCCGATTTCTCTCCGATCCCATTTTTCGGGTATCTAACGGCTCTTCCGTTTCCCGATTTCTCTCCGATCCCATTTTTCAGGAATCTAACGGCGCCTCCGTTTCCCGATTTCTCTCCGAACCAATTTTTCAGGAATCTAAAGGTGCTTTCGTTTCCCCATCTCTCCCCCATCCAACTTTTCAGGAATCTAACGGCTCTTCCGTTTCCCGATTTCTCTCCGAACCAACTTTTCAGGAATCTAACGGCTCCTCCGTTTCCCGATTTCTCCCCCATCCAACTTTTCAGGAATCTAACGCCTCAACGTTGCCTTCTCCTCCTCCATCCAACTCCCCCCACAACAAACAAACCGCCCCCAACGAGATTTGATCTCATATAAGGAGCGGTCCAAAATTTATTTTGTTTTCTCAGCTAATGTTTCAAGATAGTGCTGTACATTTTGTGCAGCTAAACTTCCGTCGCCTGTAGCTGTTACAATTTGGCGTAGGGATTTTTCACGAATGTCTCCTGCTGCAAAGATACCAGGTACTTTCGTTTCCATCTCTTCGTTTGTTTCAACATAGCCATCTTCATTGGTGATGCCTAAGTTTTTGACGCTCTCATTTAGTGGAAGCATCCCGATGTAAATAAAGACACCGTCTGTTTTAAACTCTTTTTCTTCACCATTTTCCGTGCTTACAAGAGTTACGCTACCAACTTTGCCATTTTCGCCGTTGATTTCTTTTACGGTATGGTTCCAGATAAAATTGATTTTGTCGTTATCAAACGCACGTTTTTGTAAAATCTTTTGCGCACGTAGTTCATCACGACGGTGAACCACTGTTACTTTTGTCGCAAAGCGTGTTAAGTATACCGCTTCTTCTACAGCAGAGTCTCCGCCTCCGACTACGACTAACTCGCGGCCTTTGAAGAACGCTCCATCACAAACAGCACAGTAAGAAACACCGCGTCCGCTAAGTTCTTTTTCACCTGGAACGCCAATTTTCTTATACTCGGCACCTGTTGCAACAATAACAGCACGTGCTTTGAACTCTTTGTTACCTGCTTTGACAATTTTCAGATCGCCTTCGTCGATAATTTCTTTCACATCACCGTATCCATATTCCGCACCGAACTTTTTCGCATGCTCGAACATTTTCGTTGAAAGCTCCGGTCCTAAAATATGATCAAATCCAGGATAGTTTTCGACATCTTCTGTATTTGCCATTTGCCCGCCAGGAATTCCGCGCTCAACCATAATGGTTGAAAGACCTGCACGAGATGTGTAAACCGCCGCTGTCATACCAGCTGGTCCTGCACCAGCAATAACAACATCATAAATTTTTTCTTCACTCATCTTTTGGTCCACTCCTTTGTACACTATTTGCTATATGATCAAGTCTACGTCATTTCACTAATATCGTAGCGAATTGACCAATCGATGTCTATTTTTCTGCTCAGCTAATCAACCCAAATGTCGAAACGAATTTGATCATCTGTAACCGGCCCTTTCTCGAGTAGAGCAAGTGTTGCTGCCGCTTGTTTCGAACCTAATTCTTCCGCTCGTTTACAAAGAGGAGAAACCTTTTTTCGATCGCCACAATGATACGTTGCCACAGCAAAACAGTAAACCAACTCCGCCTTTTGCTCTAATTCCCAGCGAGTCAGTTCTTTTAAGCGATCATAAGCTGCTTTGTACTCCCCTACTGAACAAAGAGTTTCTGCCACTTTCATATAGTGATCGCCGTCCATCGGATACACTTGGCATAACGACTTGATATAGGGCTCCGCACTTTTAGCATCCCCATTTTTTATATAAAACAATGCTAAATTACAACGTGTAGACAGATTCCCTGGATCCTTTTCCAAGACCGTTTCACATATGTCAAAAGCAGACGCATCTCCTATTCGAAAAAGAACTTCTGCCAATTGATTATGTGCGGTCCAATACGTAGGATGTTCATCTATTATCGTCTCTAAAACAGCAATAGCCGCCTGCATTTCTCCTTGTTTAACTAAATAACTCGCACGTTCAAATTGGGCAATCAATTCGTCCTCGTCTTCTTCAAGATCATCCCAATCATCATCTTCTTCACGCTCAAAACGTAGCAACTCCAAAAGGTCATTTGCATCATTTGTAAAGCGATCATCCGGACATAGTTCTAAATATCGCAAGGTCATTTTTTCTGCCTTTTCAAATAGACCTAAATATGCGTAATTATTAGCCATGAAGAAATAACACTCAGCTACATCGTCTTTTTCTGTTAAGACATTTTGTAATATTTCATTTGATCGTTCATATTCCCCGATTTCAGAAAGCACTGCTGCCAATTGAACATGGAAAACGGGTTCGGTATTTGTTATTTTTACCGCTCGCTCTAATAATTTTATCGCGCGTTGCAAATGGTTCTTTCGATAGGCCTCTATTCCTCTATGAAAGAAATAATCCCCGCTTTGAAACAAAGGGACCACATTGCCCTTTTCCTGTTCGTCTTTTGGTTTTAATCCCATTAAGTTATGTTACCTCCAGCTTCTCAATCATAAGACCTAGTATACATCATTTTACACAGTGTGGGAACGAAAAAAGAGGTACACAAACAGGCATCTCCTTATGCCTTTTTGTGTACCCCATAGGGTAGGGGTCAGACCCCTTATAGGGTGCATCGTAAGAAAAATCTTTTCGATGCGCTCTTTTATTACTTTTTATGTCTTTCTTCTAAAACAGAAAGAACGTCGTCTAACGGAAGTTTTTGTTCACGTAGAAGGACTAACAGGTGGTACAACAAATCCGATACTTCCCACTTTAATTCTTCTGGATCGCGGTTTTTGGCGGCGATAATCACCTCGCCTGCTTCTTCTCCGACTTTCTTCAAAATCTTATCTACGCCTTTTTCAAACAAGTAGGTCGTATAAGCTCCTTCTGGCATCTCAACTTCACGCTCAGCTATCACTCTTTCTAACTCATCCAAAATCGCAAAGCGAGTTGGATTCGTACGAACGGCCGCTTCTTCAAACAATGAATCAGAAAAGCATGTGTACGCTCCTGTATGACAAGCTGGACCAGCAGGAACAACGAGAACGACAATCGCATCGCTATCACAGTCATAGCGCATATCAACGATTTGTTGCGTGTTGCCTGATGTTGCTCCTTTGTGCCATAACTCTTGACGAGAACGCGAGTAAAACCATGTTTCTCTCGTTTCAAGTGATTTTTCTAACGATTCTTTGTTCATATAAGCAAGAGTTAACACTTCCTTGCTTGTGGCGTCTTGTACAACTGCTGGCACAAGTCCGTCCTTATCAAATTGAATGTTATCTATGCTCATCGTACGGCCACACCCTTTTCTTTTAAATACGACTTTACTTCAGCAACCGATGTTTCTTTGTAGTGAAAAATCGAGGCTGCAAGTGCCGCATCTGCTTTGGCATCTTCAAACACATCGGCAAAGTCTTCTTTCTTGCCAGCACCACCAGATGCAATAACAGGTACTGTGACAGCGGCATTGACAGCACGTGTCAGCGCCAAATCAAATCCCGTCTTCGCTCCGTCTTGATCCATGCTTGTTAGCAAAATTTCACCAGCACCAAGACGCACGGCTTCCCTCGCCCAATCGGTCACTTCCCAATCCGTTGCTTCTCGTCCGCCATGCGTATAAATACGCCATGAACCTAGCTCTTCATCATACTTCGCATCAATGGCAACCACAATGCATTGCGATCCGAAAAAGTCTGCTCCTTCTTTTATCAGCTCAGGACGTTTGACAGCAGCTGTATTCAAGGACACTTTATCTGCCCCCGCACGCAACACACGCTTCATATCTTCAAGTGAGTTAATTCCGCCACCAACCGTAAAAGGAATGGCTAACGTTCCAGCCACTTGCTCAACAACCTCAACCATTGTCTCACGGCCTTCATGAGAAGCCGAAATATCTAGAAATACGAGTTCATCCGCACCTTGCTCATCATAAAATGCTGCCAGTTCAACCGGATCACCCGCATCACGTAAATCGACGAATTGTACACCTTTTACAACCCGTCCATCTTTTACATCCAAACAAGGAACAATACGTTTTGTTAACATAACTTTAGTTTCCTCCTAGTAAGGCTTCTTCTAGCGTAAACTGGTTTGTATATAATGCTTTTCCAACAATTGCCCCGCTCACACCACGTGCTCGACGTTCACGAAGTTCGGTTAAATCAGCTAATGAACTCACTCCACCAGATGCAATGACTTGTTTTCCTGTTGCTTCTGCTAAGTTTGTTATGGCTTCTGTATTGGGGCCTGAAAGCATGCCATCACGGGAAATATCAGTAAAAATAAACACTTCTGCTCCGTGGCGAGCTAACTCTTGCGCTAATGTTTCTGCTTTCACCGATGAGGTCTCTAGCCAGCCTTCTGTCGCGACATATCCATCACGTGCATCAAGGCCAATGGCAATTCGCTCTCCGCCGTATTTCGATAGCATTTCTTTCGTAAACTCAGGATTATTCACCGCGACACTTCCAAGGATCACACGGTCCACTCCTTGATCTAAGTAAAACGCCACATCCTCAGCTGTACGAATGCCACCGCCAATTTGCACTTTCGCATCAAGCTCTTTGGCCACACGAAGCACATGCTCATGGTTCACACGTTTTTTCGCTTTCGCTCCGTCCAAGTCAACCATATGAATCCACTCGGCTCCGCTATCAGCGAATAATTTCGCCATATCAAACGGCGAATCTCCGTATACCGTTTCTTGATCATAATCTCCTTGAACAAGACGAACGCACTTTCCGTCTCTCATATCAATAGCTGGATAAATGACAAAACTACTCACGACTTTTTCCTCCTTGCGTAACGAGCTCTCCAAAATTGCGGAGAATCGACATGCCTACATGGCTGCTTTTTTCTGGGTGAAATTGTGTTCCCATCACATTGCCCCTGCCAACAACAGCTGGAACGGTTACATCATACTCACTTGACGCTAGTAACACATCATCCTCTTTGTGTTTAACGACAAACGAGTGAACAAAATACACATGTCCTTCTTCTACGTCTTGTAAAAGCTTGTGATCTGGTTTATGAAACGTTAATTTGTTCCAACCCATATGTGGAACTTTGTATGTTTCCCCGTTCGCTGTATGACCAACAAAACGCTCAACACGACCAGGTAACAGTTTTAACCCTTCTGTCGCTCCGTGCTCTTCACTCTCATCAAATAACAATTGCATGCCAAGGCAAATACCAAGAAGAGGTTTGCCAGATTCTGCCCATTCACGTAGAAAAGTCGTTAAGCCCATCTCGTTCAATGTCTTCATCGCATCCGGAAACGCCCCTACACCAGGAAGCAACAGTCCATCGGCTTTTTTTAATTGTTCGATATCATCTGTTAACACATAGTCTAATTCTAAGCGTTCAAGCGCTTTGCTGACACTGTGCAAATTGCCCATTCCATAATCAACAATGCCGATCATCTTATAACATTCCTTTCGTCGACGGGACCCCTTTAACCCGCTCGTCAATGCTCGTTGCTTCATCAAGAGCTCGTGCTAATGCTTTAAAGATCGCTTCAATCATGTGATGTGTGTTGTGGCCATAGTGAACGATAATATGTAAATTCATACGCGCTTCAAGAGCAAGCTTCCACATAAACTCATGAACAAGTTCCACATCAAACGTTCCCACCTTTTGACTCGGGAACTCAGCACGAAACTCAAGATGTGGTCGATTACTTAAATCAACAACAACTTGCGCTAACGTTTCATCCATTGGGACAAATGCGTTTCCATAACGACGAATTCCTTTTTTGTCGCCAAGAGCTTCTTTTAACACATGACCTAAGCAAATGCCAATATCCTCAGTCGTGTGATGATCGTCCACTTCCGTATCACCGTTGGCATCAACCGTTAAGTTAAAGTGACCGTGTTTCGTAAAAAGGTCCAACATATGTGTAAGAAAAGGGACACCTGTTTCAAGCTCTGATTTTCCTTCTCCATCTACTGTAAAGTCTAGTTTGATTTGTGTTTCTCCTGTGTTACGTTCAATTTGCGCGCGGCGTTCTGTCATATTATTTATCCTCCAACCTAATATCAATTGCTCGAGCATGTGCTTCAAGACCCTCTAAACGGGCAAGAGCTGAAATTTTACGACCATTTTCTTCGATCGCTTGTTTGCTATAAGAAATAATGCTTGATTTTTTCGTAAAGTCATCGACATTGAGTGGGCTTGAAAAACGAGCCGTCCCATTTGTCGGTAAAACATGATTCGGTCCTGCAAAATAATCTCCGACTGGTTCTGAGCTGTACGGTCCAACAAAAATCGCTCCGGCATGGCGAATTTTCCCTATCAAATTCATTGGTTCTTCTGTTAAAACTTCTAAATGCTCAGGAGCGAGTTGATTTACAACATCAACAGCCTCCACTAAATCACTAGCAACATAAATGACGCCATAATCACGAATGGATGCGCCTGCGATTTCTCTTTTCGGTAAGGTTGTTAGTTGCTCTTGTACTTCTTTTGCTACCTTTTCAGCTAGCTCTTGAGACGCTGTCACTAACACCGCTGAGGCTTGCTCATCGTGTTCTGCTTGAGAGAGAAGATCAGCTGCAATGTAACGCGGGTTTGCCGAATCATCGGCAAGAACGACAATTTCACTCGGTCCCGCAATCATATCAATATCAACGGTGCCAAATACAGCACGTTTGGCTAACGCGACATAGATGTTACCTGGTCCCGTAATTTTATCAACAGACTGAATCGATTCTGTCCCATAAGCTAGAGCGGCAACCGCTTGAGCTCCACCGACTTTGTAGATTTCCTCTACTCCTAATTCACTAGCTGTTACAAGAACACTCGCTGGCAAGTTTCCATCAGCTCCAGCTGGCGACACCATAACAATACGCTTAACACCCGCAACTTGAGCAGGAATCACGTTCATCATTATGGATGACGGATACGCTGCTTTTCCACCTGGTACGTAGACACCAACTGAATCAAGCGGTGTAACCTTTTGACCAAGAATCGTTCCATCTTCTTTAGTCGTCATCCAAGATTGACGTGTTTGACGCTGATGAAAATCCTTTATATTCTCAATCGCCTCTTTCAAAGCAGAGATCAGTTCATCACTAATCTCAGCATACGCACCTTGAAGCTCTTCATCTGTTACTCGAAAACTTGCAAGATCAGCTCCATCAAATTTTTTCGTTAATTCAAATAAAGCTTGATCTCCTTGCTCCTTCACTTGAGCAATGATCGCCTCTACTGCTTCACGCTGTTGCTCGGTTCCTGTATCAATATCTCTCTTGATGCTTACTTCTGCACCGACTTTTACAATTTTCATGCTTCCTCCCCCTCGATTACTTTAGAAAGACGTTCGACCATTTGATCGATTCGCTCGTCTTTCATTCGGTAACTAACTGGATTCACAATAAGACGAGAGGTAATCGGGACAATCGTTTCAAGCTCGACTAGCCCATTTTCTTTTAACGTTCGGCCTGTTGAAACAATATCCACAATGCGATCAGCAAGGCCAATTAATGGCGCTAACTCAATCGAACCATTTAACTTAATAATTTCGACTTGCTCGCCTTGCTCTTTAAAATATTGAGTCGCTAGATTTGGATACTTGGAAGCGACTTTTGGATTAATGTCTTTCTTTTCATAATTCGGAAGACCCGCTACCGCTAAATAGCATTCACTAATTTGTAGATCGAGCACTTCATAAACGACGCGCTCTTCTTCAATCATTGTATCTTTTCCGGCTACCCCAACATCGGCTACACCGTGTTCAACGTACGTTGGAACATCCATTGGTTTCGCTAAGATGAAACGCATATTTTCTTCTGGCACGTCAATAATTAACTTGCGAGAATCATCAAACTCTGCCGGTAAGTTGTAGCCTGCTTTTCGCAGCAATTCTAATGCTTCTTCAAAAATTCTCCCTTTCGGCATCGCGACCGTTAACCATTCTGCCATGTTACGCGTCTCCTTTCTTCGCACCAATAAAATAGTGCACCTCAGTAAATTGTTCTGACATTCCGTCAACATCCTCGACTCCGGCAATATCTTGAACAACAACTGACTCGCCCGCTTCTCTTAAGCTCGCAGCTTCTTGAAATGCTTCCGCTCGTCGTTCTTTGCTAAAGACGATGCATGTTTTCTTTTGTTTTGTATTCATCTCACCAATGGCTTCAACGAGTAAATCAAGACGTACTCCAAATCCCGTTGCTTGACCTGGGCGTTCGAACTTACCAAGTAGCTCATCATAACGTCCTCCACTACAAAGCGGAACACCTAAATTGCTTCCATACCCTTCAAATACCGCACCTGTGTAATAGCTCATGTGCAGAACCAAGTTTAAATCAAGCTTGACATATTGCTCAATTCCGTAGCTTTCTAGCACTTGCCATAGCTCAGAAAGTTCAGCTAATGCTTTGGCACCCTCACCGTTTGAAATAAGTTTAGCCGCTTCCTCTACCGTGTCTTTTCCGCCACGTAGCTTTAACAGACTAAGAAGTCGGCCTTTATCAATCGAGGAGATCGGCAAGCTTTTCACATGCTCACGGAAGCCTACATAATTTTTTTCATATAAAAAACGACGCAACTCATCCGCACGCTCTCCGACAATATCTTCTAGAAGCGCATTCACATACCCAACATGACCAATCGCAATTTTAAAATGCGATAACCCCGCACGTTTTAACGCAGATGCCATAAGGGCGATCACTTCTCCGTCTGCACTAACGGTGCCGTCTCCAATGAGTTCCACACCTAATTGCTCAAACTCCGCAGGCTTTCCTGCTTCGTTTTGCTGGGCACGAAAGACAGTAGATTGATAAGAAAGTCGTAGCGGATATGCTTCTCCTTTCATACTGGAAGCAACGAGTCTCGCAATCGGTGCTGTCATATCCGGACGAAGCACGAGCGTATTTCCTTGCTGATCTAATAATTTAAACAACTGCTGATCTAAAATAGCTGACGCTACACCAACCGTTTCATAATATTCTAACGTTGGGGTTTCAATCATTTCGTATCCCCATCCGGACATTTCCGCTTCTAATTGCTGACGTACTTGTTTTTTCATTTCATACATGCCAGGCAATGTGTCACGCATTCCAAGTGGCTTTTCAAACATCAGTGGCTTCGACATTGATTTCACTCCTCGTTCATTCTCCGTTGTCTGCGTTATACCACACGCAGCTCTCCTGTATCTTTTTTCTATCTTTCCTATCATTCGCGATTTTTGTCAAAATACCTGTTTTTCTTTCGTTAAAATATTCTTTTTCCTTTAGTTCGCTAATGTGCTAATAAGATAAAGCGTATTGTTAGTTTACCGCGAATTTATTTCAGGCGTCAACCGTTTTGATGGAATTATCTTATAATTTAAGTTGAGAGTATTCTGATAGGGTGTTTTCGCCTCTTTTGTTTGTAAGGGGGAGATGTTCTTCACATGTTCGTTCCATTGCGCTAAGAGCTCAAATGGTCTTTACTGCAACATTCTTTTCTTCCGATAACAAGAAAAGCCGATGAACAATACCTCATCGGCTTTTCCTACTGTAATATAAATAAACGTTTAATTAATGAAAAACATCTGTCAAAATAAGCTACGTTTTCTATTGCCCATAATTAGCTCTTTCTTCAACAGGCAAGTGAACTGGAATATCAAACAACCAAATAAATCCAACACAAACAAGCCCAAACAACACATACGCTACTAACGGATGTTTATGGTGTAGTCTTAGTAACGGAAACATAATGAAGAGGGCTACGATTGACCATCCCAATGTCCATCCATACTGGTACTTGATATTTCCAGTTAACGTGAAAACGTATTCCCATATTCCATATATCGCAATCCATTGTAGTGTATGTAATATTTGTTTAAAACCAGTTTTAGGGTAATTCCCTAAAAAAAGCAAACCAGTAGCTGGAAAAACGGTAAATGTATAGAGTATTTCCGTAAGGGTATGATTTGAGATGAAGTCAGCATCCATACGCCACAAAAAGTAATTTGCCGTTAAGAAGTTATACACCAAATTCCCAAGAGCAAAGAATAATAATGTTGTATGATACTTCTCCCAGTTTCTCCAATCTCCCCAAAAATAAGCAACTATGATGCTAATGATGGCAGTAAGTACATGCATATGTTTTTCATCCTAAGAAATTTATTTCAAACAGTTACTTTATTGTAAATAGCTTGTGTCAGAAATATGAAATTATAACTTAAAGTATTAAAAAGAGAATTTTAAAACTTTAAGTTATAATGATTCAAAATAAAAAGACCACTAAAGCGCCCAACACGCTCTAGCAGCCTCTCCTACTCATCATCCATCTTCTCCCGAATCACCTGCATCGGATTTCCACCGACAAATGCCCCAGCAGGAACATCTCGATAGACGAGAGTCCCAGCTGATACAATGGCGCCATCGCCAATTGTTACGCCTGGCAAGATCGTCGTATTCGCCCCAATCATGACCTCATCACCAATGACAACATCGCCAAGCCGATATTCTTTTATTAAATATTCGTGAGCCAAAATCGTGGTGTTGTAACCAATAATCGAATTTCGTCCGATTGAAATGCGTTCAGGAAACATAATGTCCATCATTACCATTAACGCAACGGCTGTTTCATCGCCCACTTTCATGCGAAGAAACGTCCGGTACAGCCAGTTTTTCACGCTGATCCATGGTGTGTAGCGAGCTACTTGAATGACAATGAAATTTTTGACAACCTTCCAAAAAGGAACCGTTTTGTAAATTTGCCAGAGCGAATTGGCCTCTGTTACAGGGTACCGCTCTGTTTTCCGACTCATTGTTTTTCCACTCCAACAATCGCTAATAGGTCGCGCATGTTAGAAAGGGTGTAATCTGCTTCAAACGTCTTAATTTTTTCCGGTCCCTTAATTGACCAACCAACGACAGCTGTTGGAACACCTAGGTTTTTACCTGCCTCGACATCAAATAAGCTATCACCAATCATCATCGCTGATTCTTTTGATGAACCTAAGGCATTCAGTGCTTTTTCAAGTGGTTCAGGGTCTGGTTTGGCTCTTTCGACATCATCAAGTCCGATAACCACGTCAAAAAATTGATCAAGTCCAGTCAGCTTCAACCCCATTAATGCGGTTTGTCTAATCTTCGTTGTGACAATCGCTAATTTGTATCCTTCTTTATGAAAGCGTTCGATCGTTTCATAAACACCTTCATACTCTGTTACAAGTTCATCGTGCTTCTCATGATTAAACGTTCGGTATGTTTGAATCATCTCATCAACACGAGCGTCATCAACGGATTCAAAACTATCCCTAAGAGGCGGTCCGATAAACTCAATCGCATGTTCACGCGTATACTCTCCTGGTTTATATTGATCTAGCGTATGCAGAAATGAAGCTATAATTAATTCATTTGTATTAATTAACGTTCCGTCTAAGTCAAACAATAACGTATCGATCTTCATAAAGCCGCTTCCTTTCGTTCTAACTCTTGTTTTTTTTCAGTTCGGTTCCAAATATAGGCAATCGCCATTGTTAATAAAATGGCGGTCACGACTCGAATCAGCAGCAACGGCCAAACCGGAATTCCGAGTGGGATAAAAATAAGGGTATCCTCCACAACAGCATGACATGCAACGAGGAAAATAAACACAAGGTACAAATCTTTTTTAGCAACCCCGTCTTCTTTCGCTGCTTGTATCATAACCCCCGCCCCAAATGCGAGTCCAAATAATAAACCTGATGCCAGGGTTGTTGATGTGTTTTCTTTTATGCCAAGCATTTTTGTAAATGGAGCCATAGCTTTTGATACAAAGCTGAGCCAGTTTTTTTCTTTCATTACTTGAACGACGATCATCAATGGAATCACAATCATCGCCAGCTGTAGAATTCCAATTGTTGCACTCGTAACCCCTTGCCAAGCAATGCTAAGCCATCCGGTCACTTCTGGCTGCCCTGTGCTAGACACAAAGCCGTATTGAGCTGTTTCTTGTCCTCCTGACCACACCAAATTGATCAGAAAAGCCGAGAAGAGAGCAAGCCCAATTCGAACCACAAGCACAACCGACATACGGATGCCCACTTTTGTTGCCACAGCCGATTCAACAAACAAGTTATGAGAGAAAGATAGCATGACAGCTAAAATAAACACTTCTTTCACCGTTAACTCCAAAGTCAAAATCGCCCCAATGGCCGCATACAAATTAAGGACATTTCCTAGAACAAGCGGAATGGCTGCTTCTCCTGGCAGCCCAATCCATCCCATAACCGGAGCGAGCAGCCGAGCTACCCATTCAAGTACAGGGGTATAACCTAAAATCGTGACAATTAACGTAATCGGAAAAATGATCTTTCCAAGCGTCCACGTCGTTTGCAACCCGACAAGGAGCCCGCGTTTTAGCATCCCCACTGCTTTCTCTCCCTCCATGCGTGTAACACTCTTTCTATTTTCGAAATAAAACAAAAAGGGAAGGTCGCCCTTTTTTTCCCTGTTACGTGCGAATCCCCTGTGCAGTGGCTCCGCTCGCCGTGCGTGCGCCCAAAAGGCTTAAGGGCGTTTACGGCGGCTTCGCTCACTGCTTCGAACTAAAACAAAAAGGGAAGGTCGCCCTTTTTCTCTTTGTTATGTGCGATCCCCCTGTGCAGTGGCTCCGCTCGCCGTGCGCCTTTTGGGAAGTCCGTCCAAAAGGCTTAAAGGCGTTTACGGCGGCTTCGCTCACTGCTTCGAAATAAAACAAAAAGGGAAGGTCGCCCTTTTTGTTTTATTTCTTCTTTTTCTTTTTATTATTTTTTTTAGTCTTAGTAGCTATCGCTTCTGGGCCTGGGTCGTGATAGTTTGGTGTGTTTGGTTTGCTTCGGCGGTAGATAGTGAAAATAATCGCGCCGACAATTAAGATGATTGAGGCAACTTGTGCTGTTTTGAGCACACCGCCAATTAATAAGTAATCAAGACGAATCATCTCAAGGAAGAAGCGCGCAAACGAATAGTATACCAAGTACGTCATGAAGATTTCCCCTTGTTTCAGGTTGAATCTGCGTAGGTAAATCAACAAGAAGAATCCAAGCAAGTTCCAAATCGATTCATATAAAAACGTCGGGTGATAGTATGTACCATTGATGTACATTTGGTTAATAATAAAGTCTGGTAGTAGTATGCCTTCTAAAAATTCTCTCGTGACAGGCCCGCCATACACTTCTTGGTTCATAAAGTTACCCCAGCGTCCAATCGCTTGAGCTAACAACAAACTCGGTGCGGTAATATCGGCCACTTGCCAGAATGAATAGCCTCGTTTTCTACAGAAAAAGTAGGCAGTCAGCATTCCCCCGATGACCCCGCCATGGATTGATAATCCACCTTCCCATATGTAGAACATACGAATTGGGTTATCGGCAAATTGTTCCCATCTAAAAATCACATAATAAGCTCTTGCAGATAAAATCGCAATAGGTAACGCAAATAGCAAGACATCCGCATACATTTCTTTAGGGTAGCCGCGTTTTACAGCTTCTCTTGTAGCAACTAAGTAGCCAAGGAAAACACCTAGACCAATTAATGCCCCGTACCAATAAATCGTCAATGGTCCAATCTCTAAAAAGATTCGACTATAAGGTTGTATTGTCTCTTCCACGTTTCCACTCTCCTAACATAACATCAAAACAAGGCGCGTTCATAATCGAACACGCCGTCATTATATCATACTCTTACCGAAATTCGTCATGATCTCCCTCTTCGATCACATCAGTCAAACGTGACGAAAATTCTTGCGCCGCATCATAGCCAAGTCGTTTCAAGCGGAAGTTCATCGCAGCCACTTCAATAATAACAGCTAAATTTCGTCCAGGTCGTACAGGAACCGTTAATTTTGTAATTTCTGAATCAATTATTTTCATTTTTTCTTCTTCTAAACCTAAACGATCATATGCTTTCTTCTGATCCCATAATTCTAAATTAATACAAAGAACAATTCGTTTATGCGGACGAACCGCTCCTGCACCAAATAACGTCATCACGTTAATAATGCCTAACCCACGAATTTCAAGCAAATGTTGAATTAAATCCGGAGAACGTCCAACAAGAGTCCCTTCATTTTCTTGACGAATTTCGACTGAATCATCAGCAACTAAACGATGCCCACGACGAACTAAGTCAAGAGCCGTTTCACTTTTCCCGACCCCACTATTTCCTGTAATTAAGACTCCAATTCCGTAAATATCAACAAGAACCCCATGCACCGCTGTCATTGGAGCCAGTTCACTATCTAGAAAAGTCGTAATGCTACTACTTAATCGAGTGGTAGGCACACTTGACCTCATCAAAGGTACTCCTACCTTTTCCGCCGCATCCACTAACTCGGGCGGAACTTCCAAACCACGAGAAATAATAATTCCAGGTGTATCATATGTACAAAGCTTAAGCATTCTTTCTTCTCTTTCATGCTGCTTTAAATGTTCAAAAAATGAAAGCTCCGTCCGTCCTAATAGCTGCAAACGTTTCGCCGGATAATATGTAAAATACCCAGCCATCTCAATACCCGGTCTAGATAGATCACTTGTCGTTATTGGGCGATAAATGCCTTCTTCTCCTGCTATTAATTGTAAATTAAAGCGCTCTAATAAATCGTTTGCTGTTACCTTTGCCACTTCAAAACCCCACCTTCACGTCTCATATGCTTCCTAACGGAGTGAATACCTTTTCCATTTTAGCATGTTTTCCTTACGCATATTTCATACTTGCTTAAATTTTTTTAGGGTCTGACCCCTACCCACGGGGGTAGGGGTCAGACCCTCATTTTAGCGTTTACGTATCGGTTTTACCACAAACGTTTGAATAATCGCAATTAAAATGGCTGCCAGTATCGCCATCCCAAATCCATCAATGACAAAGGCGCTGCCCATGAGAACCGCTGTCATCATTAACGTGAGCGCACTAATCACAAACAAAAAGAAGCCAAGAGTTAAGATCGTAATCGGCAGAGTTAGCACAACTAAAATCGGACGCACAATCGCATTTACAATAGACAGAAGGACACTGGCAATGATGGCTGCGCCAAACCCCGATACATAAAAACCATCAAACAAATAGGCAATTCCCATCAAAATTAAAGCATTAATAACTAGTCCAATGATCCATCTCATACCACTCACACATCCTCTTCATTCGGAATAATCACAATCGCGATGATGTAACCAATGATGAATGGAACAAATCCCGAAACAAAAAACAAAATAACCGCTAACAATCGAATAATCGTAGGATCTACGGAAAAATACTTTGCCACTCCACCACATATCCCTGCTAACTTACGATCATATTGAGTTCGATACAATCGTTTCATCCTGCCTCACCTCATTTCTTTTTTTTGTATGGGAGGAAGAAAGACATCCAGCTCTTTTGATCCTTCCCGTTGCTCTCTTACTTCTGGTCTTTTACAAGAACCGATCCTGTATTCGTCGTTGCATTTACCTTTATTCGTGGAGACGATTGTTGATTGCCAATAAAACTTAACGATTTTTGTGCAAATTCTTTTTTCTCTTCTAGCGTTTCGTATTCGCTTAAATCAATCGTGAACGCGCCGACATTCGTTTTCAGCTTTCCTTCAATCCGATTTGATTTAGGAATAAACAAATGAATGCTGCCCGTCGTTGCCTTTAGATCAGCATAACCTGATTCTTCAAGCTCATCAATCTCATATGTGATCGAACCATTGATCGTCTCTGCATCAAAGTCTTGAACTTTTCCAGCTAGTGTAATACCACCATGCAATGTTTTTGCATCAATCACATCCATCTCAACTTGCTTAAATTCAATCGCACCATTGACCGTTTCTCCCATTACTTTTTTCGCTTTTACCGAGGAGAACGTAAGCGGTCCATTAATGGCATTTACATCGAGCGTATCGACTTCAAATGTACCACCATTAATTTGCCCATTAAACGTATAAAGTTTAATATGATCAAACGTTTGACGAGGAATATAAATCGTTGTTTGCACTTTCATCGATTTCGTTTTTGTATGGAATAGCAATTTACGCTCATCAACTCGAAACGAAGTCTCTTGTAAAAACGTGCGCCTTGCCTCCTCACTATCCTTTACCCGATATACCTTCGCTTTACACTCCACCCGTACATCAGCCTCATCCCACGGCTTAAACGTAATTGAACCATTTTCCAACGATACATCCACCGACGCCGGTGAAATATCGCGATGCTGAAAAATATGATCAACTTCTACTGATGAGCCAAAGTTGAAATCAAGATCAACATCTTTAATTTTTTGAATCGTACTTTCAATAAAAGATGTGAACATATTCGCTGTAGAATACGCTGCATGCCTTGCTCGGTCACGATACTGCTCGCCCTCATCCCAATTCACCTTTGTCGACATCTCCATCGACGGCTGCTCTTCCTTCGTTTTCTGTGAACCGGAGTCCGTCTTTTCCATGGCCTCTAGCAACTTGACTCCTTCCTCCGCCGTAATTTTCCCATCCTCAATCATCTTCAACACCATTTTACGCTCTTCCACTCATCTCACTCCTTATCAGTCTGATTACGTATTTACTATAACCTGCTACTAAGTTCACTACACTATTGTATTACGAAATGAATCATAAAGATGTTTCAAATCAAAAGAAAAAAGTGGTGGACATCTTATTTTTTGATTGGAGGTAGAGGGGGAGGAGATATACCGAGTTCTAATGATATTTCTTGAGTAAAGCACAGAGCCCTCTTCAAATTTTGCTTTTCTCCTTTTCGGAGGTGTTACTTCTTCCTTCTAACGCTGTCATTTCAGCTTTTTCCCTTTTCGACGGCGTTACTTCCTCCTTCTAACGCTCTCATTTCTGCTTTTTCCTTTTTCGACAACGTTACTTTCCCCTTCTAAAGCTCTCATTTTTGCTAATCTCCTTTTCGACGGCGTTACTTCCTCCTTCTAACGCTCTCATTTTTTGCTTTTTCCCTTTTCGACGGCGTTACTTCCTCCTTCTAACGCTCTCATTTTTGCTAATCTCCTTTTCGACAACGTTACTTCTTTCTTCTAATGCTCTCATTTCTGCTTTTCTCCTTCTCGACGGCGTTACTTCCTCCTTCTAACGCTCTCATTTCTGCTTTTTCCCTTTTCGACGGCGTTACTTCCTCCTTCTAACGCTCTCATTTCTGCTTTTCTCCTTCCCGACAACGTTACTTCCTCCTTCTAACGCTCTCATTTCTGCTTTTTCCCTTTTCGACGGCGTTACTTCCTCCTTCTAACGTTCTCATTTTTGCTAATCTCCTTTTCGACGGCATTACTTTCCCCTTCTAACGCTCTCATTTTTTGCTTTTCTTCTTATCGACGGCGTTACTTTTCCTTCTACAATTTCTCATTCCTTTCCCCTCACCCCAAAAAATACAAAACAAAAAGACGTGGACATCAATCCACGCCTTTCACCAAACACTCTACCTCATCAACTCTTTCTCCCTCACCAGCTGATCCATCCGCTCTTTATCGCGGTCCAAAATCGGCTTCAAATACTTACCAGTGTAGGAGCCTTCGACTTGTGCGACTTCCTCTGGTGTTCCTTGCGCTACCAGTTGGCCACCTTTGTCGCCGCCTTCAGGTCCTAAGTCGATAATATGGTCAACCGTTTTAATCACATCTAGGTTGTGCTCGATCACTAACACCGTGTCTCCATTATCAACAAGGCGCTGCAATACTTTTAGCAAGCGGTCGATATCATCAACATGAAGACCGGTCGTTGGTTCATCGAGAATATAGATCGTGCGTCCGGTCGCTCGTTTATGAAGCTGAGACGCTAACTTCACGCGCTGCGCTTCGCCTCCGGATAACGTCGTTGCGGGCTGTCCGAGGCGGATATAGCCTAGTCCTACATCAACGAGGGTTTGAATTTTTCTATTAATCTTCGGGATGTTGGCAAAGAACTCTAATCCTTCTTCTACCGTCATTCCAAGCACATCGGCAATCGTTTTGCCTTTGTACGTAATATCAAGAGTTTCGCGGTTGTATCGTTTTCCTTCACAAATTTCACAAGGAACATACACGTCCGGTAAAAAGTGCATTTCAATTTTAATGATTCCGTCGCCGCGGCACGCCTCGCAGCGTCCCCCTTTTACGTTAAAACTAAAGCGCCCTTTTTTGTAGCCTCTTACTTTTGCTTCATTCGTTAAGGCAAACACATCACGAATGTCATCAAATAAACCTGTGTAAGTGGCTGGATTCGATCGCGGTGTTCGTCCGATAGGAGACTGATCAATTTCAATGACTTTATCAATTTGTTCAAGACCGACGATTTCTTTATGAGCACCTGGTTTTTCTTTTGCTCGGTGAAGCTTCTGAGCAAGTGACTTATAGACAATTTCATTAATGAGCGTACTTTTTCCTGATCCAGAAACCCCTGTTACGGCCATAAAGACACCGAGTGGAAACGTAACCGAGACATTTTTCAAGTTGTTTTCACTGGCCTTTTTTACCGTAAATGAGCGGCCATCCGATTCTCTTCTCTCACTTGGGATGGGTATAAACTTTTTCCCAGACAAATATTGGCCGGTCAACGAGTTTTCGTCATTCATAATTTCTTCTGGTGTTCCTTGTGCGGTAATTTGACCACCATGAACGCCGGCACCTGGACCGATATCGATAATATAATCGGCTGCCATCATCGTGTCTTCATCATGCTCCACGACGATGAGCGTATTACCTAAGTTGCGCATATGCTCCAATGTTTCAATAAGACGATCGTTGTCACGTTGATGCAACCCGATAGACGGCTCATCAAGTATGTAGAGCACTCCCATTAAGGAGGAACCGATTTGCGTAGCAAGGCGAATTCGCTGCGCTTCACCACCTGACAACGTTCCTGCTGAGCGGCTTAAAGATAAATAATCTAGTCCGACATTGATTAAAAATCCTAAACGATCATCTATTTCCTTAAAAATTAAGCGAGCAATTGCCATATCTTTATCTGATAACTCTAGTTGTTCAAAATGAGTTTTTGCATCTTTTACAGAAAGCGAGGCTACTTGTCCAAGGTGACTTCCTCCGACAAAAACAGCGAGTGCTTCTTTTTTCAGACGAAATCCTTTACACGTTGGGCAATGTTTATGAGTCATGTACGCTTCCATTTGCTCACGTATGTAATCTGAGCTTGTTTCTTTGTACCGACGGGCGACGTTGTTCACGACCCCTTCAAACAAGACGAGATTTTCACGAATTTGACCAAACTCATTTTCATAGCGGAAATAAACGCGCTCTTTTCCACTGCCGTATAAAATTTTGTCCAACATCGCTTCTGGCAACTGTTCCACTGGAATGCCCATATCAATTTGGTAATGTTCACAAACCGCTTCTAGTAGCTGCGGGTAATACTGCGAGCTCGTTGGTTCCCAAGCTGCAATGGCATGCTCCTTCAACGTCTTCGTTTGATCCGGAATAAGAAGATCAATATCGACTTCTAATTTCGAACCGAGTCCATCACATGAAGGACAAGCACCGTATGGACTATTAAACGAAAACATTCGCGGCTCAAGCTCCGGAATCGAAAAGCCGCACTCTGGACAAGCGTGGTGTTGACTAAAGAGAAGTTCCTCATCTCCAATCACATCAACGAGCACACGGCCATCAGCTAAAGCAAGTGCCGATTCTAAAGAGTCCGCTAAACGCGTTTCAATTCCTTCTTTAATGACAATCCGGTCAATCACGACCTCGATGCTATGTTTTTTATTTTTATCTAACTCAATCTCGTCAGCCACTTCACGCATTTCCCCGTCAACACGTACTCGCACATAGCCTTGCTTTTTCATATCTTCTAGTACTTTTACATGAGTACCTTTTCGGCCCGATACAAGTGGAGCAAGAATTTGCATTTTCGTTCGCTCAGGATACTCGACAATTCGATCAACCATTTGTTGAATCGTTTGGGATTCAATTTCGATTCCGTGTTTCGGACAAACTGGTTTTCCTATACGAGCATACAACAAGCGCAAGTAATCAAAAATTTCCGTCACCGTTCCAACAGTCGAACGCGGGTTGCGGCTTGTTGTTTTTTGGTCAATGGAGATAGCTGGTGATAATCCTTCAATGGCATCAACGTCCGGCTTATCCATCTGTCCAAGAAACTGACGGGCGTACGCAGACAATGACTCTACATAACGCCTTTGTCCTTCTGCATAAATCGTATCAAAAGCAAGCGACGACTTTCCTGAACCTGATAAGCCTGTTAAAACAACCAACTTATCTCGTGGAATGGTTACGTCGATGTTTTTTAAATTATGGGAGCGAGCTCCTTTTACTACTATATTTTCTAATGCCACCGTTTCCTCACCCTTCCGCTTTTAGTTCGAGAACGAGGTCACGAAGTTCAGCAGCACGTTCGAAGTTTAACTCGCGCGCAGCTTCCTTCATTTCCTTTTCCATTCGTTCGATCATCGCTTGACGTTCTTTTTTGTTTAGCTTTTGTGTTGGTGCTGCGTACGTTTTCGCATCTGTATCTTCAGCGACAAGCGTCGCTTGAATGACATCTGGAATTTTCTTTTGAATCGTTTTAGGTGTGATGCCATGCTTTTCGTTATGTTCTTTTTGAATCGAGCGACGGCGCTTCGTTTCTTCAATCGCCAAATTCATCGACTTTGTAATTTTATCTGCGTACATAATTACATGTCCATTGGCATTACGGGCTGCACGACCAATTGTTTGGATCAGAGAACGATCAGAACGAAGGAAGCCTTCTTTATCCGCATCTAGAATCGTTACAAGAGAGACTTCTGGAATGTCGAGACCTTCTCGTAATAAGTTAATCCCAATTAACACGTCAAACGTCCCCATTCGAAGCTGGCGAATGATTTCGATTCGCTCTAATGTTTTCACTTCGGAATGCAAATAGCGAACGCGGATGCCGATTTCTTTTAGATAATCGGTTAAGTCCTCTGACATTTTTTTCGTTAACGTTGTTACTAGCACCCGTTCGTTTCTTTCAACTCGAGCATGAATTTCTCCGATTAGATCGTCAATTTGACCTTCAATCGGACGAACATCGATCGTTGGATCTAGCAAGCCGGTTGGACGAATGATTTGCTCGACCATTTTTGGAGTGTGTTCAATCTCGTAAGGACCAGGTGTTGCTGAAACGTACACCGCTTGATGCATTTTTTTCTCAAACTCTTCAAATTGCAACGGGCGATTATCTAGAGCTGAAGGCAGACGGAACCCATGATTCACGAGCACTTCTTTTCGAGCTCGGTCTCCGTTATACATTCCTCTCACTTGCGGAAGTGTGACATGAGACTCATCCATAATGAGCAAGAAATCTTCTGGAAAGAAGTCGATCAATGTATAAGGAGTTGCCCCTGCCCCGCGTAACGTTAAATGACGGGAGTAGTTCTCGATTCCAGAACAAAAGCCCATCTCAGCCATCATCTCGATGTCATAACGTGTACGTTGCTCCAAGCGCTGCGCTTCTAGTAGCTTTCCTTGTTCATGTAGCTCTTTCAAGCGTTCTTCTAACTCAACTTCAATATTGGCAATCGCCTTTTTTAACTTTTCCTCACGCGTTACGAAGTGGGAAGCTGGGAAAATGGCGATATGGTTACGCTCGCCCTTAATTTCACCAGTGAGAGCATCCACCTCGGTCATTCGATCTATTTCATCACCAAAAAATTCAACTCGAATGCACTGCTCATCACGAGAAGCTGGGAAGATCTCGACCACATCGCCTCGTACACGAAACGTTCCGCGCGTAAAATTAATATCATTGCGATCATACTGAATATCAACGAGCTTACGAAGCAACTCATTGCGGTCCATTTCCATTCCGACTCGAAGGGAAACGACGAGTTCGCGGTATTCTTCCGGCGAACCTAAGCCGTAAATACAAGAAACACTCGCAATAATAATCACATCATTGCGCTCAAATAACGAACTCGTCGCTGAGTGACGGAGCTTATCAATTTCATCATTAATGCTCGCATCCTTCTCAATAAATGTATCCGAGCTCGGTACATACGCCTCTGGCTGATAGTAATCGTAGTAGCTGACAAAGTACTCAACGGCATTATTCGGAAAAAACTCCTTGAACTCACTATAAAGCTGTCCTGCTAATGTTTTATTATGAGCCATAATCAATGTAGGCTTGTTGATTTCTTTAATCACATTCGACATCGTAAACGTCTTTCCTGTTCCTGTTGCTCCGAGCAACGTTTGATGCCGCTCTCCTTTTTTCAGTCCTTCTACTAACTTTCGTATCGCTTCAGGCTGATCTCCTTCAGGTTGATACGCTGACACCAACTCAAACGTCTCATTCAAACCGATGACCTCCTCACGTACTGATTATAAGTGAGTGTATTATACCATAGAATACCAGATACAAAGCAAATAATACGAACGTTTGTTTTATAACCTAACAAAGAAAAGAGGCATCTCTGCAGATGCCTCTTTCCTCTTACTTTTCGTCTAAAATTTCATGTGTTCTTTGATAATTTTTATGGTTAACCGCTGTTCTAGCATAAGGAAAATCGGTTTCTCTTCCTTTTACAGGGAATTGTAAAAATTCAGCCGCCACACTATTGTTGTAAACCGCGATCACCTTCATCTCTAAACCATCATAAATAATTTTCTCGTTTAGTACCGCCGCATTTTCATTTACTTTTTCTTCTTTATCGAAAGCCATGAACGAATCCTCTTTTCCACATAATTTAAGTTCTTTATAGGATAACCATTTTAGTTTAAAGTGATTATTCCATATAGATCAAGTGTTTTTTAGAAATTTTGCCAATTGAGAAGGAAAATGCGTTGTTGTTTTATATTTCCCACAAATTTCACTCGGTATTTTTGTTATTTTTAAGTGCTCTCCTCATGTTCGTTCCATTGCGCTCCATTTCACTATGAGATTAAACGTGTCTTTACAGCAACAATCTTTTACAAAAGCTATAAAAAGACGGTGCTAAAAAGCAACCGCCTACTTTGTTACATCCCTTGTTTATGTTGCAATCTTTTTTTCGCTATCCATAAGCCTAGCAAAAATGAAATAATCGTCAGTATCCACACATACCAAGATTGTTGATGAATTTGTAAAACAAATAGTACTATCATCCAAGTTACAATGCAAGCTCCTAGTAAACTAAACGTCACTCTTGTAACGACAATCATTAAAATGAATGGGATCACGACGGCAAGGACTATGTCCATCATCCGACTGTTCAAGCTCCTTTTGCTCTAGTAATTTTTCCACACTTACACGATGGAATCTTGAAGATTCACATCATCTTTTACTAATAATACACCAAGTTGGTGGTGCTCCCCGTCATATAACGCTCCTTGAGCAAAACGCACTTCGCCTTCATGATTCAGAACATCAACTTTGCAAAAGGCTGAGTTTTTTTGTAGTGCCTCATAAAAGCTCGTTTCGTTGTGCACTTCTTGACCGTTGATTTTCACAATCGTTTCTCCGACAGCCAGATTCATTTTTTCAGCCGGACTTCCTGGCAGAACCCCTAAGATCACACACCCCTTTGACTGACTCGTAAAAAAGATAGGCATGTTATTATCTCGTTTTTTCGCAAAATGAAAGACAAGTTCTCGACTCACAATAGCTAGTCCACCTAAGATAACAGCGAGGACTGGCATATAGTAACTTCCAGCTGCAAACAAGGCAAACAATAAGCCTAGAACAATGACACGCATTCCTGTTCGTTTAATAGGTAACGCCGGAAGCGTTCCGCGAACACGTTGTTGAAAGCCGATTAAAAATGGAACAAGAACTGGTTGCAATCCATAATCAGCAATCGTGAAGACAGGCCAGAATGAAAATGCTGGAATGATCCCTTCAGGAATAAAGAGCACAATCGGCACCATCCATAGACGTTTGGCGTGGTGCATGCCAACCCATTTGCCTCTTTTGCTTCGCTCAAGCTTCGGAGACGTATACGTGGACCCATTTATCCGAATTAAGAATCCTTCCGCAATCGCCATAATCGCAAGCAAGGCTGCAGGAACGATTATTGGAATGCTTCCTAACACATTATAAAGAGGTGTGAGAAACGTACCGTTCGCTAAAAAGGGTTCCGCTCCATATAAAAGCAATACGATTCCTAGCACATAGATTGGTGAAATGAAACGAACGTGTGTCGTCAATGCCAAGATAATATAAATAATCGCCATAATGGCAATAAACGGCAAAGCAATCGTGACCCCTAACACAATCGTCACGATCGACACATACACCCCTAATAAGACCGCTGAGGCAAACGGTATTGTAATATCCGCCATCCGCCCATATACTCTCGTATGAAAGGACAGCCGTTCTTGCTTCACTCTCGTCCCAGAAAACAAATAAACGACAAAGAGTCCTATATACAATAACGGGTTAATCAAAAAATAAAAAAGCAAAACTCCAATACTGTGCAAAATATCTACTAGCATAGTTGTATCTCCTTCAACTATTCTTCCTTTTAACGTATCACATTTATGCAAAAAGGTACATCCTTCATTCGCGAAGGATGTACCTTTCTCATTCGACAATTCTATGACAAATTCCTGCCTTACTGATTTGCTTGCTCGATCAGTAATTGAATGGCTGTTTGAAGTTGTAGGTCATTCTCTTTTTCGCGCACACTCTCAACTGTACGCTGTTGGATCCTCGATGCTGTTTCTTCATCAATTTCTCCTGTAGCTGGTAAGTCGTTCGCATTTTGGAATGCACGAACCGCATTAGCCGTTTGCTCATTAAAGTACCCATCTGTGCGTCCTGGTTCATGACCAAGACCTTTTAACATGATTTGCGCATTTCTGATTTGCTCACTCATCATATCAAGTCGAAGCGCTCCTTCGTCGCCGACAGATAATGGCGCTGTGTAGAAGTAATCCGGTTGCTTGACCTCAACGGTAGGCATAACTCCTTCTCCGTTAATGTCATTTCCAGCTGATGTTAACCATCTAAAGAGTGATAGCTTTAATTCACTGCCATCGCCAAGCTGAATCGTTTGCTGAACCGTTCCTTTTCCAAATGTTTGCTCTCCAACAACATCATATCCGCCGCCTTCAATTAACGCAGCTGATAAAATTTCCGAAGCTGATGCTGACGCACGGTCCGTTAGCCCAATAATTGGATATGGCTTTCGCTCATCCAAGTTAGACACATAGCGGATTTTTTCTCCTTCTCGATTTTCAATCTGAACAATCGGTGTTCCTCCAGGAATTATAAGTTTTCCGATATCTTCTACTGCATTTAAATATCCACCAGGATTACCACGAACATCGATTAATAGTCCATCAATGCCTTGATCCTCTAAAGCTGCTAATTTTTCAGCAAAACGATCGGCTGTATCTTCTGAGAACGATGTTATCTCTAGAAGTCCAAGCGTCATTCCGTCTCGTTCAATGACATCAGAACGAACGGTTTCAATTGGAATCAGTCCACGTTCCACAGGAACTTCGAATCGCTCCGTTTGTCCTGCTCGCTCAATCGTTAAGTTTACTGTTGTTCCTTTTTCCCCACGAATTTGAAGAACGGCCTCGTATAAAGAAAGTCCGTCAATGGAATTTCCATCAATCTCAATAATTTTATCATTCGGCTGTAAGCCTGCTTTTTCTGCTGGAGATTCACGAAACGGCGCAACAATAGTGACCGTACCATCCGTCATGCTTACCTCTGCCCCAATTCCTTCAAAGTGTGACCCAAGGGATTCAACAAATTGTGTCGCTGTTTCTTGATCCATATAAACAGAATACGGATCATCTAACGTACGGAGCATTCCTTCAATGGCTCCTTCATATAACTCTTGCTCGCTTATTTCGTCGACGTACTGGTCATGAATAATGCCAAGCGCTCGTTCAAACTTTGCTAATAATTCCTCATTTGATACCTCTGATTGTGTTTCTGCTTGTCCTGCCTGTTCTTGTGCCGCAGAGTCTGTCTCTACACTTGGCTGAATCGTTTGGAAAAAGAGGCCAAATGCCGCTAAAACAACAACGGCTGCCACGATCATTAGAAACTGTCTTTTGTTCATACCATTATCAACTCCCAGTCGTCTACAACATCATTTATGACAACCCGTCATATCCTTATAGATAGGACAGGCAAAATCACGAAGGTTTTACCGAAAACGAAAAAAAGACGGTTCACTCTACCCTATGTAAGTCTTGGTCTTTTTATGTTTTCATATGCCTTCATTTTAGTCAATGATCGTCCATAAGTCAAAAAGCTTGTTAGTAGAAAAACCTAGTAAATAAAGGGTTTTTCATATTTTGTAAAAATAAGGTTTGTTATGAAAATCGATGAAATAAGTCGAACTCGACAAGACGACAACAACTTATGACTTGTCATTTTCATAAAATTTGTAATCATTTCGTTTCGTCTTCGCCTCATAAAGAGCAAGATCAGCATGTCGGATGAGCGTTTTTGTACTCTTGCCATCTTGCGGGTATAAAGATATGCCCATACTTGAGGTGATCGTAAGATGTTTCTCCTTCACAACGTACAGTTGATTAAGAGATTGTAAAATTCGTTCTGCAATTGCGATGGTTTCCTGTTTGTTGCCGACCTCTTTCAAAAGGACAATAAACTCATCTCCCCCAACCCGACAGGCTACATCACTTTCCCGTATACTTGTCACTACTCTTCTCGCAACTAACTTCAAAAGCTCATCGCCAACTTCATGACCATATTGATCGTTTGCTTCTTTGAATTTATCTAAATCAAGATACAAGACGGCAAACATTCGTTCAACATTTTCTTCCTCTACCAGACGATTGAGTATATCATGAAACATTCGTCTGTTCACGAGTTCTGTAAGAGGATCACGATAAGCTAAATACTCGAGCTGCTTTTCATACAGTTTTTGTTTCGTTGTATCTCGTAAAACGGATTGAATCGCAGGCTGGCCATTGAACTCTACCTTTACAGATGAAACCTCAGCAGATACAACACTTCCATCCAATCTCTTGAACTTCATATCGACATTTTCCGTTCGCTCTTCCTTATTGGTACTAGAAGTGAGATGAGATAACCTCTTTTTTATTTTCTCCGTTGATTCAGAGTGGATCAGCCGCCAAATTGATTCTCCACGTAACTCTTGCTGATCTTTTCCACCCAAAAAAGAGGTACATGCCGGATTGACGTACACAATTGTCTCATCACGATGAACGACAATCGGCTCTGGCAATAGTTCTACTAATTTCCGATAGCGTTCTTCGCTTCTTTGAAGGCTTTGTTGAATTTTCGTTTCTTCTGTAATATCCGTATAGGTAGCAATGGCATGGATTTTGCGATGATGAATAGGCAAATAAGACCCAATCACATCAATAGATGTCCCGTCTTTGCGCCGCTTTCGAACAACTTGATTCAGCACGTTCTTTCCATTCATAACTATGTTCGCATACTGACTTTCCGCGTTCTCAAAAATCGCTGACACATGTTGACCTTTTAGTTCCTCCAATGTCCAGCCAAACATCATTTCAAACGCGGGATTCGCGTGTAAAATCAAGCCCTTGTGATCAAGGGTAAAGATGGCATCAGATGTGTGATTCCAGATTAATTGCAGCTCTTCTCGAACATCCTCCATTTCACGTTCCACACGCTTCTGCTTCGTAATATCTTTGGCAATCCCATAAATGCCAACAATCTTCCCATCTACTTTAATAGGTACATTCTTAATTCTAAAATCAAGAATGTCTCCCCTTTTATGTAACGCTTGAGTCTCATAACTCCGAGAAGATCCTTTTAACGTTTCTTGAAAATAACTCATAACTTTCTTCCTATGCGAATGAGGTAAAAGCATGAGAAAGCTTCGCGACTTCAATTCTTCCTCTGTATACCCGATAATCGTTTCAACCACATCATTCGCTTCCACAAAGTACCCTTTCGAATCTAACACAAACACAGCATCTTCATTTTCATAAAAAAGAGAATTAAAGCGTTGCTCACTTTCTTCTACCTGTTTTTTTGCGCGTTGCAATACGGTTTCTCTGTTGATTCTCTCTGTCACATCTCGACTAACGGACAAGATATACCGACATTCTCCTTTTTCACTCACAATAGGAGTAAGGGACGTTTCAAAAATAAGAGCTTCATCATGAAGAAGGATCTCCTCTTCAAAGACGATAGGCTCTGTTTCCTGCACGACTTTTTCGTACATAGGCTTAATAAATGCAACTAAGGCCGGAGAGCGAGATTCCTCAAACGTTTTGCCAATGGCGTCTGTCCCAATTCCAAGTTTTTCTGTTGCTGCCTTATTGGCTGCTAGATAGCGAAAAGAATTCTGCTCGACTTCCATAAGAACCATCATTTCATTCATGGAATCAAACACATCTCTCATCACCTTGAAAATGCTTCCTACATCTTTTGTTAACAATTCTTTAAAAAACACAGTCATCTCACCCCTCCTACCTATCGAATATGTATGTTTAGCCTTGCTTTGAGATGGGTATCTATATGTAAAGTCATGCTAGTATGTTTTCTTAAAATAGAACTTCTTCCTATTATACTAAATAATGTCTTTAAAAAAACCTTCAAAAAAGGATGACTTAAAAGCCATCCTCTTGTGTTAAGCATATTATCTCGGAATGTACCGTAATGGATCAACGGCATTTGATTTTGCGCCATTCCAGCCGCCTTCGTGCACTTCAAAGTGAAGATGTGCTCCGAAAGATTGACCGGTATTCCCCATCATTCCTAAACGTTGTCCTTTCGACACACGTTGACCGTCAGATACTTCACGGTTTTCTAAGTGAGCATATAACGTCGTTACAAGACGTCCGTTCACTTGGTGAGCAATAATGACTGTATTTCCGTAACTCGGTGAATAGTATGAACGTACGACAGTTCCATCTTGAACCGCTACAACCGGAACATCACCAGTACGGCCATTTTTCCCGATATCAATTCCGTAATGCATACGACCACCAGAAAAAGCACGAGGTCCAAATGTAGACGTAATCGTTCCTGTTGTTGGACGCATAAATCCTGAACCCGTTACTGGTGGAGCACTATGAACTTGAGAAGAAGAGCTTCCACTAGAAGAACTTGATCCTGAAGAGGTCGAACTCGATCCACTTCTAGATGCTTCTGCTTGTGCAGCTGCTTGGGCTGCTGCTTCTTCTTGTTTTCTTCTTTCTGCCGCTTCAAATTCTGCTAATTCTTGCTTAAGTGCTTGTTCTTGAGCACGAAGAATTCCAGCTTCGTCCTCTAGCGAACCTAGATCGCTATGAAGCTCGCCTTCTTTTTGCTCAAGTCGTTCCATGACTCGATCTTTTTGTTGGCGTTGTTCTTCTAAATCCGCCATTAAAATCTCTAACTCTTCTAAATGACCTTCTAGTTTCTCAAGCTCAATTTCCACTTGTTCTTTCGCTTCTTCTAACGCATAGTGGTCAGCAATATGAGCATCAAGAATGTTACGATCTTGTTGAGCAATGACCGTTAAAGCACTAACACGATCTAAGAAATCACTGAAGCTTTGCGCACCAAGAATGACCTCTATGTAATTAACCGATCCACCTGATTGATACATCGAACGAGCTCGTTCTTTTAACAATTCATCACGCTCTGCAATGCGCTCCTCTAAAATCGCAATTTCTTCTTGCAATTCTTCAATTTTTTCTCGAACAATTTCAATTTCCGCACGTTTTTCACGAACTTTTTGATTGGTTTCTGCTACTTGATGATCGATTTCTTCAATTTCCGCTAGCAATTCTTGCATTTCTCTTTCAAGTTGATCTAACTCTTCTTGTGTCTTTTCCGTTTGTTTACGAATTTCAGCCTGCTCTTGTTCATTCGTAGAGAGTCTGTTTTGAATTTCTGAGTTTGCTGATGCCGTTTCTTGTAAAGGTCCCCATCCAAATGATCCAACCGTTAAAAGAACAGCTACAGCGATAAGCCCTACTTTCCGTTTCATCCAGTCGTTCCTCCTCTTACTCCTCTAAAATAGAACGGCTTGAATCTAGTAAAACAACAAATGCTTTACTAGATTCCAAACCCATTACATTACACTTTTAAAAACTTTCGTACAGACATCATGCTTCCCCACATTCCAATAAACGCCCCGATAGCAAGCAACAAACCTGCGATCTGCCAAACATATGGAAACGGAGGTAATAATGAGAAGAAAAGAAGTTCAATTCTCATTCCATAATTCGTTATTAAATACGAGTAGCCCACTCCAATAATCACAATAGGAATGATGGCACCAAGCACACCTAATAAAATTCCTTCAATGAAAAATGGCCAACGAATGAAACCATTGGTCGCCCCAACAAGTTTCATAATTTGAATCTCTCGTTTACGAGCTACAATTGTTAATTTGATCGTATTGGCAATCAAAAACATCGCTGTAAACAACATTCCTACAACGAGAATGAGACCAATCATCCGCACAAAGTCCGTGATCGAAAACAGACGTTCAATAAAGTCTTTCCCGTAGTTCACTCGTTCAACATTCGTAAGTGGTTCAATCGTTGCTGCCACTTGCTCTGTGAGTTGCGGGCTTATTGCACGAACAACGAATGAATCATTCAGTGGATTTTCTTCACGAATCGACTCAAACACCGCTCCACTTTCATCTAAACTATCAATTAACTGATCCAATCCTTCTTCTTTGCCTACATACGTAACGCTTTCTATATTCGGTAACTGTTCAATTTCAGCTTGTAACTCTTGTTGCTGCTCTTCTGAAGCCGTCAGTTCAATATACACTTTGATTTCCACGTCATCTTCAATCGTTGAAGCAACGTTATTTACGTTCATAATTAACAAAAGAAACACTCCGACAACAAGTAGCATAACAGCTACCGCACTAATCGAAGCAAATGTCATCCATCCGTTACGTCCTAAATTCTTCGTACCTTCTCGAACATGTCGTCCAAGGGTTCTAAGCCTCATAGCCGTAGCTCCCCCTTACTTCATCTCGGACAACTCGTCCACCTTCAATAGCAACGACTCGCTTTTTAATGGTGTTCACGATGTCTTTGTTATGTGTTGCCATGATAACTGTTGTTCCGCGATGATTAATATCATCTAAGATGTCCATGATTTCCCAAGCTGTATCCGGGTCAAGGTTTCCAGTCGGTTCATCCGCAATTAACACTTCAGGACTATTCACAACTGCACGCGCAATCGCCACACGCTGCTGCTCTCCGCCTGAAAGTTCATTTGGCAAAGACCTTGCCTTATTTTTTAAATTAACAATTTCCAACACGTCCATTACTTTTCGTTTAATGACCTTTGGATTTTCTTCTATTACTTCAAGAGCAAAAGCCACATTTTCAAAAACGGTGAGAGATGGAAGTAATTTAAAATCTTGAAACACGACCCCCATTTTCCGTCTCAATTGAGGAATGGCTCTTTCTTTTAATGTTGATAAATTGGTTTGATCTATAAGAATGTCGCCTTTTGTCGGTTTCTCTTCACGGTACATCAATTTTATGAAAGTTGATTTCCCCGCTCCACTTGGACCAACAACGTAAACAAATTCGCCTTTTTCAATTCGAATCGAAATCCCATTAATCGCTTTGACATTATTGGGATACGCCTTCCAAACACCTTTCATTTCAATCACTAATTAATCACATCCCCTGCGTTTTTCCTAATTTGCTAACACCAAGACACAGGATACTAGCTTGTCCGACGTTGACGCTTTGTTGAAATTTATAAGATTTACACGTCATTTGTCGTAATCTACATCATTATACCACCTAAGAAAAAAGAATGGTTGGTCTTTTATGTTACAATTTCATTTCACTTGTCGACAAATAGTGGTTGCTATCACTAAAAAAACCCAATCTATTAGGAGAATGGACTTATTATGTAAAATTTTGTGTTGTTGAGGGTAGGTTAGGATCAGGTGGAATGCCAACGCTAGTGAGGCGGACTCTGGATCCTTTATTTTATGAAAACGATGAATTTTCATGAGGAAATGGCCTAAAAAGCCCTTATTTCGCGGATAACACTTCCTATTTTTAAGGTTTTAAGCAAATAGAGAACCTGTAGTCCTCAACAGACCTTACATGTAGCGTTTTACCTATAATAGAGGATTCTATGTCCGATGACTGCCTCCAGAACATGGAAAGACCCGTTTCTCACCGGAGAACGGGTCCTTTTCATTATTGAGCAGCAATCCAATCTGCTAAGTTTTCCGCTTCATCAGCTGGAAGATTAATGGCTGGCATCGTACCTTGTCCATTTACAATCACATTATAAATTTGGTCTGGTGTATGACCTTCTCCTGCTAAACGAGGACCACCAGCACCTTCAAGGTTGCCACCATGACAGGCAAGACAGTTTGCTTCATACGTAGCACGCGCAGCTGTTGCATCAAAATCGCCAGCTACTTCTTCTGTCGCTTCGTCGGTTGCATCGTCCGTAGCCGGTTCTTCGACTGGAGTTGCCTCCTCGGCAGGTGCCGCTTCATCGCCACCGCCACCACATGCAGAAAGTGCTGCCACAATTCCTAAAGCTACAAGCATCTTTTTCATTGACTTAACCCCCTTTTATGTAAAGTTTTGGAGTTTCCTCCCTCAGGCATTATATACCTTTGTCCTAACATTAGGCTCGTTTAAAGCCTTCCCCAAGTACCTCGGTTGCATTCGTAACAACGACAAAAGCTTTTGGATCGACGGCTTTGACAATTTGTTTCAATTTTGTAACCTCGGTTTGGTTTACCACACACATGAGAACATCTCGTTCTTCATCTGTGTACCCACCATAACCACTTAATTTCGTAACCCCTCGATCCACGTCACGTAGAAGGCTTTGGCGAACTTCTTCTTGATGATTAGAAATAATGAGTGCAACTTTTGCATAGCCAACCCCCATTTGCACCATATCGACTGTTTTTCCGGTCACAAATAAACTAATCAAAGCATATAGCGCAAGTTCAATGCCAAACGTAAATGCCGACGTGATCACAATTAATCCATCAATGATAAAAACCGCTGCCCCGAGTGTTAAACCCGTATACTTCTGGATAATTTGAGCAGCTAAATCCGTTCCACCTGTGCTTGCACGAGCACGAAACACCAAACCAATTCCAATTCCAACCCCAATTCCACCAAACAAGGCACCTAATAAGGCATCCTCAAATCCTACTGACCAATCTCTCGTTAAAAAGACGACTAGAGGTAGAAACAAGGTCCCTACTAATGTTTTAATTCCGTACTTTAATCCGCCAAGAAGGAGGATTCCTAGTATAAATAACGGGATGTTTAATGCCCATTGCGTAAACGCCGGCTCGATTCCAATCATATGAGCAACGATCGTACTAATCCCGCTCACCCCACCTGAGGCAATTTTATTCGGAAGCAAAAAAAGGTTAAACGCAATTGCCACAAACGCCGCGCCGACAAGAATATATGTATAATCGGTTACTATTTGCATAAACGTACTAGGTGGCTCTTGCCCTCTCTTAGGACGCATCATCATCATCATTCTCCACTCCTTTAATCTTAGAATAACCAAATAATCCTTGCGTAGTATAGCACCAGCCGCCACATCTGTAAACGCGACTTCGCTAATGCTGTAGTGGGGTGAAGCGGGGTCTTGAATTGGGGTCAGACCCCGCTGTGGTGCGGTGAAGAACTACAGCGGGGTCTGACCCCTACCCAAAGGGGTATGGGCATGTCAGGCTCGAAACGCATAAATTTTTAATCAGCCGCATAGAATCACGTTTTTGCCGCATAATTTTCTGCTCAGCCGCAAATGATCGTGGATTTGCCGCATATCTTCTCAAATCTCGCGCATATCCGGTATTTAGGCACCTCCTCTCCATATTTCTGCGCAACTTCCACCTCATTTTGCACTCATCTACACGAAAAAGAAGCCCTCTCTCATCCGAGAGACGGCTTCTAACTTGATATTCACTCTATTTTCCTAATGATTGGCGTAAGTACGCATCAATAAATCCGTCCAAATCGCCGTCCATTACACCACCGGTATTTCCGATTTCAAATCCTGTACGGTGATCCTTTACCATGCTATATGGATGGAACACGTACGAGCGGATCTGACTTCCCCAGCCGATTTCCTTTTGTTCGCCACGGATTTCAGCTAACTCAGCTTGTTGCTCTTCAATTTTCAGCTGATAGAGCTTCGCGTTCATCATCTTCATCGCGCGTTCACGGTTTTTAATTTGAGAACGTTCCGTTTGACATGTTACGACCGTGTTTGTTGGTAAGTGAGTAATACGAACAGCTGAATCTGTCGTATTAATATGCTGACCACCGGCTCCACTTGCACGATACGTATCAATTTTCAGATCTTCTGGAGAAATATCAATTACGACACTGTCATCAAGCTCTGGCATAATCTCACATGATACAAACGAGGTGTGACGACGACCTGATGAATCAAATGGTGAAATACGAACCAAACGGTGAACTCCTTTTTCAGCCTTTAAATAGCCATAAGCGTTGTGACCTTTAATTAAAAGGGTCACGCTTTTCACACCAGCTTCATCTCCAGGCAAATAATCCATCGTTTCGACTTTGAAATCTTTACGCTCCGCCCAGCGCGTGTACATACGTAGCAGCATTGATGCCCAGTCTTGTGACTCGGTTCCACCGGCTCCTGGGTGAAGTTCTAAAATAGCATTGTTTTTATCATACGGCTCGCTTAATAAAAGCTGCAACTCAAACTCATTCATGGCTTGAGACAATGATTTAACGCCATCTTCTAATTCTTTTTGCAAATCAGCATCTGGTTCTTCTTTCACTAAATCATATGACACTTCTAAGTCCTCAAATTGCTCAGCCAACTCAAGAAAAGTATTCACTTGTTCTTTCAGGGCATTGGCTTCATTAATAACAACTTGAGCGGAATCTTGGTCGTTCCAAAATTCTGGATCCGTCATCTTTTCGTCTAGTTCGGCAATTCGTTCTTGCTTCTCATCGAGGTCAAAGAGACCCCCTAAATTCAGTTAATCGCTTGGCTACTTGAGCCAATTCTTGCTTCACTTCTACTAATTCCATCTGTTCACCTCATAGCGAAGTGCAAAGTCACTAGACTCTGCACTTTCACTCTTTCTTGGATTATCTGCCGCAGCAGGCTTTGTATTTTTTTCCACTTCCACACGTACAAGGATCGTTTCGTCCGATCGTCTCACCTTTGCGGATTGGCTTTTTCTTTTTCGGTTCTTCGCTTGTGTTTTGTTGCATCGCTTTTCCTTGCGCAACTTCTTGACGTTGTAAGTTTTGCTGTACTTGTGCTTTCATGATGTACATCGCCACTTCTTCTTCGATAGAATCAACCATCGCTTCAAACATCTCGAAACCTTCAAAGCGGTACTCACGAAGCGGATCGTTTTGACCATACGCACGTAGGTGAATCCCTTGGCGCAGCTGATCCATTTGATCGATATGGTTCATCCACTTACGGTCAACCGTACGAAGCATGATTACCTTTTCGAACTCGCGCATATGTTCAGGCGTAAACTGCTCTTCTTTTTCATTGTAATTCGCTGTTACCTTCTCCACGAGCAACTCAATCATTTCTTCAGGCTCTTTGCCTTTTAAGTCTTTTTCCGTAATGTCATCTTCATTTAGAAGGTTTGCCTTCATATAATTAACGATTGCAGCAAGATCCCAATCTTCCGGAACTTCGCTTTCTGGTGTATGCAAGCCCACCGTACGCTCAATGACGGACTTAATCATTTTTTCTACAATTTGACGAAGGTTCTCTGATTCAAGCACTTCCATCCGCTGCTTGTAAATGATCTCACGTTGCTCCCGCATAACATCATCATATTGAAGAATTTGTTTACGAGCATCAAAGTTATTTCCTTCCACTCGCTTCTGAGCTGTTTCAACAGCACGAGAAACTAACTTACTCTCAATCGGCTCATTTTCGTCCATTCCAAGACGTTCCATCATGTTTCTCATGTTATCAGAACCAAAACGGCGCATTAGTTCATCTTCCATTGATAAATAAAACTGTGTCGAACCCGGGTCCCCTTGACGTCCAGAACGACCACGAAGCTGATTATCAATACGGCGAGATTCATGGCGCTCCGTACCAAGAACGTGTAAGCCACCAAGATCCAAAACACCTGGCCCAAGCTTAATGTCGGTACCACGACCGGCCATGTTCGTTGCGATCGTTACCGCCCCTTTATGACCTGCATTCTCGATAATTTCAGCCTCTTTTTCATGGTTTTTCGCATTTAAAACGTGATGAGGCACTTTTCGTTTGTTCAACATTTTTGAAACAAGTTCAGACGTTTCAACGCTGACCGTACCAACAAGGACTGGCTGCCCTTTTTTATGCAACTCTTCAATTTCATTTACAACGGCATTAAACTTCGCTTGCATCGTTTTAAAAATTAAATCCGCTTTATCATCACGAGCAATTGGTTTATTCGTCGGAATCACCATAACGTCCATGCCGTAAATGTTACGGAACTCTTCTTCTTCCGTTTTGGCTGTACCCGTCATCCCTGCTAGCTTTTGATACTTACGGAAGTAGTTTTGGAACGTAATCGAAGCGAGAGTCATGCTTTCTTTTTGAATAAACAATCCTTCCTTCGCTTCAATCGCTTGATGCAAGCCATCGCTATAACGACGGCCTTTCATTAAACGACCTGTAAACTGGTCAACGATGACTACTTCTCCGTCCTCAACCACATAATCTGTATCACGATGCATCACAACATGGGCTTTTAAGGATTGATTTAAGTGGTGATTAAGCTGAACGTGTTTCGAATCATACAAGTTATCGATGCCAAACGCTCGCTCCGCTTTGTTCACCCCATCTTCCGTTAGTTGAACATTTTTCGTTTTTTCATCAAATGTATAGTCTTCTTCGTTTTTCAAAATTCGAATAAACGAATTCGCTTGCTGGTACAACTGCGTTGAACGCTCCACCGAACCAGAGATAATGAGTGGCGTACGTGCTTCATCGACTAAAATCGAATCAACCTCATCGACAAGAGCAAAATGAAGAGGACGCTGTACCATTTGCTCTTTATATAGGACCATGTTGTCACGCAAATAATCAAAACCAAGTTCGTTGTTTGTACTGTAGGTTACATCAGCCAAATACGCTTCACGCTTTTCCTCTTTGGAAAGCTCGTTCGCATTCAATCCGACCGTTAATCCTAAGAACTGAAACAATTCTCCCATGATTTCGCAGTCACGACGTGCTAAGTATTCATTGACGGTTACAATATGAACACCTTTTTCCGTTAATGCGTTTAAGTAAACCGCAATCGTACCAACGAGTGTTTTCCCTTCCCCTGTTTTCATCTCGGCGATGTTTCCTTGGTGAAGAGCAATCGCACCTAGGAGCTGAACAGGATATGGAGTCATATTTAGAACGCGAGTTGACGCTTCACGCACAACCGCAAACGCTTCTACTAAAAGATTGTCAAGCGATTCACCCTTTTGGTAACGCTCTTTAAATTCCGTTGTTTTCTGGCGCAGCCCATCATCAGAAAGTTTTTTCATATCTGATGCTAATGCTTCAATTTGATCAACGAGTTTCTCATTTTTCTTCAATTGTCGTTGACTCGGGTCACCGATCACTTTCTTTAATAAACCTAACATCCAATTCGCCCTCTCTTTTTTCAGCTCGTCCAAATGGAACGTTACGAGCATGACGCATTTTCACTAAGCTTAATTTTATCAGGTAAAAGTTGGTCTTACAAGGGACAGCCTTACGACAGACTGTCAAAAACAATGTAGAAAAAGTTCATTTTTTGAAAAGTCACAAGTCGCTCTCTCCGCACTTGCCGCATACAGTACTCATGAGGAGGGATTTTATGCGAATTTTAAATTGGGGAGTAGACTCGGCTGCTGCTGTCACAGAAGACTTATACCAATGTGTCATAGACAATTTCGGTAAGCCTGATTTTTGGGGACGTTACTTATCCACGATACCTAATATCAGCGATGGACTGACTCCCGAAGAATATCGCTTTATCCAAAATAGCGGAATGAAGCTCATGCCGATTTATAATAACTTCCGACAAGCCGTTGGTGCTCGCGCTGGTGCCGTTGCTGCGAGAAATGCAATTTTTAAAGCGCGACAACTTGGAATTCCAGAAGGGACGTTTATATTTGCAAATGTCGAACGATTTTTTGAAGTGGATGCCGATTGGTTAGTCGCTTGGGTCGAGGCGATGTATAACAGCCCGTATCGCCCAGGCATCTATGCCGACCCAGACGAAGGACCGTTCAACGCCGCCTATTGCCAAGCGATCACGATGAGCCCACTCGTACGAGAACAATCCGTCATTTGGAGCGCCGAGCCTGAGCCAGGCACCACAACGAAACGGAAGGCCCCACGTCAATTCACCCCAAGTCGTCCTGACTGCGAAGCGAATGTATGGGCATGGCAGTACGGACGCGATGCAGAGGAATGCCCCATTGACACCGTTTTAATGGAAAACCGCTTATATCAAACACTTGCCTAAAAAAGAAGGGAGCACAGCACCGCTGCACTCCCCCTTTTTATGTTCGATTTACGCTTCTGGCTCAATCAAGCCATACTTCCCATCACGACGCTTGTAGACGACATTGGTCGATCCGTTTACCGCATCGGAAAAGACGAAGAAATTGTGGCCGAGCATGTCCATTTGCAGAATGGCTTCTTCGGCATCCATTGGCTTCAGATTAAAACGCTTCTTTCTCACTACTTCTAACTCATCCAAAACAGGCGCTTCCTGTTCAAGTGGCTCTAGATCATTTTTAAACATATATTTCAAGCTTCCCTCTTGGCGAAACTTGCGATTTACTTTTGTTTTATGCTTACGAATTTGACGCTCTAATTTCTCAACGACACTATCGATTGCGGCATACATATCCTGATGCACTTCTTCCCCACGAAGCAAAAGTTGCGGCATCGGAATCGTGATCTCAATGATATGCTGGTTGTTTAATACCTGCATGCGCACATTGACATCGGCAATGGGAGTCGTATCAAAATAACGCTCCAGTTTATTGACTTTCTTTTGTACATAGTCACGTAAAGCTGGGGTTATTTCCAGGTTTTCACCACGGATATTATAATTCATAAAAACTCCTCCTTTTCTATGTACTTATTTCTATTTACCCCACCCAAAGTCCTTCCTAAACATCGTATTTTCATAAATTTGTGACGTATTTGTTACGAGGGTGTTTGATATTATGCGCGGAGTTGAAGGAATATTCCGTTTTTTTTAGTTGAGGTGTGAGAATGGCGTTGTTTTTTCTCTCTTTTGTTGATCTGAATTCTTGATGGTCAGAGTAACGCTGCCATTGCTTACCTTTTGTCACTCCGGGTACTTCAGATGGTCTTAGTAACGTTCTCATTTCTCCCTTTTGCCACTTCGACTACCTCACTTAGCCTAAGTAACGTTCTCATTTCTCCCTTTTGCCACTTCGACTACCTCACTTAGCCTAAGTAACGTTCTCATTTCTCGCCTATTGCCACTTCGACTACCTTACTTAGCCTAAGTAACGTTTTCATTTCTCGCCTATTGCCACTTCGACTACCTTACTTAGCCTAAGTAACGTTTTCATTTCTTGCTTTTGCCGCTTCGACTATCTTACTTAACCGAAGCGACGTCGTAATTTCCTTTTTTCCTAATTCTACTACGCCATAGCCGAAGTGGCGCCGCTATGCTTTGCTTAAATACAATATATTGCTTCAGTTTTAAAAACCGCCCTCCTCCCACCTTATCCGTGCTGCCGATGTTGGCGATGGCTCCAACATCGGCAGCAGCTCCGCTCTTCGCTTAGTATTTAAAGAAAAAGGGCAACCTTCCCTCTTTCTTTAAACACTAAAAGCCCGCCTCAGCATAAAACTGAGACAGGCTGTATGGTTTTAGCTATTATTCATTTTCCTACAGGAATGTGAATTAAAGCTTAACTACGTTCGCAGCTTGTGGACCACGAGCACCTTCAACGATTTCAAATTCTACGTCTTGACCTTCATCTAAAGACTTGAATCCGTCTGAATTGATAGCTGAGAAATGTACGAATACATCGTCACCATCTTCGCGCTCAATAAATCCAAAACCTTTTTCTGCGTTAAACCATTTTACTTTACCTTGCATGCTTTCACATTCCCTTCGTAACTAAAATACTGTGGATTATTTTTTCCACATCTTTACTATAACAGCGCTCTCACGCCTTTGTCAAACGCATTAAACGTCAGACAACTCGCCAAATATCAACATTTCCAGGCTATCAATGTCGAAAATTGTAAGCGTTTTCCTACCGTCTACATTTCCCTTCATTTGACCCACTATGTTAATCATCAAAATAAATCGAATAGATGATTCGAATTTATTCCGATTACTATGTATGATTTCCTAACATCATTTATTGTATTCATTTCGTTTCAGAAGTAAAATAAAGACAGTATTTTACATAATCCAACAAAGAACAACAATAGCTCTTTTCCATAACACCCCTCCGCTATAAAGCGGCCCCTAGAATCCACATACTCTTCCAACACGTGCCCTATATAGCTTACGATGTACACTGACTCATAGAGATGGTGTACATTTTCTTTTTCTATACTTTAGTCACTATAAATTAAAGGAAATCTCTGTTAGAATAAAGTGTTCTTACTTAACGGGGAGGGAGGAACTACATGGTACATAGAAAGAAATGGTTCCTGCTTTTAAGTACACTTTTTATTCTTGCCGCTTGCAGTGAGACACAACCGGTTGTTCAACAAGAGAAGACAGAAGAACCGCAAGAAGAAGAAGAGGAAAAAGAAACTGAGCCTACACTTACCGTTGAAGACATTTTAGCAAAGTCCATTGGAGAGATGCAAAAAGTCGAAAGCCTCTCGTCCAACAAAGAGTTTGTTCAGAAAATCCATCTACCAGACGAAGAACCATACTCCACTACGACCAGTTTGTATTCAGAAGTGATCCAAGCGCCTTTATCACTTTATAAAAAAAGGGTGTCAGAAGTCCCAGTTATGGGTGATTTGATTACAGATATTTACCTCGTAGAAGACGGTGTTTATTTTAAAGATGGACTAGAAGATGTGTGGTTCACTTATCCAGAAGAAGTGACACAAGAAATTATCGGGAACGAACAAACTCATATGACTCCGCACGAAGAACATCTAGAATTGCTAGCACGATACACAGACCAACTTACATATGAAGAACAGGAAGATCATTTTGTCCTTTCCTTTGTTGGTTCGTCTGATGTACTACATGCCTTTGCACTCGAACTTAATAACATGATGCTCGATGAACTTGCTTCAGAAGTGGAAGAATTCATGAGCATGGCTGAAATTAACCAACTAGACTATACGTTGTACATTGATAAGGAAACATTCAGACAAACAGAATGGTCCATGACTCTTGTACTCGAGCTTCCATTAGAAGAAGATTCGATAAAGAGAAAAATCAATGCAACCGAAAAACTTGATCAGTTCAATGAAATTAACGAAATCGTGGTTCCGTTGGATGTAGTTGAAAACGCAGAAGAATTTAACCTATACTTGTCTGAATTTGAGGACTTGCTTGAATTTAACTTGAAGTATACTGAAGATGAAATGAATTTTTAGATAGGTAGTACCTAAAAGGGTACTGCCTTTTTATTGGCCTTGAATACGAACTTATGTTCTTATTGTATATTCACAACTTAAAAAAGTAAACCTTTTTTCAATTTTTATTTTTATGGTAGGTGGGCTCCACGTGTTCGTTCCATTGCGCTACAGTCACTCGCTCCATTCCACTATGAGAATGATCCTTTACTTCACAACAATAATTTTGACAAAAACAACTTTCAAAACAAAAAAACGACCCAAAAAATCGAGTCGCTCCTCTACCCATCATATCTCTCAAACCGTTTAAACCACACAACCGCCAATAAAAAACACAACACCGACAATCCCACTGTAGTACCAACCACATTCGTGATTGAACGCACCCATTCTCCTTCTAGTAAAAGGATCGATGCTTGTGCTCGAATGTTTCCTGGACTATACTCCATATATTTCGGAAACAATGTCGTCAACAAACTGACTGTAGCTAAAAACAGAACACTTACCCCAGCTATGCCTCCATTGTTTCGCAGCAACGTCCCTACCAAAATCGTGACAGCCACAATAAATACAATCCACAAACTATACACAGCTAAGCTGCCTAACATGAGCGTCCACGATACGGACGTAAAAAGCAAATTCGTATAATACCACGCCAACACATAACTCGATATCAACGCTGCTAACAAAATGACAAGCTGACTAGCAAACTTACTAGCGATATATTGAAAAGCACTAACAGGCCGTACCATAACAAGCATTAACGATCCATTTTGTCGCTCTTGAGAAATCACTCCCATCGTCGCCAACACAAACAATAACGTGCCGATCGTTCCGTATTGAGACATCACGCCAATTAACACTTCCTCCCCAGTTGGAGTCGGGATGTCAATGACAGCTCCGTCTGGGAGATTGCCCGCCGCCTCTAAAATTTGCGGCATATAATAGCTTGTTAACGGCTGTGAGATGCCGATGATAATCAAAACGACTGGAAGCCAGATCCACTTGCCATTTCGCATACTTTCTCTCATTTCTTTCATAAATAAAACGAAGAAATTTTTCATGAGTTCATCACCTTCATATATGCGTCCTCCAATGAATCTTGCATCGCTTCAAAATGAATCACCGTTTTATTTTCCCGAATCAACGCTTGAAGTAGAAGATTAGTTTCACTTTGATCGCGTAGCATCACCTTAGCCGTTGTTACATCTACATACTCAATTTCTTCAATAAAATCCAACGTGTCTAAACAGCCTTTTATAGGTTCCACCGTCTTCACTTTCATCGCAAGAGAATCAAATTCATTTTTTAACAAACCCAACGTCCCGTCCCACTTTACGTTTCCGTCTTTTAACATGATGATCTGTTCACACACTTGCTCTGCATCATGCAAAATATGAGTCGAAAAAAGAATCGTCATCTCCCTTTTTAATTGTTCAATTAACTGAAGAACATCTCTTCTCCCGGTTGGATCCAGTGCTGATACCGGCTCATCTAAAATCAGTAGCTCCGGTTCATGAAGAAGTGCTTGTGCCAAGCCTAACCTCTGCTTCATTCCACCGGAAAAACCACCAATTTTCTTCTGCTTCACTTGGTCTAAACTTACAAATGCCAAAACCTCATCAATCCGAGAAGCTAAGCGTTTTTTCGGAATATGCGACAACTCCCCTGCAAACTGGAGAAACTCTTTAGGCGTCATCCAGTTAAAAAACGAAGGATGCTGCGGCAAAAAGCCAATTAACGCACGATAGTCACTTTTCTCATAACCGGCAAACTCAATCTTACCTGACGTTGGCGTAAGTAAGCCTGCTAGCATTTGCAATGTTGTCGTTTTCCCTGCCCCATTTGGCCCGAGCAAGGCGATGCACTTCCCTTTTTCAATCGAAAAAGAGATCTCATTAACAGCAACGTGTTCTTTGTACTTCTTTGTCAAATCCTTCACCGTAACAAGCATCCACTCGCCTCCTTATCTACCTTTTACGACCAAGTAAAAAGTAAAGAATCGCACCAAGCATGTTCACAAAAATAATAATCAAAATCCACATCCACTTTGGTCCGTTCGTCTCTTCTTGCTTCACACAACTAAACAACGCAGCAAACGTCAAAATCGCTTGTAAAATCAAAAGCGGTGCAATCAACGCCCAGTTAATCTCATTCATTACATCCATTGTTATCTCTCCTTCTCAAGTTGTTTTTGTTTTCTCTTACGCGGCCAAATAACAAAAAGTAAATAAAACACCGTCGGCAACGGAAACTGAATCAGTCCCCAAATCCCCCAAAACCACGGGAAACTCCCTTTTTTCTTCGCATCGATAAAAAGCAACGTACTTTGCACAAGCAACAACAAAGCAACAAGCGGAAGGATGACATACAGCTCAAACGACGTCACTGTAACACCTTCCCTTCATCTTTTTTCCGTTTCACTAACACATACAAAATGATCGGAGCGAACACAATTGCCCCAACTTGGACTGTTAGAAAAACAACGGGCGCCTGAACAATGCTCATCATAAACACACTCAATAACAAAATAGCTGTCACAAAGAAAATCGACACCTCTTTGTAAAACGCCCTTTTCTGTTTCTCTTTCTGCAGCGCAATTAGCTCTTTGATTTGTAAAACGGAAGCGGGAGAACGATCTCCTAGTTCATCGAGCTGCTTCCAATCATGCTGTAGCTTGCTAATTTGTTCTTGCTCCTCACTTCGTTTCATCATCCCACTCCTTTCGAATCTTCTTCAATCCATTATGAACACGTGACTTGACCGTACCTGAACGAATGCCAATAATCTTGGAAATCTCATCATACGAATACCCATAATAATGATGAAGCAAAATCGGCACCCTCACATCCGCATCCAACTGATTAAAATCAGCGAACACATCGCTCCACTCCATCCCCCTCGTATTGGCCTGCCACGAAAGTTGACGAGAAAGAGTCGCCTTCAACTGCTCATGCCACTTCCGCTCGCGCTGCTCTTTCCGCTTCAAATCAATATAAAGCCTGGAAGCAATCGAGATCATCCACGTTGAAAACTTCCCCTCTCCCTTAAAAGAAGACAAATGCGTATAACACTTCAACATCGTTTCTTGCGCCAGATCGCAGCTCACTTCTTCGTCTAACGACAACTTCAAAAGATATTTATATAAAAAAGAATAATACCGCTGAAAAAGATGAGCGAACGCGTCATCATTGCCAGTCAACGCCTTTTCAATTAAACTAACGTCCTCCTCCTGTTCCATAAGACGCCCCTTTCTATGTGTTCAGTTATATGACGATTGAGGGTGCTGAATCGTTCAGATGAGTTTTAGTTTTTCTTTTTAAAAATATATTAACAAAAAAAAAACCAACTCAATGAGTTGACTTTTTTTACCGTAAAAGCTCCAACACTTTTTGGCTCGATTGCTGCATTTGAGTTTGCATGGCGACTTGAACTCGCGAGAGAATATTTTCTCTTGTCACATTCATTATTTCCTTCGCAAGATCCGCGTCTTCAATACGACTCATGGATGCAGTCATATTTTCTGTAAAAACACCTAAATTTGAAGACATGCTACTCAAGCGATTTTGCACTGCTCCAATCTTGCTTCTTTCGATAGAAACAAAACTCAGTGCCCGATCAGCGAGAGTAATGCTACGATTGGCTTCCTCATGAGTTAGAACACAAATACGATTCGTATCTTTTAGCATGTTATTAAATGATTGAATTTCAACCTGATAGGACTGTCCTGCATTGGCCCCAACTTGAAATGTAAATTCATTTGATTCATATCCTATAATATGCCTCATTCGATAGTTAACCTCGATCGTATTGGCACCTACATGAGCATCAACTTTCTCCCTATCTAATACAATTCGGTTGCCTTGTAAAGAATATTGATCTTCATTTAATGCTTGTCCATTAAAGGAAACAACGAGTTCTTCTGGATCAATCTCAGAGAATAATAATTGTGCATCATCGCTACATCCACAACTCGTTAAATAATCGTCACCAACTGGACTTGTATTTAACAAAATATCTAAAGAATCGTAGTAAAAAACATTTAGTTGGACCGCCCCTGTTGCATTCGTCACATTCGGACGAGCATCCCCCACAAGTTCCACTGTTTGCCCATCGAAATAGTAGCCATTCCCATCAATACTATCCGCTCGCTCAACTTCCTGCCCATTTAATTCAACTTTGTAAACATAAGAATACGGTGGCAACGTATGACGTAGACTGTTAGCTTCAATAGAATAGACTCGAAAATCTCCAGCGTCACTGTCTTTATCTGGACGAAAGTCTCCATGAAGAGACAAAATATTGGTCTCAGGGTTATACGTAAATCCATGTTCAGCACTATAAGGTACCTCTTGTCCTTCCTGGTACACCCGGATCGCTCTTGGTTCATTGTCTGTTCCTACTCCATAATCTAAAGTAGATGAAGATAAACGAAAATCATACGTATCATTCCCAGTCAGAGGGGCTTTCATAAACATAATAGACTTGAATATCAGGGTTAGAAGAATGCCCAGCATCCGGGCGCGAATCTCCATAAATTTCAATTCGATTTGTCTCACTATTATAGTAAAACCCTTCTAGTTGAAATGGATCATAATAAATTTCTTCACCATCGACGATCACTCGGAAAGTCGATGGTATAGTAGGATCCGCCATACCGTACGTTTCCGGTGTATGGAATAACTGAACTTCAACAAGTTCATCTTGAAACGTAATTCCCCCAACCGCTCGAATCATTTGAACACTATACGTATCACCTGTATCTGGTCGTGCCGTACCATAAAGCTCAATCGTATTCGTCGATTGATTGTACACAAAACCATCTGTTTCCGAAAATGAAATTTCTTCATTGCTGTTCCGGTACACTCGGATCGATTTAGGCTCTTCCTCGTTTTCTACGTTATACAATTCTGGACGCAAACTTCCTAAAGGAATGCCATACACCTCTCTTGTCGTATTGGAAGAAGAGGCATCAACGACATACTCAACCCGAATGGTTGTATTAGAAGGTAAATCTGGTCTAGCATCTCCATGTAGACTAATTTGACCGTTTTCCCTGTTATACGTATAACCATTTATTTCACTATATTCTAGTTCACGTTCCTCGCCATTTGCTTGGATAAATACACGGAGAGCACGATTTAAGTCAATATCAGGATTCTCCAAGTTATACGTATCAATTCCAGATTGCAAATGAAATGTAAAAACGTCATTTCTACCATCTACGTCATTGCGATATTGAACAGTCACCAACTGACTATAAGAAGGTCTTAGGTCACCATAAAACTCGATTCGACCAGTCTCTCTGTTAACATAAACACCATGAGTCGTTTCAACCTCATCCGCAGCAGGCCTCGTTGCGAGCAATTGGTCTGCTGTTACATTCGTTCCACCTACAAATATATTCAGTGACCTTGGTCCTTCTTCGCCGTGCATATTGTACACTTCAGCTAACGAAGGAATCGCAACCGTATGAATCGCATCTTGCACACCATCGGATACGTAGGAAAAACGATAGAAGTCCTGAGCATCATCCACGCTCTCACTTCCGATTATCGCATCACCGTAAAAAGTAACCGTGTTTCCTGATATCGTATAATAACCAGTTGTAGGTGGATCCCCCTCTCCATTCCAATACGTCAATTCCCGGCTACCATTATCATTCACTTTTTGAATGCGTAATGAAGCATCACTTTCATTCATCCGATATAGGTCCGGTGTCGAAGGAAGAGTGACCGTATTATTAATAGGAGGGATATTAAGCACATCCGTACTCGAAATCAAATCAACACCACTTGGATTCATCACTGTTTGCGAGTGGATATTCACATCTACTCTGAGTAAATTTCCTTCATTATCCGAATAAACAAAGGAACTGTTCCCATTCGCATCGACGATAGGAGAAAAGCTATAGCCATTATTGCCATCATTACGATTGTAGTTATGATATGTCTGAATCGTTGACCACCCATGGGATGTCGAGGAACGTGCCTGCAAATACAAACTCGAGCCACTATGCTCAAGCCTCATTAATGAATTATCAGTCACTGTCTTTTGTGACGCAGTCGGAGGTGATGTACTGACAACCGGATCACTACTTGCATTGGCCGGTACAATATAATCGCCACCATCACGACTTGACCGAAAAACAATCGACTGCCCGTCCAATGTCCACCTTGGTAAATGATCCACTACCGTTGACCCAATATAGGACTCCGGAAATCCGTATGTTGTTTGACTCGCTGGAGAGACAACAACGTTTTGATTACTCGGTACTATTGTTTGATTAAGCGTAGAATACCCTACATTGTTCATTCCAGTCGCAACCGGTAAACTATGACCAGTTACCGACATTTGTGAAGTCTTAGACGCGATACGATTTTCATAAAGATAATCTCCCGGATTGGTATTCGTCAGTAATTTCTTTTGATTAAACTCCGTATTTACAACAATATTATTCTTCTCTCTAATTAGTTGATCTATCTCATCTTGAACTGCCATACGGTCTCCGTAGGTCAGTGTGTCATTCGACGCTTGTACGGATAACTCTCTAATCCTCTGAATGATGGATGTAATCTCTTCCATTCCACCTTCAGCCGTTTGGACAAGAGACTGAGCATCCTGAACATTTCGAGAAGCTTGCTGACTCCCTCTAATTTGAGCTTGCATCTTTTTAACAATCGCCAAGCCTGCCGCATCATCTGCAGCACGGTTAATTCGCTTGCCTGAACTGACTCGTTCAATTGCTTGTTGAAGATTATTTTGAGTTTGCTTTGTCTTGTTATTTAACATCGATGATAAATAAGTACCACTTATAATCATTTGGTCACCTAGCTTCAGTTTTTTCTCGTTGTGTCTATATAACTTATCTAGTATTTATTATATCGGTATTATTTTTGAAACCTTTACTTATTTCAATAAGAAAAATAGCTTAAGCCCCATCTTATAGAGGCTTAAGCTATTTTTACTATTTATATTAGAGGGCACATCTAGTAATTCTTATTTGCTACGTTTATCTATAAAAGCTCCCTCATTCGTCGTCATTTCATAAGGGTTGTCATACTTACGATTCACTTTCTTTTTCGCTTTCATCTTATCCATCTCTGATTTAATATGACCTTTGATCAGTTCTAGTTTTTGCTCAATTTCGTTATTAAGATGAACTAAATTATTCGCAAACTTCAATTCCTCTTCACCTTTAGCCGGCGAATCAAGTAATCTAATCATCTTTCCCCTTTCAGCAAGAAGCCTTTCAACTTTCTCAATCTCCTCGTCACGCTGATCAAGATCACACGATGTCATCGAATTCAGCACATCTAATAGTTCACGAGAAATTTGATACAGTTGGATAAACGTCGGATTCATTAAGAGTTCACCTTATGACGCTTTTGGCGATCAAGTAGTAACGCTTCCTTCCATGTATCGCGGAAATCTTTAATGAGTTCTTCTGCTTCATTTAGTTTGATAAGATTGTTTTCTGTGTTTGCCTCGGTTAAACGGTTGAGAATATAGTCATAAAGAGCTAACATATTTTTCCCCATTGGCGTGTCTGTCTTTAAAGTGACCATTAATTCTCGAATGATGTTTTGTGCTTTTATAAGGTTTTGATGACGCACTTGAGTGTCATTTTCTGCAATTGCTTTTTTAGCAAGTCCAACAAATTTTAAACACCCATTATAGAGCATAAGTGTTAACTCTCCAGGTGAAGAAGTCATTGCTTTGTTCTGCTGATACGCTTGTTGCGGTGTTCCGATAGCCATAATTAATCATTCCTTTCTAATTACATTCCACCAAATAGTTGGCTCATAAGAGCATTTCCTTGCGCCTGCGATTCATTTAAAACTCTCTCCATACGAGTAAATTGGGCCCAGTGACGGTTTTCAATATCGATTAATCGTCTTTCAAATGCGCTCATTCTTGTATCAATATTTGTTAATTCTCTTCCTATAGTAAACTGTTGATTCGTTCGATTTTCATTTCCAGCTCGACTCGTAATCTGGTTAATTGAAGCGTTAATTGTCGAACGCAAACGTCCAATTAAACCAGTTTCACTTTGAATAGTACGACGCTCTTCCGGAGTTCGATCAGCTACTCTTATTCTTGTTAAGTCTGGATTAGCAGCATTATTTAATAAAGAATGTACAGCATCTGGGTCGTCTTCTAAAGCTGCTCTTAATTTAGCCTCATCTATTTCTAACCGCCCACCATCACGGAAATTACTTGTTGTTGTAATTCCAATTTGAGAGATTTGAGTAAACTTACCAGCTGTTTGAACAGGAGTATACAAATCATTTCTCATTTGCGTTAGCACATTGGAAAGGGTAGGATCACGACGAAGCAACCCACTTTTTGCTTTTTCATCCCACATTTCCGCTTCACGTTCTGTTAACTCACGACGTTGCTCATCAGTAAGTGGTGGAAAGCCCCGGTGCTTTGGTTCGTTTAGCTGTGCTTGAATCTCAGCAATTGTCTCATTATAAGCATCGACAAAAGCTTTTATTTTATTAAAAGCGTCGTCTGTGTTAGAAGTAACATTGACCGTTTTAAACTCATTATTTGTTGGTTGCGTTACATTAAATGTTATCCCACCTATTGTAATTCGATTTGAGCGTGAATCTCTCGTGATTGTTTCTCCAAATAAAGGGTTCTGAAACTCTACTTTGGCATTTTTTCCACTCGATTCGTTAACCTGCTCAATCTTAAACACATCTCTTAAAAAATTATCAGGATCATCAAATATCATTTGCATTGATGGTGTTTGTTCCTTATCTAAGAACTCACCTGTTTCTTTCCGCTCGAACACAACCCTATTAAAGGCACTATCAAAATAAGCTCTTACACCGATATCTGAATCTGTTATTTGTTTTAGATTATCATTTATAGACTTGGTTGTATCAATTTCAACAGTTACAGTCTTTTCATTACCAGTGCTGTCAAATGTCTTAATAGAAAACGTAGCTCCATGTTGATCACTAATTCCTGGAATAGCCACTTCCTGTTGATCTAAGCGAGTTGTGGTACTTAACGTTTTACCTTCAGAAATAATCGACTGTTGACTAACATTTCTTGTCCTAGTCGCCACTTGTTCTACTTTGAATTTATATTCCCCAGCTTGCACACTAGCGTTTGCTGTTGCCGTAAACATCTGCGGAACTGTAGACGTTGCTTGCCTCGTATTTAAATCAGCTCGTAAACGGATCGATGAAGCTGATTGTTCAAGAGAACGTAGCTTTAAATTCATTTCACGATAAGCGTCACGTTGCCACTCAAGCGTTTGCTTTTGTTGGAACAATCGATCTAATGGCTGTCTTTCTACTTGCATCAGTTGTCTTACGATGGACTCTGTGTCCATTCCCGAAGCGATTCCACCAATTCTCATGTTTTATACCCACTTTCAAATCTTTCTATCTATAAATAAGCCTATCGTTTCTTTCACTGCTGCACGCATATCTAATAATTTCTTAGGAGGAATTTCTTTAATAACCTCGTTCGTGTTACCATCAACTATTGCTACATAGTACTCATTTAATCCTTCATGAAGGCTAAACTGTAATTGCGTATTTGATATTTCAAAGTATTTATTAAAGTTATCAATTTCATTTTTTACATCTTTTATATTAAGTGAATGTTTAAGTACTGGAAGTTCTTTTACAGTACTGCTAATTTCCAATGAATCTGATATCTCCTTTTTTTGAAAACCATATACCGTTGAATTAGGCAACCCAAGGTTAATTTCCATCGAAGTCTCTCCCTTATACGCTTTTTATTATTATCGGTAAATTCAAGAGAATGTTTAGCAAATAAACGGTTAAAACGATAAATGTTCTTTTAATAATAGAAAAAAGAGACCCTCTATAGGATCTCCTTTATCTATTACTACAAATTAACGAAGTAATTGTAATACTGCTTGTGGCTGTTGGTTAGCTTGAGCAAGCATCGCTTGAGAAGCTTGGTTAAGGATGTTTGTTCTAGTGAACTCCATCATTTCTTTAGCCATATCAACGTCACGAATACGAGATTCAGCAGCTTGTAGGTTTTCTGAAGCATTATCAAGGTTTTTAATTGTATGCTCTAGGCGATTTTGAACAGCCCCAAGTTTAGAGCGTTCAGTAGATACCGTCTCAATAGCTGTATTAACTAAAGTAATAGCAGCATCTGCTCCTGCTTGAGTTGAAATATCAATTCCTTCAGTCTCTTCACCTTCTCCTGTAGCAACTGCTAAAGTAGTAGCGTCCATAGCATCAATATTTAGAGTAATACTTTGACCTTCATTAGCACCAATATGGAAAGTAAACTCTCCATCTCCATTTAATAAGTTTTGAGTGTTAAACTCAGTATTGTCAGCTATACGTGTAATTTCTCTTGCAAGTTGGTTAAACTCTTCTTGTAGTTCACTACGATCTTCATCTGTGTTGGTATCATTTGCAGATTGAACTGCTAATTCACGCATACGTTGAAGAATATCATGTGTTTCATTCAATGCGCCTTCAGCTGTTTGAATTAGTGAAATCCCATCTTGAGAGTTACGTGAAGCTTGGTCAAGACCACGAATCTGTCCACGCATTTTTTCAGAAATTGCTAAACCAGCAGCATCGTCACCAGCACGGTTGATACGAAGACCTGAAGATAATTTCTCCATTGCATTTCCGTTTTGATTTACATTAATACCCATTTGACGGTGTGCATTCATTGCATTTAAGTTATTATTAATAATCATTAAAATTTCCTCCTTGAATTTACTCCGCCCACGTCCTTGTGGTTGGATAAAGATAATTTTGTTAAGTTAGCTACATTGCGGGCGGCCGTCCCACAGTGTAACTGCCTTACACTACTATTATCGGAGTCTCTTTTGAAAGGTTTAGTGTTTTTTTATATTTTTTTAATAAATTTCTCCTAGAATTTTTATCCAATCTATTTCATCCTTCCAATAAAACTAATTTGCATAGGTCTATTGGCATAGTTTTTATGTAATTCTATTGATTATTCTTCCCGCTTTGTCGATATAATTCATATACAAGCTTAGAAAGGAGTGTAATTGGCCAGTTAGATTTGAGAACTTCATTACCTACTAGTTTACAGAACAGGAGACACCCATGGACAAAACATCAATCATCGGACTCATCTTAGGCGTTGCGGCCGTATTATTCGGTCTATTTTTCAAAGGAACTAGTTTTAGCGTTCTATTAAACCCTGCTGCTATTATTATTATTTTTGCCGGAACCGCTGCCACCATCTTAATTGGCTTTCCTGGTAGCGAAGTAAAAAGGATTCCAAAACTGTTCGGAGTTCTATTTAAAGATCAGAAAACAAGTAGTCTTACTGAGATCATCCCATTATTTACAAAGTACAGTACCCTTGCTCGTCAAGAAGGCATCTTGGCTTTGGAGCAGGAATTAGATTCAATTGAAGATCCTTTTTTAAAACAAGGCTTAAAAATGCTTGTCGATGGACAAGAGCCGGATTTTATTCGCGATACAATGGAAGAAGAGCTGTCAGCAATTGAGGATAGACACGCTTCAGGAGCTCTTATTTTTACTCAAGCGGGTACATACGCACCGACACTTGGGGTGCTAGGAGCAGTACTAGGTTTAATTGCGGCACTTGGGGATTTGAATGATATTGATGCACTTGGTTATGCAATCGCCGCGGCGTTTGTTGCGACGTTGTTTGGAATTTTTTGTGGATATGTACTTTGGCACCCTTTTGCTAATAAATTGAAGAGAAAATCAAAGCAGGAGATTATGATTAAGAGCATTATGATTGAAGGTGTGTTATCTGTGCAAGCAGGTGTTCCTCCACGTGCAATTAGCGAAAAGCTTATGGTTTATGTCCCTCATTCCGAGCGCGATAAGTTAGATACTACTGCTTCTGCTCAAGGAGAGAATGTCAATGGCTAGGAAGAGGAAGCACCATCATGAAGAACATGTCGATGAATCTTGGTTAATTCCGTATGCTGATATGCTAACGTTGCTGCTTGCTCTTTTTATTGTGTTGTTTGCCGTTAGTTCGGTTGATGCTGAGAAGTACCAGCAATTGATGACGGTGTTTAATGAGAATTTTCAAGGAGGATCTGGAATTTTGGAGCATCCCAATCCTTCTCCTCTTCCTGATGCAAAAGAAACACAGGATGAACCAACTGATGTGATCACACAGGAAAAATATGATTTGATGTCACTCAAGCAAGAAATTGATCAATATATTACTGATCAAGATCTCGAGGGGGATCTTCAAACATCGATCTCTGATGACGGGCTGTTATTAACGATCTTGGATAATGCTCTCTTTCATTCTGGAAGTGCAGACGTTCGTGCAGATGCTGTACGATTAGCCGGAAAAGTCTCTGAACTTCTCGCATCTGATCCGCCAAGAAAAATTGTCGTAGCTGGACATACGGATGATGTTCCGATTCACAATGCCAACTTCCGCTCAAATTGGGATTTAAGTGCACAACGAGCGCTTAATTTCATGAAAATCTTAATAGATAGTGAGAATTTGGATCCTCAAAACTTGAGTGCAACTGGGTACGGAGAGTATCAGCCTGTTGCGTCAAATGATACAGATGAAGGGCGAAGCAAAAATCGTCGAGTGGAAGTGTTAATCTTGCCAAATTACCAGTTTGACTAGGATTACGGCCCATATATTTATAGCAACTTTTGATGAAACTTGTTGAAATTAGGTAATTTTCAGTATATGATTATGAGCATAAAGTTTCATATTTAAGTAAAGGCAAACTATTCGAAAGACTAGGACGCAAAGCTAAGGGACTAAGGTATGATTCGTACTATGTTCGCCTGGTTACCAATGATGTTGTAAAACAATGATTCTATTTGGCTATCTCTATGCAAAGGGATAGTCATTTTTATTAGTTTCGTTTGACGTATTCAAAAAGGAGATCTGACACATATGCTAACGAAAACAGAATTAAGCAGCGAAACGATTTCAAATTTATTATGCGGGATTGTGACCTCGATAAAAAATGTTGTACCACTTACGATTCAAGGCCACAACCACCAAATTAATGATCAGTCGATCGATATTAAACTAGGTGTATTGATTGGCATTACGGGAGATTTAAACGGAAAATTGATTTTAGCTGGGGAAACGCCTATCTTTTCTTCCATTGGCCAATCGATGTTTGGGATGCCTTTAGAAGGAGAGATGCTAGACTCTTTTATCGGTGAATTAGGAAACATGATAGCAGGTAGCTTTTCTACGATTATTGCGGAATATGAAGTAATAACAGACATTACGTCTCCTATGATAATGAAGGGAAATGCTGAACTTTCAGGTTTTGAGAAAGGGTTTTCTGTTCCGATTTCGATTGGTGAAACAGGAGACATGTCGGCATTTTTATTACTAGATTGAGTTTTTGTTGGGGGAAATAAACATTACATAAAAAAATCACGGAGGAAAGATATGGGCATTCGAAGATCTGAAAAATCGAAAGAGAAAAAAGAAAAGAAGCAAACTAAAGGCAAAAATCCATCTCGTTTTATGCAGCTTACGATTAAAAAGAAATTGATTAGTAGTTTTCTAGTAGTAGCCATTTTGTTTGGTGTTGCTAGCGTTGTTTCTTATGTGAACTTAAAAGCAACCAATGAGTCATACACATTTTTAGTAGACAACGTCGCTGAATTACGTTCGATTAGCCAGAGCATTGATACATTAATTAGCAATCAGACGAGTGACCTTAGAGGTTATCTTTTATATGAAGACGAAACGTTTGCAGATAGTTTACGAACTCAGAATAATGAAGTCACTGCATTAATTAACGAAGCAAAGGAAATGGCTGTTCGCGAAGAAACGTATGAGCGATTTGACCGACTCGCGACATTGAATAATATTTTCATTAGTGAGACTGAAAGAGCCATTAATGTTTTCCGCTCTACACCCGATCACGGCATTAGAATGGCTAATGAAAACGTAGTACCTATTAGTCAGGAAATGCGTGAAGCGTCAGAGTCATTAAGTTCTTGGCTACATGAATACTTAGAAGAACAGCAAGCGGCAACTAGTCAAGCAGCCCAGGCGACCGTTGTTTTACTTGTTATCGTGAGTGGGGTTGCATTCATCATTGCCATCGCAAGCGGCGTGATCGTATCCACTATCATATCAAATCCAATCCGTAAACTTAGCGATTCTGCCAAGCAAGTCGCTGCTGGTAACCTAACGACTGAACGTACAACGGTGAAAAGTCGAGATGAAGTTTATGAGTTAAATCAAGCGTTTAATCAAATGACAGATAACCTGCGTGAAATGATCTCAAGCATTCAATCCAATGCTGAACAAGTTGCCGCTTCTTCTGAGCAACTAAACGCAAGTGCCAATGAATCTGCTAGAGCAACAGATCAAATTACCGAGTCAATTCAATCTGTCGCATCTGGTTCTGAGAAACAAGTAGAAAGCACAACAACGGCCAATGAAATGTCGAGTCAAATTTCAGACGGTGTAGAAAAAATGGCGAACAATATTTTTGCTGTTTCAGATGCGACAACAACAGCTCAACAAAAGTCTAACAACGGCTTAGCAGTTGTGGAGAAAACTGTTAGCCAAATGAACGTTATCAACGAGAAATCAAGTCAAACGTCAAAAGTAATTTCTAGCTTAGAGGAAAAATCTAATGAAATTGGCAACATTATCTCCCTTATTACGGCTGTATCAGATCAAACGAACTTATTAGCGTTAAATGCAGCAATTGAAGCTGCACGCGCTGGGGAACACGGTAAAGGGTTTGCCGTTGTAGCCGATGAGGTTCGTAAATTAGCAGAGCAGTCCAATACGTCTGCTCATCAAATTAGCACGTTAATTAAAGATATTCAAAGTGATATCAAACTGTCGGTTACTTCGATGAACGAAGGCAGCGCAACGGTAAAAGAAGGTCTTGTGTACGCCGAGGAAGCAGGAACCGAGTTTAAAGACATTTCTCAATCCATCAATGATATTTCCAGCCAAATTGAGGAAGTATCGATTGCTCTTCAACAAATTGCGATGTCGGCTGTCTCAATGAATGAATCGATCGGAGAAGCAGCGCAAATCGCTGAGAATGCGTCTTCTTTCTCTCAAAATGTCGCTGCCTCAGCCGAAGAGCAAACAGCAACGATGCAAGAAATCTCTGCATCAGCTGAAATGCTTTCTAAAATGGCCGAAGAACTACAAACGACGGTTAAGAAGTTTACTGTATAATAAATATGAAATGCCCTTAAGTATTAATACTAAGGGCATTTTTATGTACAAGGAAAACCCGAATCTAATTGCGATTCGGGTTTCTTGCTATATTTATTTACACCTTAAACTTCTTCACAGATTCTTGTAACCCTTCTGCCATTTCCGATAAGGTTGTCGCAGCGGATGCTACTTCTTCCATCGTTGCATTTTGTTCTTCGGCAGCGGCCGCTACTTCTTGAGTATAAGACGAAGATTCTTCGGCTAAGTTGGTAGCTTCATCGATGAATGATACCATCGAGGCCATTTGTTTTGTAATTTGATTAACGGCTGTTGATACTTCTTGAATTTGTGAGGTAACTTGCTGAACCGATTCAGAAATGCCTTCAAATTCAGTACCTGCTCTTTGAACAGATTGCTCTCCCTCACCGACAGCATGTTTGGCTTCGTCCATGGAGAGAACAGATTGTTTAATTTCTGTTTGAATATCTTGAATGAGAACGCGAATTTGTCCTGCAGAATGACTAGATTGTTCAGCTAGCTTTCGAACTTCGTCTGCAACAACAGCAAAGCCCTTTCCGTGTTCTCCCGCTCTCGCTGCTTCAATCGCAGCATTTAAGGCTAGTAAGTTCGTTTGCTCGGCTACAGCTGTAATAAGTGTGACGATGTTTCCTATTTCATTAGATTTGTTGCCTAGTTGTTCAACCACTTTTGAAATTTCTTCTGTTTTTTGTTGAATAAGCTCCATTTGGACAATTGATTGGTGAATCACTTTAGCCCCTTCTTCGGCCTTTTCTTTTGTCAGTTGAGCTGAATCTGTTACGGTTTTTACATGACTCGTAATTTGCTTCATATTTCCTGATATTCCAGAAGCTGCTGAATTGGCTTGACCGGTTGTCATCACTTGATTTTCAGAACCAGACGCAACAGATTGAATCGATTCTGAAATTTGATCGGTAGCTCGACTCGTTTCTTCTGCTCCTGCTGATAATTGTTCAGAAGAGGCTGCCACTTGCTCAGACGTTTCGATTACTTCCTTAATGAGCAATGATAAATTTTCTTTCATCGATTGATAGTTTTGAGCTAGCTGTCCAATTTCATCTTTAGAACGATCGTTTACGTTTGTTGTAAAGTCTCCGTTTCCAGCCATCGCTAGAGCTTGTCCAACGTTTGCCAACCGCTTTCTAATTTGATTTGCAAATAAAAGGACAACTACAACTGCAATTGCCACACCAATGACAAGTACGACGATAAGTCCCGTCAAAATTTTAGATATGGTCTCATCAATAAAGTGCTGAGACACTCCGACAAACCACATTCCGATTGTAGTACCACTAGCATCTTTAATAGGTTGATAAGCCGTCTGACTCATAACACCAGCTACATTCGCTTCCCCAAAGTAGTTATGTCCATTTTGCAAAACATGCTCGATGATCATATCTGACGCTTGTGTCCCAATCGCCCGCTGTCCATCTACTAATACGTTCGTAGTGACACGAGTATCATCTTGAAAAATTGTGACCGTCCCACCCGTCATTTCTGCGATATAATCGACCATCTCAAAATTATCATTGACTTGTGTCTCTCCTTTATAAAGGGAACCATCTTTGATTTCCCACTCTCCAGGATAGCGTTGGTCAATAGCCTTAAAAGACAAATACATATCTGAACGAGCTTTTTCAACCGCACTATCTTTTACCCCATCTGCGACTAGATGCTGTACGACGATTCCAATCACTATAGCAAAAATGAATAGAATCGTTAAAACTAACACGTTAATCTTTGTTGCCATTTTCATGTTATTAAACGTTTTCATGGTTGTCCCCCGAGTTAATTTAATGAATACTATCTTAATAGTCTTATAATCAATTCTACAATTTTCGACTTTTTTACACAATATACAACAATATTATACATTAGTTGTATTTACACTGTACATATAGGGAAAAAGTTAGTCATAAGGAAAAAGAGAAAGGTTGCTACTTCTTGTGTGTAAGCTCCCTTTCTCTTCTCATTAATCAATTCTTTTCTCTTATTATACTCTCCACAATTATAGTAGGCTGATCACTCAAGTTTATTTCTTTATTCACTTCTAGCAGACGAACAATCGGCCGATGTGGATTGGATTGAATTCTTGTTACAATGCCTTTTCCTTTGCTTCCTATATTCAACTGAACCTGAGTGCCTGGCGGGTAACTAATAATGGCTTGACTAAAAGCGAGAACAACTCGGTAACTATACGTCGTTTCAGATAACGCCATAATTTGTTCAATCGCTTCGTGTGGCAGGTATCCTTCTTTTGAGATCATATGATCATAATCATTTGCAACCGTGCATATTTGTGCAAATTCCAAAATTTGATTGTCCGAAAGCTTGCGCGGATATCCTTTTCCATCGAATGTTTCATGATGCTGATAAGCAATATGAGCTGACACCAAACTAATTTCACGGTTCGCTCTTATGATGTCAAACCCGACTTGCGGATGATCCTCTTTGTTTGTAGTCCTTGTTTTGCCAATGTCATGCAGCAAGCATCCTACTCCTAAATCATTAAGCTGGCTATATGTATAACGTAGCTTTTTCCCTATCTGCAAAGCAATTAACGTAACGTTCACCACATGCGCATATAAGGCTAGTCCTTGATCCACCGCCGTAGTCGGAATAAGCATAATCGCATTACGCTTTTTGACTTCTTCAATTAATTTTTTCACTGCTTGTTGAATGGGGATAAGTGGCAAAGACTGATTCGCTTTTGAAGCTTGATACGCTGTTTCTGTAACTGCTATGATATCCAACCAAGTTGGCATATCCATCATTTCTTCTAGTGAGATCCCATGTGATTTTGCGTCTTCTATAAATAAGTATTTGACACCAATCTCCACTAACTTCGCATGATACTTCGGATGGATGATCGTTCCTGCTCCTAGCAACACTCTTCGCTTTGAGTCAAAAATCGGCTTAGCTAGTTGCATAGTATGTTGATTGTATTCTTCGATGTGGATCATTCTCATAAGACAAGCTCCTTCTCTTTTATACCCTTTAAAAAAACTGATAGGCGAATACCTCAAAACAGATATACACCTATCAGTTTTTTCGGCAACCCGGCTACCATAGTCTTTTCCTTAGGCCCGTGGCTTTGCGTCCAAGTTTGCTAGTATCGTTTAAATGTTTTCTCTCTTAGTCTATTTTACACAATTCTACATATTTATCATAGATTATACAGAGAGATTTTACATTATTATATTTAACTGTCTCTATGACATGAGAGAATAAATGAGGGCCTTTATTAAAAAAGCCGCATTGGATTAAACCAATGCGGTACGTTTTTTCAACAGTATTATGAAGGACTTTCTCTTTAGGTTTCTGCCTTCAATTGTCCCTCATCAGCCTTATGAAGGACGTTTCCTTTTGGTTACTTCCTTGATTTGTCCTTCATCAACCTTATGAAGGACTTTTCCTTTACGATTCGCCTCTATTCGTCCTTCATCGGCTTGGTGAAGGACGTTCTACTTACGTTTCTCCCTTACTTTGTCCTTCATCAGCGCTTCACGAAGAACCGTCCCCCGGGTTTAAGGTTTCTGCCGCAGTTTATCCTTTATGACGCAAGCTAAAAGAACTCCTTCGTCCATCTCTACCTTCCAGCCGCTCTCCTCACTTGCGCCTGCATCGTATCCTGTATTAGTCCATCACTATGACGTTGGCTATTTAAAAAATGAATACAAAAATGGCCGTTGTAATTATTATCGCGAATCACCTGGTCTCCATGTGGCATTGAGTGCATCGCGGCCGCTAGTCGTCTTCCATCAACTTCAACGATAATTGCTCGAGGTGTCCAGTTAAAACTTCCTCCCCAAATTTCCCTAATGGTTTGCGTGTCTCTTGCCGTCAATGGCTCGCTATCAGCATGGTTACCACCCATAGTATGTCTCACTTGAAACGTTCTTCCTGTGTCAAAATCTGTAATGGTTGCAATTTTCCCTGTTGAATACACATATCTAGCCTCTGTCCACCAATCAAGCAGTTCTCCGTGACGAGCACTAACCACAGGTCTCACTGGGACATGAAAGACCGGAACCCTAATGGTTTGACCAACCCTTAACGTACTACGATCTGTCATATTATTAAAAGTTAACAACTCATTAAAAGGAACTCCATATTGCAGACTAAGTCCCCACATTGTATCCCCAGAACGTACTGTATGCGTCGTTTCGGTTCTTGTTACCGTTTGGTTTTGGGTAGGGGAAGAAGTACCTGATGTGCTTGGGATTGTTAACACTTGTCCAATATGAATCATATCTGAAGGTAAATGGTTGGCTTCTCGCAAAGCCTGTACCGTCGTTTGAAATCGATTCGCGATTGCGAAAAGACTATCTCCAGCTACAACCGTATAAGTAGTTGGGTTACTTGACGGTGGTGTATTAGCCGTTGGAGTGGTAGCAGAGCCACTAATCGTTAACACTTGTCCAACAAAAATTAGATCTGATGATAAATGGTTGGCTTGGCGCAGGGCTGCTACTGTCGTATTAAACCGGCTAGCAATTCTTGATAATGTGTCTCCAGCTACAACTGTGTACGAAGTAGTTTGAACCGATTGTGCTCTTTGTGACAGTCCAACAGTATTTGCTCGTGCATCTCGTTCGACTGTCATTCCTAAGCTATCCCCTAAAAATCTAACCGGAATCATCGTTCGACTATTTAATATAATGGAATTTGTCATCGGTACGGATCTGCCATTTACTTGAGCTGTATTGGAACCAACGACGAAAGATATCGTTGTTCCATTGATTTCAATACCGGTTGTATTCGTTCTTGTATCTCTCCATATCCCCCCACCAAGTGTTTCTGTGATTTCCCGCAATGGAACGTAAATGGTTTTATTCATTAAAATAGGAGGCTGTTGTAATCGTGTGATTTGCTGACCATTTATAAATAAAGTTGGAAAACTTTCAATTTGGCTTGAAGCAATGGTAGCTTGAGACGTTGAAGCTTTCACATTATCATTTAGATCAGAAAGCAAAAACGTGACAATAATAAAAGACCCTACGACTACTTTAACCGTCTTCACTCTAAACAAAGCATGTGCTGAAACATAGCGCTCTGCTTCCGTCTGTAATTCGGAATAGTGTTGTTCGTTTCTTTGGCCAAGCTCTTTGGCAAACTCCGTAGAAGACGAGGCTACATAGAGGTAGGCAACAAGTTCTCCGTTTTCCTCTTTTAATTGGTGATGTTCAAACAAGGACAATATAAACACCTCTTTTTTAGCTAGTTCAACTTGTAGAGTCTCCTTTTCGTTTCAATTTATGAAATAAAAAAAACTAGCTACACCGAAAAAACGGAGTACCTAGTTATATTACACATTTTATTTTTTAGTCTGAACAAATCCTTTTAAAACATCAACAGATACGGTTTTCGCTGCCGCACTGTTTTCTTCTTGTATCGCCAAATACACTTCTTTACGGTGAATCTCAACATGTTTCGGTGCGTCAATCCCAATCTTGACTTGGTCTCCTTCAATTGAGATAATCTTTAGTTCAATGTCGTCACCGATTTGTATGGCTTCTTGTATCTTTCTAGAGAGAACTAGCATCTTACTTCTCCCCCTTTGTGGTCACCGTTTCTTTAAAAATCGCATGCTTTGTTTCATACGGGCTGTTGCTCATTAATAATTGCTTTCCTTTTTGCTTATTGGCATTAATAATAACAGGTGCTTGTAAGTTGGCTGTCGTGTCATTGAATGGCTCTTTTACCGTAAGCATGACAAAAGTAGCAACATCTTCAGGTTTTTCAATCTCTAGCGCCTCAATCGTCGAATCAGGTAATTTCACTTCATAGCCAGGCACAAATTCAAATGGATTAATAACGATAAAAGCTACCTCTGGTGTTTTTGTTGATTGAAGCACCAAAAACGGCGTCCCTTCTTCTAATGGCAGAAGAACAAAAGAAGTTTCCGTTTCAAATGCTGGAATGCCTTTTTCAAACATTAACACTGTTTTTTCATCTACTTCTATATGCCCTTGATATTTCGTCTCTAGTTTCATGTTCCACTCACCTTATCCATCTAGACTATACTGTTTTTATTGTATCATAACGATATCACGAAACCCAAAATGACCCCTTTTTCTCTTCAAACAAAAACAATCCCCACAAACAGAAACTCTTCGTGGGGAAATAAACATTATAAGCTTTTCAAATGGGCAATATCTCGTTTGTTCTGTTGGGTTTCTTGAAATAGGAGGTTAATGTCAGCCGTCATTTTGTAGTAGGAGAGTTCTAGTTTGTCAATGCGTTCAATTGTTTCTTCTCGGAGTGTTGTGATGTCTTCTGAATTTTGAGCTGTCATCTTAATAATGGAGTCTAGTAAGCGTTCATGTTGATCAAGACGAGTTTCTACTTTATCTAGGCGTACTTCTATCTTGTCTAAACGATCCTCTATCTTGTCTAAGCGCATTTCCACCTTGTCTAAACGTTCATGCACCCTTTCAAATTGCTTGTCCATCTTCACATTCATCTGTTGCAAAAGCGTTAATATTTCTTGCTCCATCAAAAGCCACCTCCTTATTTTGAGAACGAGTAATAGTCGTCTCTCCATCAGTTTATGTCGAAGCAGAACAAATGTAAAGCGGTTTTGTTCCCTCTTCCTATTTTATGTCATTTCCCCAGAAAACCATTGTCGATTTCCCGGGAAAGGTGGAAATTATTTCTCGGAAAATAAGAAAAAAAGTCGCATCAGCGACTTTTTATAATCCCAGATTTACATTCCCTCCAACAGCTTGAAAGGAAATATGGTTTTTCTGCCTGATATAAGTTTCCGTTTGCCATTTCGGAATGTCGATGTAGGGGTCCTTTTGCTGAACGGTCACTGTAACAGGCTGAACGTTGGCCCTTGTTGTCACCTGGCTCGGTTGAAACGTAATGTTCACCCGGTCCATTGACTTTGGCATATAGCCAAGTGTTGCTTGTTTTTCAGGTCTTTCACTATTCACCTTTGAGATTCGCGCTAACGCACCTGTTCCATTTTCAATCCGCATCATTTGATCGCCTTGTTGAGCGGTTCGGGCAATAAACTGAGCCACTTTGCTCTTTCCACTTTCCAGATATTCCTTATTCTGTCTTAGAGTTGGGACTAGATTTGCATCTGCAAAAGCCTCTGTTTGATCAATGTGCATTTTTGAAGCAGTTTGGCTAATTTCAATAAGGCCATGATGGTTTTGATGAATCTTCATGTCAGGACTTTCTTGCCTTATTTGCAGGCCTGGGCGTTGAGAGCGGAGTCCAATTAGCGCTTCTGTCTGGTGAATTTGTATGGAAGGTAGCTGCATATGACTCTGCCCCTTTCTACCTTACTATCTTAAAAAGTCCATAAGTGTAGGCTGAATAATTCTCGCCCCAGCAGATAAAGCTGCTCGGTGTACACTTTCTTGAGTCATCAAATCAATGATCACTTGTTCCATCTCTGCATCTTCATTATTAGACATAATTCTCTTCGCAATCACTTCTTGTTCCATAAGACGGCTTTCCATCATTTGTACACGATTGACTCTTGCACCAAGCTCGGCTCTCTCAGCAACGAAATTGTTTATATGGCCAAACATCGTATCAATGAAACCAGTGAGTTCATTCCCTGTCATCGCTTCATTTTGCAATGCAGCTTCAAGAGCTTGAATGTCCGTGAACAATTCATTTGAGAAGACGTTTTGCGGGTTCACATTTACTTGAACAGAAACACCTTTCATCAACTCAATTTCCACAGGTTGCGCATTTGTTGTCACGACTCCATTTTCAACAGGAGCTGTTGTTGTATTCATTCCGTTAAAGATATATTTATTGCTATTTTTTGAGTTTGCTATCGATTCCAAGTGCTCACGTAATTGGGCAACCTCTTTAGCCATATTGGCACGCTCTTCAGGTGTGTATGAATCATTCGCTGCTTGTGTAGCAAGCTCTCGAATTCGAGCAAGCGCTTGTGTCCCTTGATCAAGGGCTGAGTCAGTCGTATCCATCCAGTTATAAGCTTCAGCTAAATTCCGTTTGAACTGCTCGACCTCTGTTACTTGAGAGCGGTAGCGCATCCCTTTCATCGCTACAACTGGATCTTGCGAAGCACGGGTAATTTTTTTTCCACTTGCTAGTTGGTCTTGAATTTTTCCTAAGCGATCATACCCCTGATTAATATGTCGCAATGAGCTTTGAGAAAGCATCATTTGTGTCACTCGCATGTTTGTCACCTATCCTTACCTGCCGACTACACCCATCCCGTTAATAATGCGGTCTAGCATTTCATCGACCATTGTTATATTTCTTGCCGCTGCATTATACGCATGTTGAAATTGAATTAACATTGTCATTTCTTCATCCAGTGAAACGTTACTAACGGAACTTCTACGATAATCTACACTTTCGCGTAGCGCTAGGTTGCTGCTGTGCATTCTCATCGCTTCTGATGTATCTACCGCCATTTGACCAATAATGCCTTGGTAGAAACTACTTACCGTTCCGTTATCTCCATTAAACGTTAAGATACGATCTTTCACATTTGCTAACGTTCTGGCATTTGATCCATCGCCTGCAAAAACTCCATCTGTTCCACTTGCTGCTGCAATATTGTTTAAACTAGCAAGAATGTCAGCATGAACCTTCACTTGGCTAGCTGCACCTTCGCCGTTAGGACCTGTAGTTCCTAGATCAAATAACAGCACACCTTGTCTAGCTGCTTGGTTGCCAGAAGCAAGTGTATATCCTTCACTGTGCACAGCGTTCAATTCTGACATAAACACATACGCCAACTGATCTAAATTATTTAACATATCCGGATACAGACCTTTTACGATACCGTCATTTGAAACAAATCCATATGCTTCAATTAAGGCTTTCAGTTCTCCTCGAGGCATGCTGTCCAACTCAATGGTACCTACAGGCGTATTCGGTTCAGCAGCTAATCGAAGTGTAAAGCCATTCACCATTTGATTGTCATCATAACTAATTGAAAACTCTTTTCTCTCTTCTAGCCCTTTCGCATCAACTAGTTTCATATTTTCAATAGGTTGTCCTTGATCATTTACTAATAAAACCGTAACCGCACCCTCAGCTGCTGGGTTAGGGTTTCCTCCACTTTTTTCTCGTTCAACCTTAATATTCATAATGCGAGATAATTGATCCAAAAGACGATCTTGTTCATCATACAAATCATTCGTCACATAGCCATGTGGCTCGGTTTCTCTAATTTGAGCATTAATATTTTCTAATTGACGCAAAATGGCATTCGCTTCGTCTTTCGTTACTTCGATTTCATTTTGATAGTCACTTTGAATCGTCGTTAATGAAGAGTGCAAAAAGGTAAACGTTTCAGCTACTGCGACTGCACGTTGGCGAACAACTGATCTTGCACCTGAGTCCTCTGGATCAACCGATAAATCTTGAAAAGCCGTCCAAAGCATATCAATTTGTCTACTTAACCCTTGCTCAGATGGTTCATTTAAGATATCTTCCATTTTTTCTAATGCATTGTAGCGCGCATCCCAATATCCTACTTTGTTGTTTTCATTTCGATATTGAACATCAAGGAATGACTCTCGCACACGCTGAATCGATCCCGCTGCCACCCCTGTACCGAGATGACCTGGAAGACGCGGCGCATTTAATCCAATCGACGGATATGGTTCTGTTTGAGTAAAGTTCACACGTTGTCTTGTATAGCCAGGTGTATTGGCATTCGCAATGTTATGCCCTGTCGTATGCAATGCAGATTGCTGGGTCATCATCGCTCGTCTTGCTGTTTCTAATCCGTGAAATGTTGATTGCATATATTCTTCCTCCGGTTTCTCCTACGCTTTTGAGTCAAAGAGCGAGTGCCCGCCTTCCATCGGCTGATCGTCTCTATCTTTTGGGTTATAGCTTATATCTTCTTTATGCGGAATCATTAAGTCTAGGGAAAGGTTTACAAACCGCAACGATTCTTCAATTAATGCTTGATTCAATTCATTTTGTTGCTTTAATTTGATCACATGAGTAATCAAGATTTTTTGCAATTCATCGAATTTTGTTTGCTCCGCTTCTTCTACATGTTTTTTTACATCCGACAACGTTGCGCCTTCTTTTGCCTCTCCCTTTTCAAGCAAAAATGTTCGTACGACTTTCGCACGAAGCATTTCTGTTGTTTGAAGCTGCCGAGCTAGCTTGGACTCTTCTCGAATCAATTTTTCTAGGACTGGCATATCGCCTTTTTTAATAGGTTCAACCTTTTTTACAGCAAGATCGATTAACCCTTCATGAATCTCAATCAAACGTTCCATTAACTGAGCAATTGCTTTTGCAGACATGCCATTCCCTCCTTCTTCTTACTGATTCCAAAACTCATAAAACTTATTGGCCACAGCTTTTGAGTCAACTTTGTATTCACCAGCTTCAATTTGTTTCTTTAATGCGTTCACTTTTTCTGCTCGTTCTTGCTCCATCTTCGTACCTTTTTGCATTTGCAACGCTTCAGAAGAAATTTCAAGCTTATCTTGTTTAGAAGAAACGGTTGCTGCTTTTTCGCTCTTCTCTATTTGTTTACGGTATGGGTTCTGTTGTATGGATTGATATGGATTGATTTTCATCATTCTCACCTCACTAGAGTATGTATAATAAAACGTACCGATGATCCTTTGCTTTTATATCGGCACGTTTTTCACTATTGTTAACTACTTTTTCTCAAAACGGTTATTTAACGCTTGATAAGTCGAAACAGACGATGCACGTTCTTTTCGCTTTTCTTCTTCTTTTCTTTGTTCAAATTCTTTTTCCTTATCAATCTTTTCCAGCCCTGATTTAATATTGTCTGTACATGATGCACACAGTCTCGCTTCTTGAATAATCGAACCACATGACTCACATGGATATCCTAAGTTCGGAAAGTGTGTAACGAGCAAACGGCCTTCACGAACAAATTGGTGAATTTGCTCTAGAGGAACGTCCGTTTTTTCATGTACTTCTCGAATGGAAGCCATTCGGTTTTGTTTTCGTCTCATAAATTTCGAGACCGTCTCAAAGTTCGTTTCTTGCTCTTTATAACAATGTTGACACATTGGTCGAAGTGCTTTTACAAAGATTTGTCCACACTTCGGACAGTTTGCTACATCTTTCATAGCGTTTCCCCCTTCTCATGGTACCATGATAACGAATGATCATAAAGTTGATAGCCAGTTTCTTATCTTGCAACGGTTAACGAACTGACATTTCTTGCTCCGTTCCGCGTAAGGATACTAGCTGCTTGTCTTACCGTTGTTCCCGTTGTATAAATGTCATCAATGAGAACAAAATTTTGATTACGTACAGTAGCCCCCACTTTTAGAGAGAAAGGACTGTGCGTAATTTGGCTTACTCTTTGCTTGCGGTTTTTCTTACTTTGCTTTTCTCCTTCTCTCCTATGTAGTATATCGGCACCTTCAGCCCAATTTTGCATAAGCAATTTTGATTGATTAAACCCTCTTGCCTGAAGTCGTTTAGAACTTAGTGGCAAGGCAACTGGTACATATCCTGAAAAATGGGTATGGTAAAGCATTTCTAGTTTTTCTGCAAAAAAGGTTGCGACGATGGCATCTCCTCGAAATTTATAGGTTGAGAGCCATTCTTTTAAAAAAGAATTGTACTCATAGATCGATACATTTTTTTCGAACCCTCTGACACCTGATTGCTCCCAACGCCAGCAATCCAGACACTGTTCTCCTTTTACGTAATAGGAGCGTAATCCATCCAGTGAACGCGAACACGTCACACACCTTTTGCCAGAAATCGAAATCAGCTTCGACTCACACATTTGGCAAATGTTACTCGATTTTCCTAACATAAAAATCCTTAACCAACCTGGTTGATCAAAATACATTTGATGACATGCTAAACATCTGTTCATGCCCGTCCTCCCTCTTCGTTCATCTGTTCGATGTGACGCCGCGCAGCTTTCATTGCTTTTGTGACACCATAATGAAAAAAGATGACCTCTCCTGTTGGAGTTTCTTTTTTCCGACCGACTCTTCCGGCAATTTGCACTAACGCCGCTTCCGTAAACACATCATTCTCTGCCCCTAGTACAGCCACTTGCACATCAGCAAACGTCACCCCTCGTTCAAGAATCGTCGTTGTTACCATAATGGAGACGTGACGATTTCGAAACGCTTGAACAGCTTCATGACGCTTTGGATCAGCCGCATGAACAGACGCATGTTTAATTGACTGGTTCTGTAACGCTTCGGAAACCTGTGTGAGGATAGAGACGGATGGGACAAATAAAAGAAGTGGTTTCTTTTTTGCTTCGTATGTTTGGATCCAATCGAGGACAACACTCGGAAGCTTATTCTTTTTCAAGCGCTTTTGCCAATTTCCAACCCACTTGAAACACGGAACCGGTAGTGGAAAGCCGTGATAACGCTTTGGAATTTTTACAACTTGAAGATGAGAAGTTTTTAAAAGTGTAGATGAGGGAGTAGCACTTAATAAGATCGTAGAAGATGTTGGCTTTTTCGCTTGTTCTACAGCGTACTGAAGGCTTTTATCGTATGAGAACGGAAACGCATCTACTTCATCAACAATGACAACATCAAATGCTTTGTAAAAACGCATTGTTTGGTGAGTGGTCGCAAGGACAAGTTGGGCGTTCGCGTGGCGGTCTTTGCTACCTCCATATAAAGCTGTCATACTGATATCCGGGAAACTTGCTTGTAGGCGTGGGTATAATTCTTTTACAACATCCGTTCGCGGTGTCGCTAAGAGAGCTCTTTTTCCAGTTGCAAATGCTCGTTCTAAACCATGGAAGAGCACTTCCGTTTTTCCAGCTCCACAAACAGCCCAAACTAAAAGAAATGACTTCTGCTCCACCGCTTCAACGACTGCCTCGGAGGCTACTTTCTGTCCAAGAGACAATTCTCCTTTCCAGCGCAGACTATTTTTTATGATAGGTTGTGGTATCGGCGGGCCTGCCCACACATGCAAAGGTTGACAGCTACTGATTTTGCCTAACATGAGGCAGTGGCGACAATAATGACAAATCGTTTGACAACGAGCGCAATGATGAGAACCCAGCAAACTTTTATCCTTATTTCCACAGCGCACACAAGAGTAGCGGCTGCCACTTGTTTGTAACCCGCTCATTTGTTGTACATATCCTTTTTGAACCGCTTCTTGAATGAGTGTAGTTTGATAAGGAATTTCAGAGAGAAGAAGTCGTTTTCCGGCAAGAACGAGTGAAAGTGATTTTAATTGTGGGGAAAGTTTCATAGGCACACCTCGGTTAGGGTCATTTTTAGAGAGGAGAAGGAAGAGATTTCGTAGTATGATATTGATAGAGAACAAGAAGAAAAGAGAGGTGCCTTATGATTAAAAAATATGCAAAAGTTTGGTTTGCAGCTGTATTTTTACTAGTCGTTTTAATGTTGAATACGTTTTTCGATTTACCTAGTGGGGCGTTACTCGGTTTATTTGCGTTTTACCTTGTTTCGATATGGGTATTTGATGTGGTAAAAATGAAAGCTGAGGAAAAGAAGGGGCAAGTTTAATGAAAGAGCATGCTAGTTATAACCAACATACTCTTAAGTGATGAAGCTCTATTTTTTTTGCCAAGATAGGCCGAGGCTGCCTGCTCCTAGATGCGTTCCTATAACCGGTCCGAAATAGCTAATATTCACGTCCACTGTTTTGAAACGCTCTTGAATGGTTGCTTGCAACTGCTTGGCCCCTTCAAGATTATCGGCATGAATGGCGGTTGCGATAAAGTCGCCGCCTTTGTTCACATCTTCTTCTAGTAGCGATAACATTCGTGATAATGCCTTTTTCTCTGTTCTTACTTTTTCAAAAGGAACAATGCTTCCTTCTTCAAAGTGCAGGATCGGTTTGATCTTTAACAGGTTTCCGACAAAAAGCTGAGCTCCAGATAGCCGTCCTCCACGATGCAAGTGGTTTAAATCGTCTACCATAAAATACGCTCTTGACGTTTCTTTCATGGCTGTTAGTTTTTCAAGAATGGCTTCAGCCCCTGCGCCTGCATTTGCCATTTTCGCTGCTTCTAACACGTAATAGCTTTGCGGGGCACAACTTATTTCTGTATCAAAACCAAATACGTCAATTCCCTCTACCATATCTCCAGCACTTACAGCGGATTGAAACGTTCCACTAATTTTACTAGACAGATGAATCGTTACGACTTGTTTGTAGCCTTTGCTTGCTAATTGTTCAAATAACGTAACAAAATCGCCAATCGCCGGTTGAGACGTTGTTGGCAGTTGTTCGGCTGTTTTCATCTCTTTATAAAACTGGTCGGTTGTAAGGTCAACCTCTTCTTCATAGGACTTTTCACCAAAAACGACATTCAGTGGGACCATCTCAATGGATAATTCTTTGCGAATGTTTTCTGATAAATAAGCTGTACTATCCGTTACTACGGCTACACTTTTATTCATGCTTAGGTCCTCTCTTTTTTCAAGTCTCTGCTTTTCAACACGGAAATCTCTACTATAACTGTACATGGAAATGGCTATGCTTTCAAGCTTTGAGCGCTTTTCTTTCCCAATTAGTTCTTTCATCAACAAAGGCTATTTTCGCATACTTTGTTGTTTTTGGGATCTGTGTTCTCCACATGTTCGTTCCATTGCGCTCCAGCCACTCGCTTTCCGCGGGGAGGTGTCGAGCCTCCACGGCTACGCCAGTGGGGTCTCGCCCCTACCTCTTCATTCCCGCAGGAGTCGAGTGGCTTCCGCTCCATTTCACTACGAGAAAAACTTTACTTCACTGCTACAATCCTTTTGAATACAACCTAAATAAAAAAAGAGAGAATTGAGCGGATGCCCTCTCTCTCTCCTTCTATCTAACAATCACATAGCCTTTTTTGATGGCTTCTACTACGGCTTGAGTCCGGTCGTTCACATTCATTTTTTGTAGAATGTTACTAACGTGGTTCTTAACCGTCTTTTCACTAATATATAATGATTCTCCGATCGCACGGTTGCTTTGGCCGTCTGTCATCAGTTGAAGTACTTCACACTCACGACGAGTTAGAATATGTAATGGTTTACGATATTCTACTTCACGGTAACCAATTGACTCTTCATGAATGTCATCTTCGGTTGCTAGTCGGCGATATTCATTAATTAAGTTATGTGTTACTTTCGGATGAATGTACGCGCCTCCTGATGCAACGACTTTTACCGCTTCAATTAACGCTGAAGCATCCATTTCTTTTAACAAATAGCCAGAAGCTCCTGTTTTTAGAACGTGTGTCACATAGGTCTCATCATCATGAATCGATAAAATTAACACTTTTGCATTTGGAAACGTTTGAATTAATTCTTTTGTTGCTTCTACGCCGTTCATTTGCGGCATATTAATATCCATAAGAATGACATCAGGACGATGAAGTTTTACTAACTCAATCGCTTGAGAACCGTCTTGTCCATCTGCTACAATATCAAATTCTGGCTCCATGGCCAAAATTCGTTTTACTCCTTCTCGAAATAACTGATGATCATCAATGATTACAATTTTAATTTTATCTGTCATTGCTTCATTCATCATTTTCACCTCTTCTTTAGCTGACATAGTTTTCACTAGTTACATAGTGTTTATTTGCTAGAATTTAACGGTACGCCAATAATGACTACCGTTCCTACGTTTACCTTCGATTGTATTTTCATTTCACCTTTGAGCATGTTCACTCGTTCTTTCATGCCAATTAACCCAAACGATCCTTCTTTTTTCTGCGATGGATCAAATCCTTTTCCATCATCTTTAATTATCATTATAACCTTGTTTGGTTTTATTTCAATTTTGACTTGAATTTCTTTCGGTTCTGCATGCTTATAGGCATTTTGTACCGATTCTTGGACAAGTCGAAATAGTGCAATCTCGAACTCCTGAGGAAGGCGAGTGTCTTTACCAAAATGGTGAAACGCTACAGCTACTTGATTATGTTCTTCAAATGTCTTTAAATACTTTGTTAACGTCGGGATTAACCCTAGGTCATCTAGCGCCATCGGTCTCAAATCATAAATAATTCTTCTCACTTCTGCAAGAGAATTTTTTACCATTTTTCGCAAGTCTCTTATCTCAGTTAACGCCTCTGCAATGCCTTTTTCTTGATAAATTCGTTCAATTAGCTCAGAACGAAGCATCATATTGGCCATCATTTGCGCAGGTCCATCATGAATTTCACGAGAGAGTTTTTTTCGTTCCTCTTCTTGTGCTTCGATGATTTTCAGCCCAAATGCTTGTTTTTCTTTCGCATCTTCAATCACATCGGTAACTTGCTTAATGTCACTAGAGAGAAATTTATAAACGACTGACATTTGCCCTGCTAATTGTTCCGCACGCATCACGGTGTCTTTTAACCCAATTAACCTGCGTTCAATTTGATCGCGCTTATCACGCAATTGAATTTCTTCTTGCTTTAAAACGGCTAATTGAACTTGGTAGTTATTTGCTTGTTCATAAGCTTGCCGAACTTCTTCGTTTGTAAATTTATTAAAAGCTTTACTAACTTCAACTAGACGACTGCGAGCAAGTCTTGCATACATTTGTGTTTGGTCCGTCTTGTCAATGACTTCGGCTACTTTTGTTCGAACTTCAATTAATTCTCGTTCAAGAGCCGTTAATTCATTTCGGGATTGCTCTTCAATTTGATAAATTTGTTCGCGACTTTGCCCAACCGTATCCAATGTTTGATCGATTATTTGATCTAATACTTTCGTGTCTTCCATGCCACACCAACCCTTAGTTGAAGTTAAAGCGATCCATTTGCTAAGTAAAAAAGAATTCGATATTCTTATTTTACAACATCTTCATTAAAATAACTTTATAAATTCCATTATTTTAAATGATTTTCATTAGCAATTATAGGTATTTGGGGGCATGTCCCCTTGCTTCAACGTTCTTATCGTAACATAGCTTTATTACATATTCATTGCTCTTATTTGTAAAACTATGAAAAAAGAAGGGGAAATTTTTATGGCTCTAGCAACCTATCAAACCGTTCAAGGAACAGGTGAGCATGAAATGATCGTTCAAAAGTCACGCTTTATTGCTTATTTTGAACGAGTAGAAACTGAGGAGAAAGCTCAAGCTTTTATCGAAAAAATCAAGAAGCAGCACTATAATGCCAACCATAATTGCTCTGCTTATGTTATAGGTGAACGAGACGAAATTCAAAAAGCTAATGACGACGGCGAGCCAAGCGGAACAGCAGGGGTACCAATGCTAGAAGTGCTAAAAAAACGCGGCTTAAAAGATACCGTCGTTGTTGTGACGCGCTATTTTGGCGGGATAAAGCTTGGTGCAGGCGGGTTAATTCGAGCGTACGGCGGTGCAGTCAGTGAAGGGCTTAATGCCGTTGGTATTGTGCAGCGCTCGCTAGTACAAGTGATTCATACAGAAGTGGACTACCACTGGCTCGGAAAAGTAGAGCATGCCCTGCGCGAATCTCCTTATCAAATGAAGGGAATTGAATACTTAGAACAAGTAGACGTGCAGACATATGTTGAGGTTGATAAGATTGAGGCCTTCAAAGAGTGGATGACCAATATTACAAACGGCCAAGCCACCATCAAACAAGGCGAAGAAACGTATTTAGAGACTTTAGTGCAGTAAAGAGGGGTCTGACCCCTACCCTGCGGGGTACTACATCGGAAAGGAGCTTTTGCATTTGGAAACTACGTTACAGCTTAAGACGAATTCCCGGGATCAGATGATTGATATTACGCGTGACATTGAGAAGTGGATTGGTTCAATTGGGGTAAGAGACGGCATTGTGATTGTCTCTTCTCTTCATACGACGGCTGGCATTACCGTGAATGAGAATGCAGATCCTGATGTGAAAACGGATATGCTTAGACGGTTTGACGAGGTGTATCCTTGGGATCACGAGAAAGATCTTCATATGGAAGGCAATACAGCTGCTCATATGAAAACAAGTACAGTTGGGCATGCGCAGACGATTGTGATCTCTAGCGGAAGTCTCGTTCTCGGAACGTGGCAGGGCGTATATTTTTGTGAATTTGACGGACCACGGAATCGGAAGGTGTTTTTGAAGGTGATTGAAGGGTAAGAGTTATTTCAATATACATATCCACGTATGAAAGGTGCTCCTTTTAAAGAAGCACCTTTCTTTTTTTACTGTTATTTCTTTAAAAAAAGTCACTGACGTGGTGCCAGCCCCTTATTACACCGCAGACACAATTAATTCCACAGCTCTCTGTAACTCTGCATGTGACATACTCGGCAACTGCGCATTCGTAGTGGCGAGCTCATGGCTAGCAGGAATATGAATAAACCCAGCCGGGCAGCTTAGGTTGTGTTGTTCCAGATAATGAAGCATCTCATACATAATGTTGTTACAGAGATACGTTCCAGCTGTATTAGAGATTCGCGCAGGAATGCTTGCTTCATTTAATATGTTTACGATTTTTCGGATTGGGAGCGTTGAAAAGTAAGCCGCTGGTCCGTCCTCTTGAATAACGGCATCTTGGAGGGCTCGCCCTTCATTATCCTTATCGCCATCGCTGCAATTAATCGCCACACGCTCTGGCGTAATCCGATTCCGCCCAGCAGCCAAGCCAAGCATAATCACAGCATCAGGTTTCTCTTCCTCAAAATGTGCGATAAGCTGAGTAGCCGATTGAGAGAACGCGACCGGCAAAATTCTTCCTATAATTTGTTTGTTGTTGATCTGTTGACCATCTAATTCCTTTACGATCTCTTCTGTTGGATTGATATAATGACCGAGAAACGGTTCAAACCCTGTCAGTAGTACACGCATGTATCTGTTTCCTCCTCTGTTTTATTGCCCAATTATTTCCGGGGGTCAGACCCCCCTCTATCTCTTCACCGCAACACAGCGGGTCATGAAAGGAAAAGGCAGCGACTCCAAGCCGCTGCCCTCCCTCTCAATCTAGCATTTCAATTTCATTTTCAATTTTAATCCTATTTCTCCACCACTCGCGGATCTAACGCGTCACGTAGTCCATCTCCGATAAAGTTAAAGCACAAAACCGTAATTAAGATAAGCATGCCTGGGAAGGTCGGATACCACCAGGCGTTACGGAAAATCGTGATGCTTTGCGAGTCGGTTAACATATTGCCCCACGATGCTCGTGGTGGCTGTACGCCTAAGCCGAAGAAACTCAAAGCCGATTCAGCTAAGATAAACGACCCGACTGCAAGTGTTGCAGCAACGATAACCGGACCTAATGCATTTGGTAAGATTTGCGAGAAAATAATGCGTGTATTTGACATCCCTATTGTTCGCGATGCGAGAACAAATTCGCGTTTTTTCAATGATAAGAACTCGCCTCGTACAACACGGGCTGTTCCCGTCCAACTGAGCAAAGCAAACACGACAATCAAAATGTTCATGCTCGGCTCTAGAATAGCTACTAGTGTGATAAGCAAGAAGATGTTCGGGAATGCAAGGATAATATCAACTAGACGCATTAAAAATGCATCAACCAAACCTCCGAAATACCCTGCAACTGCTCCAATAACAGCACCAATTGATACGGCACCGACCATCGCAGCAAAACCAACATACAAGGAAACCTGTCCACCGTGTAACATACGACTAAATAAATCACGCCCTAAATGGTCCGTCCCAAGCCAGTGATCTGCACTTGGAGGCGCTAAACGGTTCCGTAAGTTTTGATAAGCGGGATCATGTGGCGCAATATATGGCGCTAAGATACAAGCAATCGTAATCATCACTAACACAATTAACCCAAACACAGCTAACTTATTTTGAAAAAACTTTGCAACAATGATGGATAAGAGGGATCGACGTTCGCCGAGAACTTGGTTGTCTTCAACCTCATGTCCAAACTTTTCTAGTTGTGGTTGTTGTGCACTCATGCTCTTCGTCCCTCCTTAATACTCAATTCGCGGATCTAAAATTGCATATAAAATATCTGCAATCAAGTTCCCGATAACCGTTAGTACTGCACCAAACATGGTGATGGCCATGATGACAGGATAATCACGCTGGAAGGTCGCATCAATAAACATTTTTCCAATTCCTGGCCAGTTGAAAACAGACTCAACAATAGCAGAGCCACCAATCATCGTAGGTAGCATTAAACCAAACATCGTAATAACTGGGATCAATCCATTACGCAATCCATGTTTATAAACAACACGACGCTCACGGAACCCTTTTGCACGAGCTGTACGAATGTAATCTTGATTAATTACCTCAAGCATACTGGAACGCGTATACCGCGTTAGACCAGCCATATCAGCTGTTGCTAAAACAAAAGCAGGTAAAATTAAATGATGAAGTCGATCAATAATACTGAAATCTGCTCCAATCGTGGCAACCCCACCGACTGGTGTCCAACCAAGTTGCACAGAAAATAACATAATTAACATAATACCGAGCCAAAAGTTAGGTGTGGCGAGCCCTAAGAAGGAACCCATCGTAACCCCGTAATCGGTCAAGGAATATTGCCTTGTTGCTGAGATAACCCCGAACGGTATCGCTATAATTGCTGCTATAAACAAGGAGGAAGCCATCAATAATAAAGTGTTCGGTAAACGATCTAAGATCATATCAGTAACCGGTATTTTTCGTGAATAAGATGTACCAAAGTCACCTTGGACTACATTGCCTAACCAACGAACATATTGAACCGGAATTGGATCATTTAACCCTAAACGCTCGATTTGTGCCTCACGTACTTCAGGCGAAATCTCTGGATCTAAGTTCATAATGGCTGGTTTCCCAGGTGCTGCGTACATAATCGCAAATGATAGAACGGAAATTCCAAATAAAATCGGGATCATCATAATGACCCGTTTAATGATGTAACTAATCATGATTACATTCCTCACAATCCCTCAAGATAATTTAGTAGAGTAGGAAGGGGAGGGATATACCCCTTCCCCCCACTACTTGAAGGCTTATTCCGTTACAAACCACTCGTTAACTTTGTACATGTTAACACGCGGGTGATGAGTGAAGCCTTCTACACGGTTGTTAAGTAAAATGTGTTGCTCTGGGTAGTAAAGGTACGTGTAAGGTTGCTCCTCAGCAAGAATCTCATAGATCTCACCGATAACAGCCGCACGCTCATCTTGATCAACGATTTGCTTGTTAGTAGCAGCTAACTCATCTACACGGTCATTACGATATGAGATGTTGTTTAAGCCATTTTCGATTTCACGAGAATGCCAGATTGCCGTTGGATCTGGATCAAGCGCAAGACCCCATGCAAGTACAACAGCGTCAAAGTCATAGTTAGGTGGGTTGATTTGATCTAAGAACGCACCCCACTCCATTTGACGAGGATTCGCTTCTACACCAATTTCAGCAAGCATTTGTTGAACGATAACACCAATGTCACGACGAATCACGTTACCATCATTAGAAAGAATTTCAAACGTGAAAGTCTCGCCATCTTTTTCTAAGATTCCATTTGCATTTGGCTCCCAGCCAGCTTCAGCTAATAGCTCAATAGCACCTTCTGGATCATAGTCAAATTCAGGAACACTATCAGGGTATGCCCAGCTAAGTGGAGATGCAGGAGCATGAGCCACTTCACCGTGTCCACCCATGATCTCATCAACGATTAATTGACGATCAATTGCCATTGTTAATGCTTGACGAACACGTACATCATCAAATGGAGCACGGTCGTTGTTCCAACCAATATAGTCATAACGTAAAGCTAAAACAGAAGAGATACGACCATGGTCATATGTTTCTGCTGTTGGAATTTCAGTAGCCGGAAGAATCATCCAGTCAATTTCACCAGTTTCAAATGCTAAAAGCTCAGCATTTGTATCAGCAAAAATACGGAATGTTACTTTGTCTAAGTTCGGACGACCAGCAAAGTAGTCATCAAAAGCAGCTAATTCAATGTATTGTCCATCTTGGTAGTCAACAAATGTGAACGGACCAGCACCAATTGGGTTGTTACGGTTGTATTCCATGTGCTCTTCAAGATCAGCTACAGGAACATCTTCAAGAATGTGTTTTGGAAGGATTCCATAAGTATGACGAGTGATAAAACTTGCATCTACTTCACTTAATGTAAATGTAACAGTGTATTCATCAACTACTTCAACACTTTCAAGCTCAGTGAAGTCACCAGCACGTGGTCCAGTGTACTCTTCATTTTTGAAGATATCGTAAGTGAACTTAACATCTTCAGCAGTTAACTCTTCTCCATCATGGAAAAGTACGCCTTCATTAAGCGTGAACGTATACTCTAACCCATCTTCGCTAATATCAGGAAGATCAGTTGCAAGCATTGGAATAACTTCTAAGTTTTCATCAGATTCTAAAAGACTTGCATGAATCAAATCAATGACATCTGCAGAAGCAGAATCTTGAGAGTATAATGGGTTAAATGTTACAGGCTCTCCAGACGTACCTAAAATCACACTGCCACCAGCAGCTGCTTCACCTTCTGTTGCATCTTCTGTTTCTTCCGTTGCATCATCAGCTGGTTCTTCAGCTGGAGCATCATCGTTGCCACCACAAGCAGCTAGAACAAGCATAAATGCAAGTGCCAAGCCAAGTAGCATTGCCAACTTCTTGTTTAACATCGTATTTCCCCCTTAAGCTTTTTCGTTTTTATTGGTTGAAAAAATGACCTACCTACCTTGCATGAGCCCCTTCACTCCGCTCAGCAACACCTCCTTTAAAGAATTAAAAAGAATCTTCTGAAAATCAATTGTATAAAAGGGGTCAGACCCCTTCTTACTATTTCGTTTCCATTGCCATGTCATTGTACAAATGACATGCAACAAACCGATCTTTTTTCACTTCTCTAAATTCAGGAATGTCGATTTTACAATGGTCCATCGCCTTCGGACAGCGCGTGTGGAACACACAACCGGTTGGCGGATTCGACGGGTTTGGAATATCCCCTTGTAAAATGATACGTTCGCGCTTTCTTTCAGACGGATGCGATTTTGGTACCGCCGATAAAAGAGCTTGAGAATACGGATGAAGCGGCTCATCATACAAGTCATGCTTGCTAGCAATCTCCATCATATTTCCAAGATACATAACCCCAATGCGATCGGAAATATGTTTTACAACCCCTAAATCATGAGCAATGAACAAATACGTTAAGCCAAACTCTTCTTGTAAGTCTTTCATCAAGTTTAGTACTTGTGATTGAACCGAAACATCCAGGGCTGATACTGGCTCATCTCCAATAATGAGCTTCGGATTTAACGCTAACGCTCGCGCAATCCCAATACGCTGACGCTGCCCACCCGAAAATTCATGCGGGTAACGGTTTGCATACGTCGGATTGAGGCCTACTCGCTCCATTAACTTTTCAATATACTCTTGGCGCTCTTTTCCTTTGTACAACCCATGAACACTTAATGGCTCTTTCAAAATCGCTCCCACCGTTTTTCGCGGGTTTAGCGATGAAAATGGATCTTGAAATACCATTTGAATGTCACGGCGAAACTTCAACAGTTCGCGTTCTTTGAGCTTCGAAATATCTTTTCCATCAAAAATGATTTCCCCGTCAGTTGGCTCATAAAGTCTCATAATCGTCCTACCTGCTGACGACTTTCCACAGCCTGACTCTCCTACTAAACCAAACGTTTCGCCTTTTTTAATAGAAAACGAGATTCCATCGACAGCCTTAACATTTCCGACTGTACGTTGGAAAAAGCCTTTTTTAATCGGAAAATATTTTTTTAATCCTTTTATTTCAAGCAACACATCATTTTCTACGTTCGTGTCGGTTGCTTTTTCAGTAAGCTGTACACTCATTGTTCGTTTCTCCCTTCCTCATGCAAGAAACATCTTACTTTACGCCCTGGCTCCACTTCGACCAACTCAGGCTGCTCCTTCGAACAACGATCAAATGCAAGAGGACAGCGCGTGACAAACCGACAACCTTTCGGAAAATTATCCGGTGTTGGAACGTTTCCAGCTATGGAAGTTAAGCGCTCCTGCTCAACATCCAATTTGGGGACCGATTCCATTAATCCAACGGTGTAAGGATGAAGCGGCTTATCAAATAACGGAACAATATCAGCCTCTTCAACGACTTGACCAGCATACATCACGACGACTCGATCGGCGAGCTCGGCTACAACGCCTAAATCGTGAGTAATCAAAATAATCGAAGAGTTGAACTTATCACTTAGTCCTCGCATTAAATCAAGAATTTGTGCTTGTACGGTCACGTCAAGAGCCGTCGTTGGTTCATCAGCAATTAACAACTTCGGGTCGTTGCTCATCGCCATCGCGATCATAACCCGTTGTCTCATTCCACCAGACAGACGGTGCGGATAGTCGGATAAAATTTCATCAATTCGTGAAAAACCGACTAACTCTAGCATTTCTTTCGCACGAGCATATGCTTGTTTTTTTGTGAGCTTCTTGTGGTAGATAAGCGTTTCCATTAACTGATCACCTATCGTCAAAACCGGGTTCAGTGACGTCATTGGTTCTTGGAAGATCATCCCGATATCATTCCCACGAACTTTAAACATACGATCTTGACCGTGTTTTAAGAGGTCGTCTCCGTTAAAGAGAATTTCTCCTCCAACTGTCTTTCCTCCAGGAGACGGGACAAGCTGCATGATCGAAAGCGTCGTCATACTTTTCCCAGAACCAGACTCTCCCACGATCGCTACCGTCTCTCCTTCATATACTTGAAAGGACACATCATCTACAACAGGAAGCTCTTTTCCTTTTTTATAAAAATAGGTCTTTAAATTTCTAACATCTAACAATGGCTGATTCGTCACCATCTTCACCTCATTCTTCTTAGAAGACTTCAATATCGTATCTAGTTGAAACTGCTTCAACAATGTAAAGATATTACCATTTACAAGCCCTTGCCTCATCTAGTTATCGTAATTGCAACAAGATTGCGAAAATTTTACTGCTCAACTATATAGGAAAAAGAATCTTTGTATTGTTTTAACTCAATGCTTACATCCGCTGAAATGATTCCTTCCATCTTTGTTAGTTCTTTGTTAACAAAATGAACAAGATCATCATTATTTTTAAAGTAAGCTTGTAAAATTAAATCATGGCGACCTGAGAAAGCCCCGACAAATCGCACCTCTTGGTATTGATTCAGTTGCTTTGCGATATCCTCTTGGTGACCAAGCTTTGTTGATATTCCGATAATCGCCTGAACGTTCAATCCAATTTTATTTGGGTCCATATGAATGATGAATTCGAAAACCCCGTCTTTTAGCATCCGATTGATCCTTGTTCGAATCGTACCTTCGCTCACACATAGGAGCTTAGCTATCTCTGTATAAGAACGCTTTCCATTCTCTTGCAACAACCCTAAAATCGACATATCCATTTCATCTAATCTTCCCATATGACCACTCTTTCAGTAACGAATTTTGCTAGAAACATAGGTTTTTATTACGTTTTTATGTTAATTTCACATATTTTTCTGCAAATTTCGTAAATTGGACTACCGTTATTATAAGTGAATATTCCGCCCATTGCAATATTGAATCTTTCTAAAATAATGATTTATCTGACAGATTATCTAACAACCAAAAATGAAGATACGGTTTTATATGCTCTTTCCACGAAAAATATCACAAAATGTTTCGAAATTAATAGCATATCACCAACTTTCCTACGAATATTGGCTCACAACAAAACCTACCGCTTTAGCGGTAAACGACCCATCATTTTACTAAAATAATTCATGCGCTTATACGCATATTTGGGGTCAGACCCCTCTCTAGCACTGCAAAGCAGTACAGAGGGGTCTGACCCCAGATTATTTCCACCATTCTTCTTATTTACTAATCTACTTTTTTTCGGTACTATGAGATAAGTGTAGAATATTGTCTTTTTTTAGAGGTATCTGTTTGGAATGTATAGATGAAGGAAGTAATACATTATTACTAAAAGTGAGGTATTGCGAATGACGCAGGTAAGAACGAGGCGCCGTAAACGCAGGAAGAAAAATATATTACGCATTGTCATGTTTGTTAGCCTCTTGTTTTTATTAGGCTTTGGCGGTGCGGTTAGTTATTTTGTGTATCAGTTATCTAATGTTACAGCAAATACACAATTAGAATTAGAACGTGGGGAGAAATCTGAACGACGAGAAGTAGCGGTGGATCCGGCTAAGGATAACATCTCTGTCTTAATACTCGGAGTAGATGATCGCGATGGGGATTTAAGAGGGCGAACGGACGCTATGTTGCTTGCTACGTTCAATAAAGACTTAGGAACGATTAATTTGTTAAACATCCCACGTGATTCTTATGTAGAAATACCAGGTCGGATTAATCCAGACAAAATTAATCATGCGCATTCTTTTGGCGGACTTGATTTAACGATTGAGACAGTCGAACATTTATTTGATATTCCAGTCGATTATTTTGTGAAATTAAACTTTGTCGCCTTTGTAGAGATTATTGATGCTTTAGGTGGCGTCGAAGTTGAAGTTCCATTTACTTTCACAGAGATGGATAGTCAAAACAACAAAGAAGCTATCACTTTATATGAAGGAACACAAACACTTAACGGTGAAGAAGCACTTGCCTTCACTCGTATGAGAAAGAAAGATCCACGTGGCGACCTTGGGCGCGGTGAGCGTCAACAAGAAGTCATTAAAGGGATTATTTCAAAAGGGGCTTCCCTTTCTTCCATTACTAGTTACGGTGATGTCATGCAAAGTGTTGAAGATCATATGACAACGAACTTGAGCTTCGGAAACCTGATTGCTCTTCATTCTTATGCAAGTGGTTTAAACGATATTCAATCATTATCACTAGCTGGAAGCGATGCACGAATTAACGGAGTTTATTATTATCAACTCCATGATGAGTCGGTTAATGAACTTTCAGACATATTTAAAACTCACCTAGAAATTACAAATTAAACGTTATCAAAAGCACGTACCTTTCATGGTACGTGCTTTTGATTTAGCTATTGCTAATGCTTCACGCCCACTAGGGGGTCAGACCCCCTGCATAAACATACAAAAAAGGTGCAACTCATTTTTCTGAGAGGCACCTTTTTTCATTATTTTTCGTATTTTAAACGTCGTTTGGCATTCACTCTTCTGAAGAATTTGATCATCGGACGGTAATCTTGACTGACGAGTCCAACACGCTCAACGATCAGTTGAATGGCGATAATGATAATACAGATAATAATCATCGAAATCCAAAGCGTTGACATCGTAAACATAACAGCAGCCAATCCGAAGAATGCCGTCATCGCATAAATAGCTAATACCGTTTGTTTATGAGTTAAACCTAATCTAAGCAAGCAATGATGCAAATGAGACTTGTCAGGTGCTGATAATGGTTGTTTATTCACTAAGCGACGTACAATGGCAAACAATGTATCTGAAATTGGAATGGCTAAAATGATGACAGGAACTAATAATGAGAACATCGTTACATTTTTAAATCCTAATAAAGAGATGACAGAGATCATGTATCCTAAAAACAATGCTCCTGTATCGCCCATAAAAATCTTTGCTGGATTAAAGTTATGAATGAGAAATCCTAGTGTACTACCTAATAAAATGATACCAAGGGAAGCAACAAAAAGATCTCCTTGCATAATAGCCAAAGACGAAATCGTAACTAGCACGATGGATGATACGCCAGCTGCCAGTCCATCCAACCCGTCAATTAAGTTAATGGCATTTGTTACTCCGATAATCCATAACAATGTCAGCGGGATGCTAAACCAACCTAGATGCCATTGTCCTTCAAATGGCAAGTTAATAAACTGTACTTGTACACCGCCGTAGATGACGACTCCAGCTGCCAACAGTTGGCCGAGTAACTTCCATTTGGCGGAAAGTTCAATCATATCATCAAGAAAACCGGTAACAATAATGATGAAACTTCCAATTAAGATCGGCAATGTAAATTCACTTGCTGGTTGTAAAAGAACAAAACCAATGAGAAATCCTATATATATGGCCAAACCACCTAAACGAGCCATAACCTTTTGATGAACTTTACGATGATTCGGTTTGTCTGTTGCACCAATTTTAATTGCCAATCGTTTGACAAGCGGTGTAATTAACACCGTAACGATAAAGCAAATTATTAAAGCAAGAGCAAGCATAATTACCCTCCTTATTTCTTACCTTCTCCAGTATCCACACTTTTATTTCATATTAGAGCAGATCAATTTTATCTATTTTATACCAAAAAGCAAAATCCCCATATTGGATTGTACCACAAAGAGTTGAATTCGAAATCAAAAACTTTGGATTTTTAACAGATTGACACAATTTCACACAATTAAAATGTGTAAATTTCCCTTTTTATACACTTTCCAAACGTTAACTCTATGAAACATGTATGATTTTGATATAATGAAGCTACAGATTTTGTAAAAGGAGGTCGAATGTTCGAGTGTAAGCTCGAATCGTAACACAATCTAGTAAAATAGGAAAACACCAAAAGTTAGGAGATTACAAATGCAAAGATTGAAATTTTTCATGATTCTTTTGTTAGTACCTATTGTCGCTCTCACATCAACTGGACATGCACTAGCTAGCGATGATCACATTTTACAAAACGTTGAAACATATCCCATTATTGACGGGGAAGAAATTGAGCGAATCGAATACGTGGAGCCTGATGAAACTGTCCAAGCTTCCAATAGCGGCAACAGCGGAGCAACTTTTACATTTACAGGTGACGGTTGGGGCCACCGTATTGGGATGAGTCAATATGGCGCTCGCGGCATGGCTCAAGACGGAAATAGCTACGAACAAATTTTAAAACATTATTACCAAGGAATTACAATTGGAACAAGAGCTGACCGTGATGTAAAAGTAAGGCTTACTCCTTCTGAAACATTCACGATTGAGCCAAACAACAGCAATTACAAATTATATAACGCTGATAATAATGAAGAAGTTTCATTTAACGGAACGATTGAATTTAGCCAAAATAGCAACAAAGTTACTGCAAAGTCAAATGGAGCTGAAGTAACTTCCAATAAAGGCTTTGAATTACGTGCTACCAATAACTCTGATAGTACTTTTGCAGCTGTCTCTCAAGTAACACAAAGCAATGTAACAGTAGATGCACAGTACCGTGGATCATTCATCATTGGTGTAGGTAACAACCGTCCAACTCTTGTGAATGAATTATCAATGGAAGACTACCTACGCGGAGTTGTTCCAAATGAAATGCCTGCTTCTTGGCACTTAGAAGCCGTTAAAGCACAAGCAATTGCTGCACGTACGTACGCGCATGTACAAGTAAATTCAAATAGCGGTACGTTAGTGGATACTGTTGCAAACCAAGTGTACAAAGGAAAAGCCACTCGTGCTCACTCAACAGCAAGCTGGCAATCATCTGAACATTCTCGTTCTGACGATGCGATCAAACAAACAGCTAGAAGAGTCGCTCTAGATAGTAGTGACAGACTGATTAATGCGGTATTCCATGCAAGTTCAGGTGGACATACTGAAAACAGTGAAAATGTTTGGACTAGCAGCGTTTCGTATTTAAAAGGCGTCAATGATTCAGCTGACGCAGCAACAAGTCCTTTTCACAATTGGAAAGTCATCGTTCCAAACGCAACCATTGCTCAAGCTGTATTTGGCACAAGAGACATTATGGTTGAAGACATTCAAGTAACAAAACGCACAAATGCACAGTCTGTTCAAGAACTAAAAGTAACAGGAAAACATAAAACAACTGGAAAATCTTCTACAGTTACCCTACCTTCAGGAAATGCTGATGGACTTCGTTCAGCACTTGGAGTGTCTTTACGCAGTATCAAGTTTGACGTAGAACGTAATGACATTTTTACAGATGTAACGAATACATTCTCTGGCTTCGACGAAATCATGTTCTTATATGACCGCGGTGTTATTACTGGATATCCAGATAACAGTTTTAAACCAAACCAAACTATTACGCGAGTGCAAACAGCAAGAATGCTTGACCGAGAATTAAATTTGACAGCACCACCGAGTAGTTACAACATAAAAGCTACTGACATACCAAAAGATAGTTCTTACTATGAGCTTTTCCGCAAAATGGAATACCACGGAATTATGACAGGGAATAATGGAAAGTTAAATCCTGGCGGTAACCTTTCACGAGCTCAGATGGCTGCTGTTTTAACGCGTGCGTTTAATTTAACAAAGCCAAATAGTGCAACGTTTAAATATGCAGATATTAATCGAAACACATACAACCAGTCTTTATTAAAAGAAATTGACACAATTGCTTATCATGGTATTACAACTGAGCATAGCAACCGTGCGTTCCGTCCGAACGAATCAACGAACCGCGTTCAATTCTCACGCTTTATGACTCGTGCGATTGATGAATCGTTTAGATAAGAGTAGTGTTTGTACGGGTGAAGTCATCCTATACGCACAAAAAAGAAGAAGCTGCCACGCAGCTTCTTCTTTTTCTTTTCTTATCTCCCAATCCCATGATAAATGAAACCAGCTTCTCTCATCTCAAGTGGATCATAAATATTTCTTCCGTCAATCACAATTGCTTTCTTCAACTTGCTTTTCATAAAATCTGAATCCAACTTAACAAATTCATCCCACTCTGTCACAACAATCATCACGTCTGCCCCATCAAGAGTTCCTTCGACATTGGTTCCATATGTAATAGCGTCACTTTCAGGAAGAACCTTTTTCGTATTAGCAATAGCGATTGGGTCATACGCTGTAACAGTCATGCCCATTTTGACTAGCTCATCGATAATTTTAAGAGCCGGAGCATCTCGAATGTCATCCGTATTCGGTTTGAACGCAAGACCAAGTACAGCTGCTCGTAACCCTTTTAACTCCGTCCCGAATACTCCTTTTACATGTTCGATGATGCGAAAGCTTTGACGCTCATTCACACCTTCTACAGCTTTAAGAAGTTCTGGTGTATAACCTGCCGCTTGCGCTAAGTGAATAATCGCTTTCGTATCTTTCGGGAAACAAGAGCCACCATAACCAAGACCAGCGTTTAAAAACTTTGGTCCAATTCGGTTATCTAAGCCCATTCCTTTTGCAACAGCTTTTACATCGGCACCATACGCGTCACAAATGTTTGCAATCTCATTAATAAAGGAAATCTTCGTTGCTAAAAAGGCATTTGATGCATATTTAATCATTTCCGAGCTTCGTACATCGGTTACGACTATCTCCTCTGTTAGAGGCTTATGAAGCTCCACTAACGTCTCTTCCGCTCGTTTTGAAGATGTACCAATCACGATTCGATCAGGGTTAAATGTATCTTTCACCGCTGAGCCTTCACGCAAAAACTCAGGAACGGAACAAACATCCACTTGTGCCTGAGCGTTTTTATCTTTGATTAATTGTTCCACTTTTTCTGCCGTTCCAACAGGAACCGTTGATTTATTCACAACAATTTTATATTCTGAGCCGATCGCTTCGCCTACTTCTTCTGCAACTGCATAGACGTACGACATATTCGCTGATCCATCATCAGAAGCAGGTGTTCCAACAGCAATGAGAATAATATCTGATGCTGCAACAGCTGACGTCAAGTCGGTCGTAAACGTTAAACGCCCGTTCTCTTGATTGCTCACAACTAATTGTTGTAATCCTGGTTCATAAATAGGGATTTCGCCCTTCTGTAACATATCAACTTTTTCTTGCATCTTATCGACACATATAACTGTGTTTCCAAGCTCAGCAAAACAAGTTCCTGATACTAGGCCCACATACCCTGTTCCTACAACAGCTACTTTCATCCTCGCTTCACAACCCTTTTCTTTAACTTATTCCGAACCGCCTCAAACTCAGGGAAACGGAAAACATATAAAAACACTCCAATAAAGAGAATAGACACCATTCCACCAACCGTTATTAATAATAACGGCATATCTATTGTAATCAAACCTCTCACAGCTAATTGAATACCTATTAATCCTGCAAATAGTCCAGAAAACTTCACCATCGTTATGCCAACTTGAGGTCCAAACAATGTTAACTTAAGGACAAATTTGGCCGCAACGAGTAACATCACAAAATTACAAATCGCACTTATAGATGTTGCCGTTGCTAATCCCGATGCTCCATATTGACCAATCAATAAGAAATTCAGCCCAACATTAATTCCAAATACCGAAATGACACCTAATGTCACTGGCAAAACCGATCGTTCCTTCGCATAGAAGAACCGCGTCACATATAAGTTTGCTGAATGAGCAAACATCGCAATGACTAAAAGTTGAAAGAGCGGTACCGCAAGCATCGTAGATTCTCTTGTAAAGTTGCCGTACTCAAACACCAACCGAAAAATTTCTTCTGCATAAAAGAAAGCAAAGATTGTTGCCGAGATAATGATGATCGTCATCATTCGTAATCCCTTTTGATATAGCGTCTGAATATCGTCATCCTCTTTTGCCGCAACCTTTTTAGCAAGAAGCGGATAGATAACCGTTGTCACCGCCGTCATTAATACACTTTGTGGCAGTTGAACAATTTTCGAAGAGTAATTGAGTGCAGAAATCGCTCCAGCTGCTAAATCTGATGCAAAAATACGATGAATCAAAAAGTAAAACTGCAACGTGGCCCCGCCTAATATAATCGGAAAAGCCAGTCTCCACATCTTTTTAAAGTCATCATCTATTTTAAAGTTCAAACGAAAACGAACAAATTGGCCTTTTTTCAATAAGACCACTAACATAACAGCCATAATAATGGCACTGATTATCGCCCCATAAGCATGAGCATAAGGACCAATATACGGGTAAGCTAACACCGCAATCATCACAAAGACGGCATTCATCACGAGTGTGGACGTTGTCGCCAGCGTAAATTTTCCATTTACATTCAATATACCCGTAAACCACATAGACAACACAAGAAATAATGTTGCCGGGGCCATAATTTGAAACAGATCGGCCGTTAACTTTACTTTCTCGGCTCTAAACCCTTGAAACAAAAGGCCGATGACCGCCTCTGAAAAGAGCATCAATAAAGCGGTGAAGGCGATTAACAAGAGTGAAAGCCACGTAAAGACCGAGCTGACAAACGTTTCCTTCCTCAAAGGATCATCCATTTTACTAAAAATCGAAATAAAAGCGGTTGTAATGGCTCCACCGAGAACGACGTAAAAGAAATTCGGCAACGTATAGGCCGCAATGACACTATCTGCAATATCAGACGTTCCAAACTGGTACCCAATGACGACTTCTCGTAAAAAACCGATAAACCGCGATCCTAAGTTGATCACGGCTACCGCACCAATAATTTTAAACAATGTTTTGCCTTTCACGTTCCGTTCACTTCTTTCTCTCTAACACACATTATATCTTCTGAATAAAGTCCTCGATTAATTTAATCATTTGATCTCGTCCACTTTCAAACGGTACCGGAGTAAAATCTTTAGCCTCTTCTAACTTCGCTTCAAGGTCTTTCATCTCAACAACACTTAATATATGACCTTTCTTACTAAACGTTTCAGAGATTTCAATTTGATGATCGTCATTATGTTCACCGTATTTCTCTAATCGCGATGCAGCAATGACAGTCTTGCCTTTTTTTACCCCAGTAATAATCGAACCTGTTCCCGCATGTGTAAGGACAAGTCGTGCTTCATCAAAATAAGATTCCATCTCTGCATAACTCATAAACGGAATCAATTTCATGGAGTTACTTTCATACGGAGTATGTCCGACCTGAACAACAACCTCTTCTGTAATGACCCCTTCGTTTTGCAGACGTTCGACTTCTTGTAACAATCTTGTAAAGGGAAGTTCATGTGTACCTAATACAACAAAAATCAATAGATAGACCCCCCATACACTGCTTTAGGATAAACGTCTTTCATCGACTCCCACTGTACGATAAATAAATCAGCAATCGGATACACCAATCTCCCTGACAAAGTCGGAGTCGTTGTCTTAGCAAAACTTTCAATGTAGATTACTTTCCGACCAAATAACTTTGCTATGTAACACATCGGAACAGCCGTATGTGCCCCCGTTGTCACAATAACATCAGGTCTTTCTCGTAAAAAAAGAAAGTACGATTTGATACAATTGTACGAAAACTTAAACAGATAGCTAAACAAATAGTTTCGTGCACCGTAAACAAGAAACGAGACTGGATACTCTTTTGCCAGTTCTTTCGTAATACTCGATTCTTCTGTCACAATATGATACTCATATTTCTCAAACAACGGCTTCAACTGCAAAAGCTGAGTTAAATGACCACCAATCGAGGAGATGAACATTACTTTTTTCTTTTTATTTCTTTTCATCTTCCATCACCTTATTCTCATATATCTCAAAAACTCTTTCAATCATTCTCTCTTGATCGTTTTCTGCTGCACGCTTTTTACCGGCTTCAATGAGCTGTTCTTTATAATCAGGGTTTTCTAGTACGCTAGAAATCCCCCCTGCTAATGAAGCAGCATTCTGATCCTCAACTAGCACTCCATGGTCATCTGCTAGCAATGTTTGCAGTCCGCCTACTTTCGTCCCCACAACGGGTGTCCCGCAAGCCATCGCTTCCACAGCAACCAACCCAAACCCTTCCATATGTGATGGAAGAACGAACACATCCGCAGCAGACATCCAAATCGCTACTTCTGACTGAGGAACAGCTGGGTGGAGATGTACATCTTGTAGCTGATGATCCTTTACGTATTGCTCCACTTCCATTTTAAAAGAAGCAAGCTTCGCATTTCCAACTAAATATAGAGATAGGTTATCATTTTCTGCTTTTAGTATTTTATAAGCTTCTAGCAATTCCATGATCCCTTTTTCTCTAATAATATTGCCAACAAACACAATCGGCATTTCTGTATCCTTTATTCCTAGTACTTGTCTCGCTTCACAAACTTCATGCTCTTGAAAGACGGTTAAGTTAACCCCCATATTAATGACGGACAATTTTTCCTTTGGGATTTGATACTCATCATGAATTTCTCGATGCAGGTCCTGTCCAACTGTAATCACATGATCGGCTTCTTGTAAAATCTTCGTTGTCCACTGCTTAATTCGTGGACTCTTTTTGGCCATTCGGTTAATGTCGCCACCATGTGCCGTCACAACCATTCTCGTTTTAAACCATTTTTTGAATAACAGCGCAAGCATTCCTGTTGGAAACACATAATGGGCATGGACAACATCGTACCGTCTCCCTTTGAAAAGTAGCGTAAAAAACGTTTCGGTCGCCCATTTTAGATATTTCTTTAGAACATTTGGCTTGTTCATGTCAGGATCAGACACGGCGACCACATCGACTTTCGCACCATGATCTCGTAACGCCTGAACTTGATTTTTCACGAAGATTCCAAACGTTGAACTTTTCACACCAGGGTACATGTTACTTAAAACAAGTACCCGCTTTTGTTTATCCATGTTCCTTCTCCTTCTTATGCCAGTTCATCCCAATTCCTAAGAAAAGCCAAAACCATAAGGCAATTTGGTGATTTTCCCAAGCTGTTGACAATAACCCCATAATGACAAAGGCAATTCCGAATGTAACAACAAATAGTCCGACCCATTTAAAAATCAATTCATCTCGCTCAGCAAACAACGTCATCTCTTTTAATACTTTGAATAAGAAATAACCGAGCAATAATACACCAATAACGCCGTATTCCACTAGAACATAAAGAGCATTGTTATCGACTGTTCGCATCGTACTTGGCAACCCTTCATGCATAAATTGATGAAAAGGTGAATTGAAAACAAACGCTGCATTGCTTCCAAACATTCCAGGGCCAACCCCAGCAATAGGATTAAACATAAACACTTCTAATCCACTTAAAATAATCAGGAAGCGATAGTTTTTCGTTAAGTCTAGCGTATATAAATTTCGTTGAGCAAAACCTTCAAGAAAAGCAAGCGCTAAGCCGTAGCCGACGACAAATAAAATAATAAGTGCAATAGCCACTTTTAATAACACGCGGAACGCTTTATTTTTTCGATTCAAAATACCGATAAGCGCAAAACAGCCAATTAACGCTAAGAAGGCTTGACGTGAAAACGTAAGAGCAATGGCTGTCAATAAGACTGCTACAATAACCAAATAGATCGTTTTCTTTTTCGGTGTGAGTTCTTGTCTATAAACAAACACATATAACGCAACAAGCAATAAGACTGCTACTAAAAATCCAGCCAATGTATTACTGGAGTCCATTAAGCCAAAAGCACGTACTTCTTCCCCAACTGCAATGCTTCGTCTTTCCGAGACATTCCGAAGTGGCAATGGAATTAGCAATGCAATTTGAATAAAACCAATAATCGATTGGAAAATGGCTAACCCGATAATCAGATGAAAGACTTTTTTCACCCATGAAGCAGGGATATCTAAAGCTAGCAAAATAAAAAACAAAATGACATATTGAAACAATGCCCGAACGCCGAACACACCTTGTGCAAACGGAACATTGTTCACAAACATACTAAATAACGCAAAGCTAAAGAACAACAACAAGCTTCCGTTAATTGGATTTTTTAACTTTGCTAGTAAATTCTTTCTCCCCAATTGCGGATGGACAACAACAATGAAAGCCATGGTTACAAGTAGCATTTCACCCGTGTAAGAAAAAGCCATTCGAACGATTCCTGGGAAAAGATCTCCCCATATTCTTGTAAACTGAAGCTGTACCGATGTCCAAATCACAAGCACAACAGTTGCTACCAGTAGAAGGCGATTCGTCCTTTCTACTGGCAAATATTTCTCAATCATACCATTCACACCATTCACTTTTTATCTAAATCTAGTTGTTTGAGTCCTTTTAACGCTTCTTTCTTCAAATGCTCGGACACCTTCTCAACGGCTTGTTGAACAGACTCCCAATTTTCACTAACTCCATGAAAAACGTTTACGATTGCCGAAGAATCTGGCGTCACTTGTTGAATCGGAATCCCAAGAGTAGGCATTCCTATCACTTTCATAAAATCTTCAACTTTATGGTGATACCCTATTCCAATAACAGGTGTCTTTGCAACTACAGAGAGAATGAGAGAGTGCAGCCTCGTTCCGATAATAAGGTCTTGCTCAGCACTTAGCTTCACAATGTCTACCGGATGCAAATTATCTTCCATTAACGAAGCAGAATGCTTCATTTTCGCTAAAATATCTTTCGTTACTTGCACGTCTTCTGGAAACTTTGTTGAGAAAAACGTCACTTCTACGTTTTGTTTCTCTATCAATTGATCGAGCTGAGAGGCCATTCCATTCACGTATGCATCGTACTTAGCCAAATCTGGTGTTGGCCAATATTGATTACTAAAATAAGGAACAGCGGTTACCCCTACTTTTTTAATACTAGCAGAAGGCTTGTGAGTTTTCTCTGCCGGCACAGAAAAAGCAGGATCTCCTATTACAGCAACTGGCGTTTTCACCCCGATCGATTGCAATAACTTCTGTGAATCTGTATCTCGTACGGATACGGAAGCAGCTGCATTCGTTAGCCGTTTAATAAAGAACTTTCCAAGAGCTGTGTTTAACGGTCCAGCCCCTACACCATAGACAACCACTTTGCAGCCTGCGCGTTTACCTGTTAGTCCAAGCGTGCTATATAGCGGGGCATCGCGTTTGTACATATCCATTAGCAAACCGCCTCCGCCAATTATAAGCAAATCAAGCTTTTTCATCACACGATAACTCGCTTGAATCGTTGTTGCTCCTGACTTCAAAATACTTCCTTTTTTATGAATAAGAGGTTTTGCTGTAATGCCGTATCGTTCTATTGTGTTTTCTGGATTGTTACTAAAGACAACAATATCTTCTTTTTTCACATGGAGATGTTCTGTTAATTGATGCAGAATTCCTGTAAGTATCGCTTCATCACCATTGTTATTATTTCCGTAATTTCCAATAATGCCAACCTTCATATTGTACGTCCTACTTTCCTGTAAATCGTTTTTCAACCAGTTCTTTTAAATAATGTTCCATCTCATCTTTTAAGTCTGCTCGATCAAGAGCAAATTCAATCGTCGTCTGAATAAATCCTAGTTTTTCACCAACATCATAACGAGTTCCATGAAATTCATAAGCTAGAACATCACGCTTCTGACTCAATGCTTGTAAGGCGTCTGTTAACTGAATTTCTTTGCCTTTTCCAGGAGCCGTATTTGCCAAAATGTCAAAAATATCTGGAGTTAAAATGTAACGGCCCATAATAGCGATATTGGAAGGCGCTTCTGCTTTTGTTGGTTTTTCTACTAGTTTTTTGACTTTATGAACGCCTTTTCCAAATGGCTCACAGTCCACAATTCCGTAACGTTCGACTTCATCATCCGATACCTCTTGTACGCCAATGATCGGGCTTTCATGCTCTTCATAAAGCTCCATCATTTGCTGCAAGCAAGGAGTCTGTTCACTCTTTACGATGTCATCTCCTAATAAAACAGCGAACGGTTCATTTCCAATGAATTTACGAGCACAATAAACGGCATGACCTAACCCAGAAGGTGTTTTCTGACGTATGTAATGAATATCAAGTAAATCGGTGCTTTGTTGAACTGTTTTTAGCAACTCTTCTTTTTCTTTTCTTCTTAACTCTTCTTCGAGTTCAACCATTCTGTCAAAATGGTCTTCAATCGCTCGTTTGCCACGACCTGTAATGATCAAAATGTCTTCTATACCAGATTTCACAGCTTCTTCAACAATATATTGAATCGTTGGCTTGTCAACGATCGGTAGCATTTCTTTCGGTTGTGCTTTCGTTGCTGGCAAGAAACGTGTTCCTAACCCAGCTGCTGGGATGATCGCTTTTTTCACTTTCAAGAGGGTTCCCTCCCTTTAGTCGAAATGTAAGAGTAGATTTCCTCCTACATTATACATGAGTCAAGGCCACATTGCAGATTAATTCTTCGTTTCAATGATGTAAAAGTATAGAAAAAAGAGCAGCAGGCTTTCTGCTACTCTCTCGTATGATTTGTTATTTGCTTCTATAATAATCCTCGATGCCTTTATAAATCGCATTCGCTGCTCTCTCATTAAAGTTACTACGCTTCATAAGAGACGCATCACTGCTATTAGTAATAAAGCCTAATTCAACAAGGACACTTGGCATGTTCGTCTCACGAAGAACGGCAAAGTTGGCTGTTTTCACACCACGGTCACGTGTACCTAATTCTTCAACTAAACGTTTGTTGATCTTCTCGGCTAAATCTCTGCTTTCTTTACTAGAAGCAGAAGATGCACTAATCCACGTTTCTGTACCATGTCCACCTGATGGACCTGAGTTCACGTGAATACTTACGAAAATATCTGCTTTTGCATCGTTAGCAATTTTCGCGCGTTGGTTCAGCTCAATGAAGACATCACGGTTACGAGTCATAATCGGCTTCGCACCGGCACTCTTCAGTTTCTTTTCTAGTTCAAGCCCAACAGCTAACACGATATCCTTTTCTTGCAATCCATTGCCAACTGCTCCTGGATCTCTACCGCCGTGCCCTGGGTCAATCGCAATGACACGGTTGTTCAAAATAGAATTAGAAGAATTGTTTGATTCTCTGTTCACAAAAGATGTGCTAACATATCCCCATCCGTTGCCAAACTTAATTTTATACCAAGAACCAACTGTTTCGTAAATATCAACTCTTTGCCCATTTCTTAGACTACCAATAACTCCATGGCTTGTCCCTGCACCTGAACGAACATTTAACGTACTTGAAACAGAAACAATTCCAGCAAATTGAACTTTATCACTCTGTGACTGCTGTTGCTGCTGGTTCAGTCGAAAACTACTTTCTTTAGCTCTAGCTACATATGTAGCAAATTGTGAACGTGTAATGGCTTTTCCTGGCTCAAACCGTCCACCAGTTTCCACAATACCATTTTGTTCTAAAGCTTTGATTTCCCTTTCAGCCCAGAAACCCGAACGAACATCACTAAAAGAACTACCACCAGATCCATTTAATTTAAAAGCACGTGTAATTACGGCTGCCGCTTGAGCTTTTGTTAATTGATCTCCTGGCGAGAAACGGTTATCGCTTCGACCTGTTAGAATATTCATTGAAGCGGCACGCTCTATTTCAGGGGATGCCCAGTAGCTAAGATTGACATCTCTAAACGTTGGTTTGTTGACTTTTAAACCATCAACACCAAGAGCCCCTGTTAAAATTACCGAAGCTTGGGCACGCGTTAATGTGTTATTAGGACGAAAGCTTCCATCTGGATAACCATTAATGATTCCGTTGTCTTTAAGATGATGAATTTCTTTATGTCCCCATGCATTTGACGGGACATCTGTAAACGTACTTCCTTGTGCTAAAGTGGTCGAACCTGCTCCAATTAGAAGGGAGAACAGCAGGACGAAAACTAAAGACAAAGAAACTCCTCTAATTAACAATCATATACCTCCCAACGTCGTTTTTTGTTCTTTCTTAGGATACCATGTAAAATTCTATGAAACTAGCGATTTTAAAAAAATATCGAAATTAGTATATTTTTCGTATACACAGTAGATAAATTGTATAATTTGTTAAAAATAGAGACTCGAATTTCCACGAAACCATTACTTCACAATACGTACAAAAAAAGATAAAATAAGGGGACTGTTTTAATATAAGGTGGTAAATTAAATGAAGAAAACTTTATTCTTTTTAATAGCAATATGTGCTTTCGCTCAACTAACAGCTTGCTCCACGATCAATATGGAGAGGAAGCTCGCAGAAGAACAGCGAATTGATTCTTCCCTATACGCATATGACGATGATCAATTTCAATACAATGATCAATTGGTTCAAACTCTAGCCGAGCGTTTTCGTTTTGATGCATTATCAACAACAAATGTAAATAGTATTATGCGAGATGAAATAGCTGCAGGAAACTTTAATGAAGTAATTATTTACTTACGTTACCTTGCTACAGAAAAAGAAACTCAAGCAGCCATGTATACAGAACGTTACTATGAAGCATTGCAAGCTCATGTTAGAAACACGAATGAACCATCTCCTAAATTAGTAGAAGATACCATTACACAAGCAAAACGGCAATATGAGATGGAACCTGACAAGCAAAACAATGTGGCCTACTATGCATCACTACTCATTGATACGAAATATGATATTGAACAAGGAATTCAGCTTTTGTTGGATCTAGAAGAAAAATTATATGCTCGAAGTGAGGATCCAAACAAACAGACACTACATGCCTTAGCTAACGCCTACTATTTAAATGGTAACTATGAGGAGAGTGTAGAGAATTACCTTTTTTTAATTGCAATTGAGCCTGACGATATGTCACTGTATTATACATTAAGTTACGTATTAGAAGAGATGGGAGAACACGAGGCGGCCGCCGCCTACCTTGAAATGACCTACTCTCCGACAACCGACTTCTTAAAAACATACGGCACAGATACATTTGGCATGTATCGTAGTTATTTTGAAGCAAAATCTAAATAAAAAAATAGAGAATGTCAGCAAAGTCTGTCCTTTGCTAACACTCTCTATTTTCATATCATTACAAGATTTCAAAGTTCATCATAATCTCATCCAAAATATGTTTGTTATCTTCGTAAAAATACCGGGTCAGTTCGGAACTAATGTGGTGTTCCATCCCCCCCAATAAGGATCATACGATAGCTTGCGTAACGATCACTATCACTTGGATATTCACCTTATTTCTTCAGAATGAGCAAGCAGATACTATATACCAAAGTTCTCTTTCGGCCTAGCCTCTCCTTTCCTTATTCAGTTGCAGTCAAATTGATAAAACTATTAACCTAGTATAAAATAAACAAGCGATGAAAGAGATCCGTTCTTTCAATATTTATCTCGTGTAAATTGTTGGAATCCCCTTATACAGAAGGCAAAAGTGGAGACTCTAAAGCTGAGATGCAATCATATGAAATTAGAAAATTGGAGATGCATACAATGATTGATTTAAAAACACCAGAAAGAAAGTTCCGGCCCGAACTAGAAGGAATACGAGCAGTTGCGGCACTTTTGGTTGCAATTTATCATATTTGGCTAGGCTCTGTTTCCGGTGGAGTGGACGTCTTTTTTATCGTTTCAGGCTACTTAATAACAACACTAATTTTATCCAAAATGGAGAAGGAAGGCTGGCTCAATCTGTTTGAGTATGTATTAGGACTGGCTCGCAGATTATTCCCTCTAGCCTTTACGGTCTTACTTGTAACAACAATCGCATCAATATTTATATTGCCGCACGCTCATTGGGGGCAAACTATTCCTCAAGTTTTTGCTTCGGCACTTTATTATCAAAACTGGCAACTAGCCTATAACGCGGTTGATTATTTAGCTCAAAACAATGAAGCAAGTCCGTTCCAACATTACTGGGCTCTGTCGATTCAAGGGCAATTTTATTTATTATGGCCACTGATCATTTATCTGTCCTTTTTCCTTGCGAGAAAACTTTTAAAAACACCTGTAAGAAAAACTCTACTAGCTATTTTAAGCTTAATTTTCATCACTTCACTCAGCTATTCGATTTATATTACAACAGTGAATCAACCTTGGGCCTATTTCGATACGTTCGCTCGTGTATGGGAGTTTAGTTTAGGTGGAATATTGGCTTTATTGATTCCGTATTTATCTTTTCAAAAAACGGTGAGTTTAATTTTAGGCTGGATCGGATTAATGATGATCCTTTTAACTGGAATCTTATTGCCTGTATCAAATGTTTTTCCAGGCTATGCAGCACTTCTACCAACGACTGGTGTTATGTTTGTTATTATTGCAGCAGAAAGTAGGAACCGCTTTGGCGTTGAGAAACTGTTAGGTGCCAAATTATTGGCATACCTTGGGAACTTTTCATATGGGTTATATTTATGGCATTGGCCAGTTTTAATTTTTTACTATGATTACTTTTTAACGGATACGGTGTCAATTCTGGGAGGTCTTGCGATTATTTTCGTTTCATTAGCCTTATCTATGATATCCGTAAAGTTACTTGAAACTCCGGTTAGAACGTTGAATGTAAAAAAATCTAAGGCCAAACTAACAATCATCCTAGTTAGTTTCATGTTCCCTGTTTTAATTGTTGCTACTACTTGGAGCTTGTACGTTACTCATGTACAAGGTCATACAAGTGATACTCATTCGATTGAAGATTATCCAGGTGCACGTGCCATTTTTTACGGCATTGAGCCAACTCCTGGATTAGATCCTCTACCAAATGCTGTTCAAGCAAAAGCACACTTACCTACATTTTACAATGAGGAAGAGAGTTGCTATGCAGGTTTGAATGTTTCTAAAGTAATTGTCTGTTCTTACGGTGAAACTGAGAATCCTGATTACACACTAGCTCTTGTGGGTGGATCTCATTCTGGTCATTGGTTTCCCGCTTTAGAGAAAATCGCGGAAGAATTGAAGTTACAAATTGATGTATACAATAAAGATGGTTGTCGTTTTTCTGATGATGATTTTGACGGAATTTTATCAGAGTCCTGTATGGAATGGAACGAGAATGTACTAGAACCATTGCTAGTTGATCCGCCTGACTTTGTCTTTACAACAGCCAACGTGAATAGAGGAGATATCATACCATCAGGTTATCTTAATCAATGGAGAAAGCTTGAAGGAGCAACTCAAATCTTAGCGATTCGTGATAATCCAAGAATGGCCGAAGACATTCCTACCTGTGTCGAACTAACACCTGATGAATGTGCAATCTCTAGAGAAGAAGGATTATCAGATGTCATACCATGGGATAACACAGAGGGGATACCAAGTAATGTCACCTTTATTGATTTATCAGATTACTTCTGTAATGAAGAAACATGTGAAGCTGTAATTGGAAACGTGCTTGTATACCGTGATAATCACCATCTTTCCACACTGTATTCCGAAACACTGGCACCAGCTTTAAAAGAACGGATAATAAAAGCTATCGAACAATTGAATAACTAAAAGAAATCCACCACTAACAAATTAGTGGTGGATTTTCCAATTAAAAGGTACGTGATGGCATAATAATAGAGACCTTTAAATTAGCATTGTGTTCTCGAATGGCGTCCATTACTTCTTTATCACTCACTCCATCTTTCATTGTGACAGAATACGTTAGTTGATACATCGTTCCAAGACTCGTTGTCTCAACTTGTAATAGTGTATAATTCTCCAAAAATCGGTCAAAAAGTTCATCAAACACCTGTTCATAATGCAAGTTTTCCGGAATCGTTACTTTTAAGGTTTTTTCCTGCACATCTTCAGTTCCGTAATTCACTGCAAACAAAATGTAAATTATAATAGATAAGGTGATTGCAAATAGAACAGCTAAAATATAAAAGCCTAGTCCACACGCAATCCCCGTTGCCATTCCAAAAAAGATAAATGCAATATCTTTCGGATCACTCATGGCACTTCTAAAACGAATAATTGAAAAGGCCCCCACTAGACCAAAAGCAACCGCAATATTATTTCCAATGACAATCATAATGACAGATACAACAACGGACATAATGATGATTGTATGAATAAAGGACTGAGAATATTGCCCTTTTTTATGGGTAAGCTTGTACACCCATGTAATAAGCAAACTTAATATAAAACTTAAAATAATAGCTGCAAATGATTCAATAACAGCTAATCGCGTAGTATGGTCGGCAAAAAATTGTAATTCTTCAAAAAATTGGCTCATCATATTCTCCTCAAGCTAAATAATGACTTTTTCCTTCAAGGAAACGGCGTCTTTACGGGCTTCTTCCATTAAATCAATACTTGTACAAAATTTAGAAACACTTTGTTTCTTGCATTCAAATTCACTTAACAATCTCGTCAACCAAAGCGGGACACTATGAGTGACTTTCACTTCCATAATTACTAGTTCTGGATCAACGAAATGTTTTCCTAACGGTCCATCTTCTACACGGAGATTATCATCCCGACACATTAAATTAAAATCAAACGTTACACGTAAGTCCTCTTCATAGAGACCATGAAAAGCCTGTCGATCATAACTAACGATCACTCGAGGCTTTAATTCATATAAGCTTTTGAATGAATCTACCTCTTTTAAAATCTGAGGATTAGAAAGGTCATAACTCTGCATATTATCGGTTGTTCCACTTTCCAGATAGTGATACGCATCACTCAACTTAATCTTTGTTCGTCTTTTATTAACTACGTTATTGTACTTTTGTTTTACTTCTAAAAATGCAGGACCACCGATGGTTGCATCCCCATATACTCGCAGACGAAGCTTCTGCCTAAATCGAAGTTTGTTTCTTGTTTCATAATAAATCTTTTTATCAGGTGAATCAAAATATAAACTGACAATGTTGTAATACCCATTTGTTCCAAATTTGTCATACCTCATTCTTTCTAATAAATAAGGTACAAGTTTTTCGTACACTTTATATGGGATTAAATACTTCACTTCATATCGACTGAAAATCTCAAGTGCCAAGACCAATCACCACCTTAAATTATTATTGGACTTAAGCTTCACAAAGTATTTATAATAAGACTATTGATTTTTACATTTAATTAACATAATTAGTAGTATAACACCGTTTGAATTCAACTGTCATTACAATTTGTTTGAATAACAGGAAAGACCACGCATAAATATCATTAGCTTTTGTATAGGAGGATTTATACTTGAACCAGCAATTGTTAAAACATTTACTCTGGCTTATTCCTATTATTGCCCTAATATGGGTCATGGGATTTCAAATTGCCGACGACCAAAAATTGGAGTTCGAAGACCCTGCTTTTGAACAAGCTATTCGAACGGAACTACAACTTGAGGATGGAGTCATTCGGAAGGATCTGCTAAACCGAGTTGAACAGCTATCACTTGCCAATTACAGCATTTCTTCCATTGAAGGAATACAAGCTTTTGAAAGCTTAGCAAGTCTAGACATTTCAGGAAATAAAATTATTGATTTGAAACCTTTGGAACGTATGAGCCGTTTAGAAAATTTAATTGTTCGCGATAACAATGTGACAACCCTTGAACCGCTTACTGCTCTACGTGCGATAACTTCCCTGAATGTCAGAGGAAACAAAATAGAGACCCTCGAACCCATTGCGGACTTAACCAACTTACTCTCTTTAAACATAAGAGAAAATCAAGTTAAAGATCTAACGCCGCTTGGCAACTTAGTAGAGTTAATTGACTTGAACGCAAGGTATAACAACATTACATCGGTTGAAGCGTTAGCGACTTTGCCAAACTTACGAGAGCGTCTTTACTTAGAAGGAAACCCGATTACAGATTGGACGTTGCTCTCCCAAGCGTATGACTCCATTAAAGACAAAGATTTTCCTCGACCTGAACACCATCTCGTCTTTTCCGACTTAGGTGGCTTATATGATTCATCCATTGACTTAACGTTGTATACAGAGGGAGAAGCGGAAGGGACTATTCGCTACACGACTGATGGCTCTGTCCCAGATGAAACATCAACTGCTTATAGTGATCCAATCACAATCGATAAAAGCATGGTCGTACGTGCGAAATTCTTTGCAGAAGGACTAGAAGAAGGAGAGGAAATAACTCATTCTTATTTAATTGGTGTTGAAACGACCTTGCCGATCGTTTCTATTTCTACAGATCCCGCCAACTTATTTGACCGAGAAATTGGGATTTATGTACCAGGTATTTACTATAATCCAGATGCACCAAATCCACAGCATACCGGGAATTTCGCTCAAAGCGGAGCAGAATGGGAAAGGCCGATTCATCTAGAGTTCTTTGAAGAAAATGGAGAGAGAGTCTTATCACAAGGTGCTGGTATCCGAATTCATGGTGGAGCATCTAGAACAGTGGACCGGAAATCGTTTCGACTTTATGCACGAAGTGATTACGGTGAAAACCGTTTCCGTTATCCGTTTTTTGAAGAAGATACAAGAAGTGAATACAATCGTCTCCTTTTACGTAACTCAGGAAACGATTGGAATAATACGTTATTCCGTGATGCACTGCTTCAAACGCTAATTCGTGATTTTGATTTAGAAACACAGTTATACCGTCCTAGTACACTCTATGTAAACGGTGAATATTGGGGAATATATAACATTAGAGAACGCTATGATAGTCACTATTATGAAATCAAACATGGCGTCGATCCTCAAAACTTAGACTTTCTCGAACGAGATGCTACCGTTATTGAAGGAACGAACGATGACTATGTAGCACTTCGCTTATTTATGGAAGAGAACAATGTTTCAAAACCTGATGTGTACGAAGAAATTGCCAATCAAATGGATATAAACAATTTTATTGACTATCAAATAGCACAAATTTTTGTTAGAAATACGGATTGGCCAGGAAATAACAATCGCTATTGGCGTGAACGTCCTGATGGAAAATGGCGTTGGTCTGTCTTTGATCTTGATTTTGGCTTTGACTTGCCCAATGCGACTGGAACCGTTGCTCACGACACGCTTTCATTTGCTACAGAGCCTGGTGGGACAAGTTGGCCAAATCCTGATTATTCGACGTTCTTATTACGAACACTTCTACAAAATGAATCGTTCCGCGATACTTTTATTTCGCGCTTTGCTCATTACTTAAATACAAATTTTGAATCGACACATGTCATCCAAACGATTGACAAGATGGCCGCTGCTCTTGCACCTGAAATGCCCAACCATATTAGTAGATGGGGAACTCCTGAAAGTCTTGAAAAATGGGAAGAAGAAGTGGAGACCATGCGACGCTTCGCCGATAGAAGACCGGACTTTGTTCAAGCTCATCTTTTAAGCTTTTTTCAATTAAGAGGAATTGGCGATATGACAATTGATAAGGTTCAAGACGGACTTACATGGGAGTTTGCCGGCCGCGATGCCAGTAAGCTACCTATTGGCTGGAACGGGACGTATGTTACGGATACAGCGATTGCTATCAGCTTCCCTGAACTCAATCATGTTCAGATTGAATCAAGTGATGACTCCGTTGTAGAGGTGACAGAAGGAAAGCTAGTATTAAAAGATGAAGGATCAGCAAGAGTGCATTTTTCAGAAGGAAATGACATCGTTCTAGAGCTTACATTTAACGTAACACATATTGAGCAAAACGATGTCACCTTAGAACTTGGCGATACATTAAACATAGCCGCTGAACATGTCGCATATTGGGAAACAAGTAATGCAGACATTGCTACGATATCTGAAAATGAAATACTACAAATCAATGAACTAGGCTCTGCCGTTGTGACCGGACATACGACAGATGGCCAGGTTATTCATCTATTAAATGTATCAACACATAATATTACACGGACAGAAGGTTTTTATAATGCTGATAGTAAGATTTTCACCTATACGGGTGCGTGGCAGCAAAGCCGCATTGACGATCATCGAGATCAATTAGCTATTTATTCAAACGAAACCGAAAGTGACGTTACGTTCACGTTTGAAGGTACAGGCTTTATATGGTTTGGATACAGTTCAACTACACAAGGGCTTGCTGAGGTGTATGTCAACGGTGAGTTAGTTGCTGAAGTAGACACATTTAATCGTAGTGCCATATTTCAAAATAAGTTATTTGAATTAACAGGGTTAAACTACGGAGAGCATACGGTTACGATTTCTGTTAAAGGAGAAAGTCGACCTGAAGCAACAAATAATCGCGTTCATATCGATGGTGTTCAAATTTTACAATAATGCGTATCGTAGGGGCTTTCTCTTTAAGAGAGCCCCTACATTTGTCTTTTCCCACGGAAACCCATAGGATTATCGCCTTAAAGGTGTTAAGATTATGTAGGAATTTATGACTAATTTTTGCAGAGGGGTGATTGATTGAGAAATCTGTTTGCTATCGCCATTATCTCTATTTCTATTAGTGCTTTTTTATATAGCTTTTTTCGAACTGAGTCAGAACAACAAGCATTTAACTTTGAATTAGGGGTAGAAGAAACAAACACAAACCTTACCGAGGTGGTCTATTACGAACTAGAACCTATGATTAAATCTGAGTTCCTGCCTGTTCTCATGTACCATCATTTTGAAGAGGAAATCACGGATTATCCTTCTATGACGATGACTCCTGAAACGTTTAAAAACCAATTACTTGCTTTAAAAGAAGCAGGGTACGAGGCAATAACAACGGAACAAGCGTTAAAATTTTATCAAAAAAAGCATCATCTTCTTCCTGATAAACCTGTTTGGATTACGATAGATGATGGCTTCTTAAGCAATTATGAGCTGGCTTTTCCAATCTTGAAAGAGTTAGAGATGCCTGCAACAATTTACGTTATCGCTAGCCAAATGGGGCAAGAACGTCTTGGGATTCCTCACTTCACCTGGGATCACGCTCGTGAAATGGTTCAATCTGGATTGATTGATATCCAAAGCCATACGTATGACCTACATCAACGCGAAAAAAAGGGACTAGAAGCTATGCTTCTGCATCAAAAACAAAACGGTGAATTGGAAACTGATGAACAGTACCAAGCTCGTATTTTTGCAGATTTGCAAAAATCGATTGAAGTTATTACCTCAGAAGTTGGCACTACCGTCTTCTCTTTCGCCTACCCGTACGGTGCATATAATGATGTGACCGAGCAAATAGTTTACAATGCTGGCTTTGAACTAGTGTTACTCACTGGCAGAAGAACAAGTCATATCAACGATAATCCATTACGAATAAATCGACTTAATATAAATGATAATGTCTCAGGAGAAGAACTACTTCATCGAATTGAAACGTTCAAACCTACGTTTGATGAAGAATTATAAAGAGACAGGGCACCAATTTTGTGTGCCCTGTCTCTTTATTCATTATTCGTCTCTAACCTTCTCGAAATCAATAGGTTCATTATGATTTCGTAAATTGATAGCGACAGATTCATCAATGACATGAAACTCATCTAGTACTTCAACCAAGTATCGAAACCTTGTTTGAAAGCGTAGGACGTCAAACGAATCTTGGGCCACTTGGATAATCATATCAATTCGTTCAATCTCAACTGTGTCCATTATGCTATCTAAGTCAACCCCTTGCAGTTCACTTAAATTCATCTGTTCTAAATGTGTGCGAATAAGAGGTTTGTATTTCTCATCCGACCCACGAAAGGAAACTTCATAAGCCGGGACTACTTGCTCAATGTCCCCCTCTTCTAGCTCTACTTCCTCATCTTCGTCAATGACTTCCACATCAGATCCCCCATCTGTGTAAACGACATCTACTCCCTTCATCAAAAATTCATGACGATACGGTTTAAAAACAGCTAACAATGAAGGCAAGTCTTCAAGAACTACATCCTCAAATTGTTCACGTTCATTTGTTTCCCATGTAGCCCCGTGATATTCAGGTAATGTAAGCCACTCCTCATCATTTACATACATATCAAAATGCAATGGTTCACGTAGGTCAAGCAACGACATCTGAACAGTACCATAAAACTCTAATGGCTCAAATTGTACGTCAGCTTCCATCGAAGTACGAAACGAATTTTGCTGCGCGCGTATGGTTTGTGTTCTATCTAAAAAAACGGTTTCTAGATCCTCCAACGTTGCCAAACCTCTGTCATATACTTCTTCCGTGGAAATTGATTCACGGCAACCGGTTAACAATATTAGCAGAATTAGGCCAATACTAATACTCAACTTATTTTTCATACTATCTCTCCTATATTAATACAACGAATGACAAACAAAAATCTACATTTCCAGCTATGAAATACTCCCCCTATTTTACATAAAGGGCTCATATGAAAACAAGTTTAATTTCAATTAATATACGCAGAAAACAAAATAGAACCCCTCACAAACTACCATTTATTACAAAATTCTTTTCAATATCTGAAATTATACTGTTACAAAACTGTAATATTCGACATGTTCTTTCTATGATAGACTAACAGAGTACTTACCCAGAAATCTTAATAGTAAACATATATTAATGAAAATATTAGGAGTGATTTTTTTGTTTAGGAGATTCATGTCGACTCTTCTGGCCATCATTCTACTAGTGACCCTTTATCCTAGTACACAGGTCAGTGCGTCGTCAACAGCAAGCAAAGTCGTTGCAGCAGCCAAAGCACAAATAGGAACCCCATACGTCTGGGGAGGAACGACCCCAAGAGGGTTTGATTGTTCTGGATTTATGCGTTATGTCTATAATCAAGTTGGAATTTCGCTTCCACGTACAACTGCAGAACAATATCGTGTAGGTAATTCGGTTTCGAAATCTAACCTACAACCTGGTGACCTTGTATTTTTTGAAACATATCAATCAGGCGCTTCGCACTCAGGAGTATACATAGGTAATAATCAATTTGTCCATGCTTCTTCTTCAAATGGAGTAAGCACATCTTCCATAAATGATCCTCATTACTGGGGCCCACGCTACATAGGAGCAAAACGAGTGATTAATGAGCAACCAGCAAAGGTTCAAGAAGTTAAACCGGTCTCATTGCTATCTGGTCAATACCATGATGTACCAAATTCTTTTTGGGCTTACAACGAAATTAAAAGACTCGGAGAGTCAGAAATCATTAATGGATACAATGATTACACATTTAGACCAAACAATGAGATTACTCGTTCTCAAGTTGCCAGATTGTTAGCTCGTGCATTAAATTTAAAACCGACAAACTACTCTGGGGACTTTAATGACGTTAACCCAAACACAAGTGGGTATGAAGAGATTCAAGCGGTTGTTGATGCTGGTTTATTCCTAGGGGATTCTAATGGCAACTTCCGTCCTAATGATCGATTTACCAGAGCTCATATCGCGATTGTTTTTGATAGAGCATTCAATTTACCGGAAACTGTTTCAGCCGCAGGGTTCACAGATGTATCATCATCCTCCAATGCGTATGATGCCATTCAACGATTAGCGGCAAGTGGCATTACAACTGGCCACAGTGACAATACTTTCAGACCAAATAATTCAACAACAAGAGCACAACTGGCTGTATTTTTACACCGAGCTCTCTATGAATAAATAATTATATTAAAAAAAGATAGGTTTCTTACAACCTATCTTTTTAATTTTTACCGGTAATTCTATCTTTTGTTCACTTCAAATATTATTCATTTTTAGGTATGATAGTAAGAGTTATCGTGATATTTATGAAACTCAGGGAGGCTGTACATGAAGGCGAAATTATTTATATTACTCTTTTTAAGCTTAACTTTATTAGTTGGGTTTGATCAAGCAACTAAAATAGAAGAATATATTATTACATTTCATGATGAAATAGACGAAGAAGTTCTCAATCATGAAGATATGGAGATCATCGAACGGTTTGAACTATTCCCAGGTGTTGTTGTTCAAACAAGCAGTGATCAAATTGAGCAATTAATCTCTCACTCTAGCATATTAAACGTTGAATCAAACATTCAATTAACTTCTTCTTCTGATTCAAAAAATTGGGGAATTAACCATTTAAATATCCCACAATCATGGGACTCTGGTTTTAGTGGGAAAGGTGTAAAAGTAGCTGTCATAGATAGTGGAATTGCGACAAACCACTCCGCTCTCAACGTCGCAGGTGGGGTATCAATGGTTAACTATACACGCTCTTTTAACGACGATTTCGGTCACGGAACTCATGCAGCCGGTATCATTGCATCAACTGCCAAGGAAGCTCCAGGTGTGGCTCAAGGCGTCCAATTATTTGCCGTGAAAACATTAGATCAAAATGGAATCGGACGATTAAATGATACAATAAGAGGAATTGAATGGTCTGTTAATAACGGAATGGACATTATTAACTTAAGCCTTGGAACGGATGAATCGCAAACTGCGTTACGCGCAGCTGTTGATGAGGCTCATGAACGTGGACTAATAATCGTGGCGGCTGCTGGTAATAAAAACAGCAATTTTAGTACCCCAATGGATGTTCAATACCCTGCACGCTATGGAAGTGTCATTGCTGTTTCCGCTCTGGATCGTAATAACACAATTGCTAGATTTTCAGCTACTGGATCCGCAATTGAATTTTCAGCACCCGGTGTTGATATTTATAGTACTTATGTAAATAATAAATTTACGAGGATGGATGGGACATCGATGTCTTCTCCTTTTGTGGCTGGTATCCTAGCACTCTATAAAGAAGCCTATCCAAATGCTTCGAACATTGAAATTCGTCGACTCGCAAGAAGCAGTGCACTTGATTTAGGAGCAAAGGGGCGTGACGAACTATTTGGTTTCGGCCTTATTCAACCACCCATTAAGGCAGCTTCAACAGATCCTACACTACACACGTTTCGAGATGTTAGCGCAAAGTCTTGGGCAGCTGAACATGTCAGCTATTTATATGAACGAAATATTATTACTGGATATGACAACAATCAATTTTTTAGGCCTCAAGAAAATGTAAGACGAGGACAAGCTGTCGCAATGATAGGTCGTTCAAGTAACTGGAATGGCACACAAAGACAAACCTCTTTTCCAGATGTCAAAACGGACTACTTTGCGTCAGGTTATGTAGTAGAAGCAACACGCCGAGGCGTGATCTCCGGCTTCCCTGATAGCACATTTCGCCCCAATGCCTTTATGACGCGTGGGCAGATGGTTAAAATTATTGGAAAAGCATACAATTTAGAAGGAGACTATGTCAAAACTTTCATTGATGTAAGTTCTACAACTACAGGTGCAGAAGCTCTTCCAATTTTAGTTGAGCTTGGAATTATTGGTGGGTATCCGGATGGGACATTCCGTCCTAACCAATCGATCTCCAGAGTTCAATATGCTGCTATCATGGCCAGATTATTGAATGAAGACTTAAGGTTGTAATTTCAATATATAAGAAGCTTAGGTTCCTCTAAGCTTCTTTTTTTTATAATAGAATATTAACATAATATACACTGAACAAAAGCCCCCTTCAAAGAAGGGGGCTTTCATACACTTAAGCCGTTGTAGACTTTCTAGCTGTAATTAGCAATAACAACGCACCAGCAAGCAATAATACAACACCAAATGCTAATAGATTGAATGTTGCTGTTGCTGTGTTCGGTAACTTACTGCCTTCTTTCGCTTCAGTTCCTTTTGCAGCAGAGTCTTTGCTTGAGTTGTCACTGTCTTTTTTGCCAGCTACAGGAGCAGCTGACTCTTCTTCTGATTGCTCAGATCCTTCTTCTTCTGAAGCAGGAGCTTCTGTTCCTTCTTCTTCTGAAGCAGGTGCATCTGCTGCCGCTACTTCAAATACTCCGTAAATACTAAAGTGAGTCACATGTCCAATAGCAATGCCTCCAGCAACATCTGCAGCCACACGCTCAGATGTTTTATTGCCATCTTGATCAATGTAAAGGACTGTTACGTTATCCCAGTTTGTTACTGCGTCTGAATTTACACCGAATGTAATCATAACAGGCGTATTCCCAAACTGACTAATATATTGAGTCTCACCATTGTCATCTACATACGAAAGCTTGTAATCATATAATGCACTTAGAGCATCACTGTTTTTACTTAGTACGTCTGCAGATACTTCGTTAAAGCTAAATGTTACATCGTGACCTACTAATAAAAGAGAAACAGGAACCGCTACTGATACCGATCCATAAGAAAGGTTGATCGCAAAGCTTGGATCTAATGCTTCAAGCGCTTCTTTTGAGAAAGTTGTGTGTTGCGCTTGTACAAGTGAAACATAGCCACCTGTTGCACTTTCATGAAGATCTCCTAACTCTACATAAACATAGTCAGCCACTCCATATACGTCATCTGTTACAGAGTAAACATCATCCGTCACATGGTAAACATCATCTGTTACACCGTATACATCATCCGTCACATGGTAAACGTCATCTGTTACGCCGTATACATCGTCTCTAACTCCACCATAAACATCATCGGTAACATCATAAACATGATCTGTTACAGAATAAATATCGTCTGTCACAGAATAAGTGTCATCCGTTACGCCAAAGTCAACATCCTCATAATAAACATAGTCTCTTACAGAGTAAGTGTCGTCTGTTACATGATAGACATTGTTTCTTACATCTTCCTCTTGATTGCTTTCTGCATATGTACTTACCGTCCCAAATGGAGAAACTAATAATGCAAATGCTGTTAAACCACTAATAAAAGATAATTTGTTCTTTTTCATGTTCTCGGTTTCCTCTTTTCTAGTTGTAATAAAAATAGATTAGTTAGGATTCCTTCGCACACCTCCTCATTTTATAGTTCAATAGTAATCTAGTGACTTCCTAATTTGGAAATCACTAGATTATAATACCTAATTTACACATAATTGTCTATCATTTTTACATATTTTTTAGTAGTTTCGTCGCAGATCTTTTACTCGATTTGACAGTTGTTGCTCATTTGTCTTATAACGTTCGAAAAGGGCACTAGCCTCTTCCTCTAATCCTAATCCCTCTAGCGTAAAAATACCCATCGCAACAAGTGGCATCACGTGATCGTCTTCATTCATCTGATCTAGTAGGACCACGATCTTCTCCCCTTCACCGAGCAAATAATAAGCATACATCACGTCTTCTTTTGCTTGCGAGTGGACAGCAAACCCTCTACTGTTGTGTTCTTGTCCAATAGGATCGTTTAACACTTCCTCAACACTGGCTGAATTTCTTTGAAATAACTCGACTGCTACATTCGCAAAGTGAACCATTCTCTCTTCTTGATTGCTTTTCGCATAATCTCGAGCTAATCTCGAAGCAACAAAAATAGCATTTTGGTAGAGCACGGTGTCGTACTCGTCCATTTCTAATGCATCAAGATAAACGTTAAGCGTTTCTTTTCTTAGACCAATTCGGTCCAACATCACCCCAGACCTGAACCATGCTAACGAGTTTGTCGGCTCTAAATGACGAATCGTTCCACTAATTTCCTGTACTCTTTCTTTGTTTTCAACTGGGAAGTTATTTTGAGAGATCAACTCCATGCTTGTCTCACTTAACAAATACCAATACGATAGTTTATTAGGATTATAGGAGACTGCTTGCTCTAACATTGCTTGTCTTTCAAAAAGCGACTGTGTTTGCCTCGCCTCATTGTATGCTTGTTCAGCCAATAGAAAGCGATACGCCATCACAAAACAAAACAGGACCAATGCCGTACTTATTCCAAGAATGATTTTATCGTAGGGAACTTTTGCTGGCTTTTTAATGAGTTGTTCCTTTGAGTCTTTTCCTTCTCTATGAAACCCGATAGCAAACAGCCAAAAGACTAGCAACCAAATCGTGCCATAAGAAAGATTAAAGTCAATAAAGCTGTGAGTAAAGATCGTTATCGTACTGATGATGATAGCTGCATACAAGCTTTTGTTCTCTGCTTGCCGGTAGTTTTTAAACAGAACAACGTACAAATAACCGAATAACGAAACAAAAACGAAGAAACCGAGCCAACCAATATCAACAATCCACTCCATAAAGCCGTTGTGAATTTTATTCGATAAATATGGTAGCTGTTGATAATGTCGATAAATAGAAGCCCACGCCTCTCCTCCATGTCCAATCACAGGAGAATCTTTGCTAATGGTTAGGGCATCTTGCATAAACAAGTACCGCTCACGAGCTGTTGTACTTTCACTAATGCTATCTATCCGTTCTTGAACATTGGTAGGAAGCTGTTGATAGACAAGGCCATTATTCGTGACATCAAGTACACCTAATAAACCAATAACGAGAATTCCTACAGGTGCTGCGAAATGATAGATTTTTTTTCTATTCATAAAAAAGAGAGTGCCTCTCTCCACCCATTTAATAGTCGCAACACTTAAACCTATCGTGATCAGGGTTCCGATCAAAACCACAACGAAAGATCGGTCCATCGCCACTACGACAAGTCCAGCTATCAAGCTATAACTAGAGAACAAAATGTATTTCACTTGCTCAGTTGGTCTTAATAATAAAAGTCCCACTAACCACGTAATCGGGGCCATTAAATACATCCCTCTTGAATACGATTCAATAAAACAAACAACGAACACAACAAGTGGAAACGAATAAAACAAAATTGAAGGAAGACTGATTTTCCCTTTTGTTAACATGAGCAAAGCAAACAAAAGGAAAGCAGCCATCAACATTCCAAACGTATTCGGGTACTGCAACACACCAGCAAAACGGTCTTGAATCACCGCTCTAGGAAAGTCCAGCCATCCATAAGCGACAAATAGCATATGAAAAGCCACCCAAATCCCTGTTACATGAAACACAGCAGGGGCAAATTTCCTTATTCGCTCCTCTCGAAACGTCCAATATAGCAACACGAAGAAAGCTGAATACGCAATCCAGCGGAACAACGAATCCCATGCTCCTTGTGGATGCTGTGCTGAAATAAACGATAGACCATAACAAAGCGGGAAAATAAATGCAAAAAAGGCAGCCTTAATCAAATGAACTTCCTTTTGTACAAACAATCGAACCGACAACATCACAAATAAACTATAAATAAGAAAAGCAAAGCTATAAAATTCAACACTAAAATACAATCCTCTTTGATAAGGATTAAGAATCAGAAGAGCTCCTAGCAAAAGAAATATGAACCAATTCATCTCGATTTCCTCACATCTTTCATATTTTCATCCACATTTTGATAATCCAAAATGACACTTTTAAATAGTTCACCTGAATAATGAATCAGACTCATACGATTTTCCGGAATTACTTCATCAGGTCCAATCCAAACTGCACCTAAGTACTGTTCATTAAACCCAACGAACCAACCATCAAATGACGTTGTCCCTGTTTTTCCAGCCCATTTCTCATGCTCGACCTTCGCACTTTCACCAGACCCATTTTCAACGGCTTCTACTAATAAGTCGGTAGTGATCTCAGCCGTCTCTTCTTCAAATATCTTCCGTTCTTTTTTAGACGCTTGTATTATGGAACGCTGAAACATTCCTTCAACTTTTGAAATAGCTTGTGTATCAAGCATGTTTCCTTTATTAGGAAAAACCGTATAGGCTTGTGCCATAGCAAGCGGTGACGTTCCTACACTCGTAAATCCGAGAGCAAGACCGTATCCATCATTCACATCAATTTCAAAGAGGTTGAATCGAGTTATATAGTCAATTCCCGTTTTAAACCCGATTTGGTTTAATAGCCACGTTGCCGGGACATTATAAGAACTCGTAAAGGCTTTTGCCAATGTAACTTCTCCTCTAAACTCATGATCATGATTACGCGGTGAGAAGTCACCAATTCGAAGAGGTTGATCAATTAACGTACTTTCAGGTCTCCAGCCAACTTCAATAGCAGGAGCAAACACAATTAAAGGTTTAAATGCAGACGCCGGCTGTCTTGTCGTTTCTGTCGCGCGGTTGAACGTATTTGCTAAATACTCTCTGCCACCCATTAATGCTTTTACATCACCTGTTGAATGGTTCAATATAACCATACTTCCTTCTACCATCGTTTCATCGGTATCAGGAAAGTACTCGTCGTCTGAGAATTGACGAAACAAAGCTAACTGAAATTCTCGGTCCATATTTGTGTATATATCGTATCCTCTACGGAAAAAATCCTCTTCGTCATAGCCATGTGCTTGTATTTCATCAATAACATGAGCAACATACGAGTGAACAGCGGTTTGTTCATGATAAGCAGTCTCTACCGTAGCCGGTATATCGCGAACTACTTGAGCATGAACATCCTCAGACAAAAGCCCTCGTCTTAAAAACTCAGATGCCATTTCGTTCATTTCATATGCAATATCTTCATAAGAACGCTGCTCTAACTGAACGAATAAAAAAACAAGCTCAGCTTCCGTCAACTCGTCTACCTTCTTTTGAAAAAAATACTGAGAGGCATTATTGATTCCAATCAATCCATGACCAAAATACATATGGTTCGCATAAAGCTTTTGCTGTTCATTCTGATCATTTGGTATAAAAAAAGTGGATAAGAATCGTTTCACAGGACTTTGGGGATACATTAGTTGAGAAAGTGAACCTCTATTCTCTAATTCTAGTAAATAACTAGATAAGAAAACAGGCACTTCACCTTCAACTAAAAAGGTATGTGGAACAAGAGGTGTATGATTATCATCATACAAAACCGATTGATTGGGTTGTGCTATAGTAGAACGAACCATCGTAATTTGACTAATCATGACCACAGTTGCAAGTAAAATAGAGATGAATAAAGAAATCGTGATAAGACGCTTTTTTTGCTGATTAGTTACGTGAAACATAGTCTTCTCCTTATATCCTGATAGAATCTTCTTAGATGTAGTGATTATAACTTTAATAGTATACAATAAATCGCCTCTAAGAAATATGACTCGAGACTAAAAGCCTATTTTTCTTATCGACAAAAATCGAGCAATTTTGCTTTTTTATAGATTTAGGCCGCACATTTCTGTGCGACCTTCTTTTACTTATTTTTCTCACGTAACTTTTGTAATAACTCACGGGCCTTGGCTCTTGCCTGTTTCGTCTCTTGCTCAAGCTTACGAAAACTCGCAACAATCCCTTCCTTGTTAACATCTGCCTCAATAAGGTCTCCCTCTGACACTCCAGGAAGCTGTTCTTGTTTTACATAGAGAGAGACACTTTCATCCTCTCTCAAGAGAAGATGGGCTATCCCGTCTTCGACACTATCCACTGTGTATATACTCAAATAGCTCCCCCCTAAATGGTAATCTGATGACGCATCGCATCCAATGTCGCTGGACCAATTCGAGGAACATTGACCAATTGTTCTACGCTCGTAAAATTCCCATGCGTTTGTCGATATTGAATAATGTTTTCAGCAATTACTGGACCGACCCCTGTTATATGTTGCAGTGTTTCCCAATCTGCCGTATTAATATTAATCGGAAAATGAGGTCCATCTGGTGTTGGAGTCGGTGCAGGCTGGACTGGCTCTGGTCCTGGTGCGACCGGCTCTGGTTCCGTCGGATCGGGTTCTGGTTCAACTGACGGAACCGATTCTTGAACTCGACCTGTAATGTGATAAGCAGATCCATCTGATACGACAAGAACCGCATCACCTGTAGTGGAATACAACTGCTCTACTCCATTATTCCTCAACCGATTAATGGCTTCCTCGTGAGGATGGCCGTAAGCGTTCCCTTCTCCATAGCTAATGATCCCTTCTGTTGGTTGAACCGCTTGTAAGAAAAACGGATTGGAGCTTGTTACCGAACCATGATGACCAACCCGAAGAACATCTGAAGCAATTTGAAACTGATCGACCATTCGACGTTCCGCTGCAAGTTCGGCATCACCTGTGATCAAGTAACTAAAATTACCGTAACGCATGTGCAAAGAAACAGACGCATTATTTAAGGTGTCCCCTGGCTGCTCGCTATTGACAATGTTAATCGTGACAGCTGGATCGACATCGATTGTATCTCCAGGTGAAGCAAAATGAATCGGAATATCGTTGTCTAATATATGCTGTAAGTAATTGATAAACGTTTGCGAATCATGCTCCGCCCCGCTATCAATAACTTGTCTAACGGTGAAGTTTTGCATAACTGAAACAGCCCCACCAATATGATCAGCATGTGGGTGGGTCATGACCAATCGATCAATCGTATCAATGCCTGCTTGTTTTAAATATTGCACAACAGCCTGTCCAGCCGTTCGTGTACCTGCATCAACTAAAATGGTACTGCCATTCGGTGTCGTAATTAGCGTTGAATCACCTTGCCCGACATTTAAATGATGAAGCGTCAAATCTCCATCTTGAAATGGTTCACCTGGTTTAAAAGCATCATCAAGTGTTCGCGCTAAAAATACAGAAAATTGCGCTCGAGTCGTTGGCTGACTCGGACGAAATGTACGGTCACTTGAAAATCCAGTTGTAATATTGTTTGCCGCTAATGCTTGGATGTCATGATAAAATGTATGATTTCGTCTGACATCATTAAACTCTCGGTTCCACGTCCCTGTTAAGGAAAAGGCACGTGTCAAAATGGCTGCCATCTGTCCACGAGTTAATGGAGCATTCGGCATAAACCGCCCTTCTCGTCCGGTGATAATCCCCTCATCAGCAACAGCCGCTATCACATCATAAGCATGAAACCCTTCACGAATATCTACAAAGTTTGGTGCGGGACGACCTTCTAACTCTAAATCAAGTGCTCCTGCAATCATGGTCGCCGCTTGCGACCTTGTCACTGTATTCCCAGGTCGAAACGTACCATCGTTATACCCTCGAATAATTTCTTGATTAAATAAAAAATGGATTTCTTCCCTTGCCCAATAATCACGACTAACATCGGTAAACTGTGTAGCTTGAATCGCGACATTTTGGGGACTTTGGTTTTGGTTTTGGTTCTGATTCTGGTTTTGAGTATGAGCCGTCCCTCCGTCATCCGCTCCTTGAAAAAAGCCACATGACGATAAAATAAGGACAACCATACATAACAAACAAAGAATTCGTTTCAAAAATAAACCCTCCTTTCAAAAGTTACGTTTAGTTTACGGAATAGGCAAGCTTTCATTCTGTTTCAGTCAAACTAGGGAAAAGTAGGAGAAATTTGGAATTTCATCTATTTGAAAGGTAAAATAAGGGGAGGACGACTAAATTAGAAGGAGAATCACACGTGAACGATGTAAATCTAGGACGAAAAAGCATTCTAATCTTACTATTGCTAGCTACGATCGCTGCATGCAGCGCCTTAGACCATATAGATGATAAAGAAGAAGAAACAATAACATTGCGATCCTCCGAAAAACCAGGTCACAGTGAAACCTTTCTCATCCAAAAACTCGGCGTACAAACCGAGGATCGCTTTCTCCCATTAGAAAACTCACGGCCACGCGTCGATGTGACCCATATTATGCTCCACTTTATGAGCAATGCAGCAAACAAGCCAAATGAACCGTATGAAATTGATGATGCGTACTCGCTTTTTCTTGAGTATGGTGTGTCCGCTCACTATGTGATTGATCGAGAAGGTAGCATCCATCGCTTTGTCCCAGAAGAGCGAGCGGCTTTTCACGCCGGCAAAGGAAACTTGCCTGATTACCCGCACTATAAAGATCGTCTTAATGACTACTCCATCGGAATTGAACTTCTCGCGATTGGTACAGAGGAAGAAATGCTAGCGATGATCCCTGGACTTCGATATGACTCAATTGATCCCTCACTTATTGGGTATACTGATGTACAGTATGAAACGTTAAATTTACTGCTAGATGATCTTTATGAGAGATATCCAACCATTCCTCCAGACAGAAACCACGTCATTGGTCACGATGAATATGCGCCAGATCGGAAAACAGATCCTGGGTCCCTTTTTGATTGGTCCGCGATCGGATATGAATAAAAAATAAACCCTGACCGATTTTTCAGTCAGGGTTTTCTTCTTGCCGTAATTTCATCATTAGCAATGTTTTTTGTCGTCTTTAACAAAAGATGCGCCAATGATAATTAACAAAATGAACAGAACTACGATTAAAGCAAATCCAGAACGTGGCTGATGGTACGCCCCTGCTACAACAGGTGCACCGCAACCATATCCATACCCGTAATCATATCCATAGCTCATTCGTATCCCTCCTTTACAGTGGACTACTACATTGTATGTCCTAAGAAGGAAGGAAGCGAAGGCGATCGCATACTTTTTTATAATTTTAAGAAAGACGTCGTGTAAAGGTTGAAGTTATGGATTTCTCCTTACAAATCAGGCTCCTCTCTACACCCATTCGAGGGCACTGAAAAAGGTACCGTTTTCGCCTTTTTCAGTGCCCTTTAAACAATGAGCGGAGCCGTTTCTTTGTTTTAAGCCTGCTACGAGTGGGTTTCTCGTAGCAGGCGCGCAACGTGTGAAGCCATTGCACTTCCCCGAATTTTCTAAAGTAACTTTTTCAGTGGTCGGTACAAGCACTACTCATCCCTTTTTGACATATTGTAAAAGAGGAAAGGAGGTTGTCTTATGAGTAGTTGGATTTTCTTAATGCTCGCTTGTATTTTGGCAGGATTTGCTTTGCTACAAGCACCTTTAGCCGGTACCTTTTTAGCAGGAATCTCCCCGATCACATCAGTCATTGGTATCCTTGCGATCCTTGTTTTTTCTTTGTATCTCATCATTAAGGGTGTTCTGTTTATTTTTCGGAAACTGTAACCACAAGCCCCAGGCCTTATGTAATTTAGGCCCGGGGCTTTTATTTACATAAAAGCTTGTTCAAGTAGTTTGTTTCCTAACTCCCACCTCATAAACCTACTCATATTTTTTCACACGTTATAATCGTTTTTTAACTCATCCCTCTATATACACAGTGAGAGGAGGTGATCTGATGCTAGTTGATTCTCGCTTGATTTTAAGTTTTATCAATGGCTACGACAACGAAGGCAATCCTATTCGTAAGACAAAAAGCTTTAACAACGTGAAGACAAGTGCCACAGACCAGCAGCTTACAACAATTGCTACTGTGTTAGCACCTCTTCAACAATGGGATTTGGACGCGGTTGATCGTACGAACGTTCACAGCTTAATGTAGGACGAATAGCATCTTTTTAGAAAGGAGGTTTTCCTATGAAACGTCTTGAACTAATCTTTGAAAATGAAATGGGTGGAAATGTCACTCTTTCATTGGACGAACCAGTCTATCCAGCTAACCCCGTTGCTGTCAGTTCAGCTATGGACACGATCGTTGCACAAAACGCATTCCGTTCCGCTGGAGGCGACATTGTCGCAAAAAAAGCCGCACGCATCGTTGATCGTACGGTAGAAGACATTGAAATTTAACACTTTTATGTAAGGGAGAGGAAGGCTACTACAAGCCTTCCTTTTTTTACAGAAAGGAGGAACATGCCTTATGGAGATGTGGCTGCCAGTTTTAAGTGAGTTCGGCTTTCCAGTCATTGTCACTCTTTATCTACTAAACCGGATAGAGAGCAAGCTTGATCTCCTCAACCAATCCATTTTAAAACTGCCAGAAAATCTGTATCAGCAGCAGTTTCGCCCTTTAGAGCAAAAGAAGATGATAGATTAGCATGCAAGGCTGCCTCAAGCTTATTATGAGAGGCAGCCTATTTTGCGTGCATCCCTCCTTTCTTGTATAACTTTTTTAACACTAATGTTTAACCAGAACCCAAAGTGGGTAATCATTTTATACTCACGTAATAAGGAGATGGATCAAATGCATGAAGTAGATATTATTAAAAGTTTTGAAAGATTATCAGATGAATTATTATTGCAAACGAAAATCAAAGCGGTTGCTCTCCAACTAGACTCTAGATTTATCGAGTTGCTTGATATAGAAATGAATAAAAGAAACTTGAAACAACCTATTATAGATGTGAAGGAGGAAGAGAGCAGGCAGGAAATGTAGCCTGCTCTTTTTAAGGAGTAGAATACCGCCCGCATAAGGAGCTAAACCGCCGCATATGTTATCATTCTGCCGCATAAAAATCGCCTAGACGCATAAGTTCCGCAATTTGCCGCATAAGTTTCCGGATTCGCCGCATAAGTTTGCGAATTTGCCGCAAATGAAGCCGAATTCGCCGCATAAGTTTGCGAACAGAGGCTTTTTCTGATGCTGTAGCTTCAACTCTTCTCCATTCATCCTCTGAAAAATAGAGAAATGTCTTCTAACCACGATAAAAGGCCGCCTTACACACGCAACCTCTGCCTAAAACAGAAGGTTCCTGCTAAGACAACCTCTCACATTATTCCTCATCCCCCACACAACCAAACGTAAAAGTAGTTGAGGTCTGATACAACTCTCCCTTACGCAAAATACAAGAGGAAAACTGCGGATGGTGGATCGAATCCGGCGGTCCTTGTGTTTCCAAACAAAGTCCTAAATAATTTTCCGACTTCACTCCTCTTACTTCGTAGTCACCTTTGAGATGATTGCCCGTGTAAAGCACAACACACGGTTCGTCTGTCTCAACAGTCATCACGCGTCCACTTTCTTCATCCTTAAGCAGCATCTTTTTCTCCTGTAAAAGAAACGGATGATCATAACCATTGCCCACTAATTGAATTTGCTCAAGCTCTGACCCAATCCCGTCACCAATACGCCGCTCCTTTCGAAAATCAAAAGGGGTTCCCTCAACATCGATGGCTTTGCCTGTTGGAATCATATCACTAGCAAGCTCCAAAAACTGATTACTTGGCAACGTTAGAACATGATTCAGCACATCTTTTTTCAAATTCCCACTTAAATTAAAGTAAGAGTGATTCGTCAAGTTCACTAATGTCGTTTGATCACTTTCAGCCTCGTATTTAATGATCAACTTATTGGAAGCAGTAAGAGTATAGGTCACTTTCACGTCAAGGTTTCCCGGATATCCTTCTTCCCCGTCTTCACTGTGGTAAGTAAACTCCACGCCAACTTCATGTTCCTTCTCAAATACAGTCGCTATCCATATTTTGTGACTGAATCCTTCCACTCCGCCATGCAAGTGGTTGTCACCGTCTGTTTTGGGTAATGAATATGCTTTGCCTTCTAGTTCAAACTGTCCCTTTTTCATTCGACCTGCCACACGCCCAACTACTGCCCCGTAATACGGAGCACCATGTTTAACATATTCTTCGATCGAGTCAAACCCTAAGACGATATTTTCAAATCTACCTTCTTGATTGGGTGTCATTATGTTCGTAATAATACAACCATAATTGATACACGTGACTTCGATACCCTGATTATTTTTTAACGTAAACGACGTAACTGCTTTCCCATTTAGCAATCCGAACTCTTTTTGAGTGATGTTCATATGCTCATTCCTCCTCTTCTTTTTCTAAAAAAAAGAGGCTGTCTCCCCTAAAGTTTCCGCTCCCCTCACATGGGGTCAGACCCTTCCTAAGACAACCTCCGTATAATCCACTTACTTTACTGAATCGATAAAACGTAAAAAGGCGGCTGTTCCTTCGTCATTTCGTTTGAATACGCCGGCATGCTCCAAGATCGTTGCAAATACTTTTCCTACTTCGACTCGCAAAATTTCTTCAACATTATCTTGTGATAGCTCCGGATGCGCAGACTTGATGTTCATCGCCCAATCCAGGTGCTTCGCAATGGTTTCGCTCCCCGTAATCCGCGACTCTGCTTCACCAGTTGGCAACACACTTGCTAGCTCCTCCAGCTCTTCACTTAAACGCCCCGGCAATACCGCTAAGCCCATTACTTCAATTAAGCCGATGTTTTCTTTTTTAATATGATGCACTTCTGCATGAGGATGGAAAAGTCCATCTGGATGCTCATCTGTCGTCCGGTTGTTACGCAGCACCAAATCGATCTCAAACAATTCTCCCCTTCTACGGGCAATTGGTGTGATCGTATTGTGAGGAGTTTCCCCGCTAAACGCATGAATGTCAGCAGCGCGATCTTCGTATTGTTGCCACTGAGCAAGCAAATAGTCCGCAGCTTCAACTAACGATTCACGAGACGTTCCTTGCAAACGAATGACACTCATCGGCCATTTGACGATTCCTGCTTGAACGTCAGGGAAGCTCGATAATGTAAATGAATACTCCATCGGTGCTTGCGCCATCGGAAAGTCATGGCTTCCGCCTTGGAAATGATCATGACTTAAAATAGATCCCCCTACAATTGGCAGATCGGCGTTTGAACCGAGGAAATAATGCGGAAATTGTTCGACAAATTCAAGCAATCTCGCAAAGGTTTTTCGAGAAATTTCCATTGGCTCATGTTCTCCTAAGAACACTATTGCATGCTCGTTATAGTAAACATAAGGAGAGAACTGCAAGTACCATTGTTCCTTTGTTAATGTAAGCGGAATGATGCGTAAGTTTTGGCGAGCTGGATGATTGACTCTACCAGCAAAACCGACATTCTCTTTACATAGCAAACATTCTGGATAGGAACTTGATGCAAGTTGTTTCGCTGCTGCAATCGCCTTTGGATCTTTTTCTGGCTTTGATAGATTAATCGTTATCTCCATATCGCCGTATTCCGTTGGGGCAAACCAATGCTCATTTTTTGCAATACGGTCCGTTCGGATATAATGAACATCTTTTGAAAGTTGGTAAAAAGCCTTCGTTGCAGCAGTGGCGCTGTCGGTTTCATACCGATGATAAAAATCGCGTACAACCTCAGATGGCCGCGCTGTTAAGCACCCCATAATGTTTGTATCTAGTAAATCCCGGTACGTTACCGTGTTTTCCTCAAGAACACCTTGTTCTGCTGCCCACTGAAGAATGTTATCTAGAATGTTAACCGGTGACTCAACCTCAACCTCATTCACTTCAACAGGCTCAGCATCGTCAATACGTAATACTTGAAACATTTGATTCCGACTATAATCAAGATCCCACTTCGTAATCAGGCCTTTTCTTAATCCGTATTGTAGAAGTCGTTCAATTTGTTCATGTATGTGCACACTCATATTTGACATCCTTTCTATCGTTTATTTCTGATAGCCTGTTGGATTCGCAACGTGCCACTTCCACGCGTGTTCGACGATCGTTTTCAGTTCTGGATAACGAGGTTGCCATCCTAGCTCGTGGTTCGCTTGTTCGGCTGAGGCAATGAGTGTAGCAGGATCTCCTGCTCTTCTCTCAGAAACAGCGGCCGGAATCTCATGACCTGTTACCTCTCTGCATGTTTCAATTACTTCTTTTACAGTAAATCCTTTTCCATTTCCAAGATTATAAACGGATGTCGTTTGATCACGGCGTAATTTTTCTAATGCTAAATAATGAGCTTCCGCTAGATCCATCACATGAATATAATCACGGATGCAACTGCCATCTTTCGTATCGTAATCTTCTCCAAAAATTTGTACTTGTTCACGCTGACCTAAAGCAACTTGCAAGACGATTGGAATTAGGTGTGATTCCGGCGTATGGTCTTCCCCAATGCGACCTTCTGGATCAGCGCCTGCAGCGTTAAAATAACGTAAGCAAACGGATTTCAAGCCGTACGCTGCGTCACACCAGCGGAACATATTTTCCATCGCAAGTTTCGTTTCACCGTATGGATTCGTTGGAATCGTCGGGTCACTTTCTTTAATTGGAATGTTCTTTGGCTCCCCATAAGTTGCCGCTGTCGATGAGAAGACGATGCGTTTCACATCATGGGCTACCATTTGTTTGACGAGTGTGTGTGAGCCGATAACATTATTTTCGTAATAATCAAGAGGCTTCTCAACACTTTCTCCGACTAGAGATGAAGCGGCAAAATGAACAACAGCCTCAATTCTGTGTTTTTGAAAAATATCAGCGAGTAGTGCTTCATCATGAATGGATCCTTCATAAAAAGTCACTCCGTCTAACAGAGCTTGCTTATGACCTTTTTCGAGACTATCTAACACAACAACGTCTTCTCCTTTATCAAGAAAATAAAGGACTGTGTGACTTCCGATGTAGCCTGCTCCCCCTGTAATTAATACGCTCATTTTTGCACCTCCAATAGTCGTTCGTGAACGCCGTTTCCTGCTTCACAAATATAAAAAGTTGGGGTTAATCCTGTTTCGTTTACGTACTCTTCTTCCACTTGCTTTTTAAATGAATCAACTGCTTCTGCTTTTACAAGACTAACCGTACAACCGCCAAAGCCCGCTCCAGTCATACGAGTACCTACACAACCGTCTACTTTTCTTTGTGCCTCAAATAACGCATCTAGTTCGTTTCCTGTCACTTCATAATCTTCTTTTAATGAAAGATGGGAACCAATCATCAATTTCCCGAAGATAGCCAGGTCGCCGTTTTGCAAAGCTTCTTTTGCTCCGTTTGTTCGTTTATTTTCGGTTACAACATGCTTGGCGCGGCGATATAACAGCTCATCACCAATTAACTCTTCCATTTCCGGGAGGTCGGCAGTTGTCAGGTCACTTAATGTTTGAACAGTAGGCTTTTTCACTTGTATCCTTCTTAATGCTTCCTCACATTGAGACCTGCGCTCGTTGTATTTGGAATCAGCGAGGCCACGACGTTTGTTTGTATTCGTAATTACGATTTTGTGACCATGTAATTCTAACGGAACATCCTCAGCGTGCATTGTCATTGTGTTTAAATAAATCGCGTGCTTTTCTTTGCAAAGACCGACCGCATATTGATCCATAATTCCACTGTTAACACCAATAAAATGATTTTCCATTCGCTGACAAAGTTTTGCCAAATCAACTCTTGAGAGTGTTGCTTGAGCTAACGTTGCTAAGCCAAAGGCTGTTACCATACCAATTGAAGCGGAAGAAGAAAGACCTGCGCCATTTGGAATCGTTCCTTCATAAAGGATGTCAGCTCCCGTTAAGGAAACGCCTTCATTTATCAGTTCTTTTATAATTCCTTTCGGGTAATTGCCCCAGTCATCTTCTTTGTCATACGTGAGCTCATCTAATGTAAACGAAACTCGTTGCTCAAAATTCGTACTAGCTAGGTGAAACGTACGATCTTCACGCTCTCGTATCACCATTTCTGTTCCAATTGTAAGTGCGGCAGGAAATACATAACCACCGTTGTAATCTGTATGTTCTCCGATTAAATTGACACGACCCGGAGCAAAAAATAAACGCTTCTCTTTATTGGAAGCAGGGAATAGTTGATCAAACTTTTCTGTAAGATTTGTTGTTTTCCACATATTAATACACCTCTTTTTGACGTTTTTATTTAAGGTCGAACTTAATTAATTAATTTAATTAATTAAGATTTTACCATACTTTTAATAAAATGAAACCCCTTTATTAAAAGTATATTAGCTAAAAATTAGGACGAGATTTGCGGGCTGAACAAGTCTTTCAATACGAGCGTTGCCGCGCCGATGACCGTTCCATCATCTCCTAGCTTCGATTCAATGATTTCAGTTTCTCGTGCCTGTGTTGTTAATGCGCGCTGTCTGACCACATCTCGCAACGGACCTAAAACGTACTCCCCTGCTTTTGCGACCCCACCACCGACGATGATACGAGTCGGATTCATTAAGTTTATTAAGTTTGTTACACCAATTCCTAACGCACGACCTGTCTCAGCTAACAATTGCACGGAAAACTCATCACCTTCTTGTGCACATTCAAAAATAAGGGCACCGTTAATGTCCTCAGCATTGTTGTGAACCTTTTGTAAAAGGTACTGATTTTGCTCGGACTGAAGGGCACGCTCTCGCAGCACTGCTCCACCCGCAATCGTTTGCAAACATCCAAAACTCCCACACGAACATTGCTTGCCATTCATATCTACAATAACATGACCGAATTCTCCTGCGATGCCGTTTTGCCCGTGAAACAGTTCGTTGTTCAGAATAATACCTGCCCCAATCCCTATACCAACGTTAATACAAATAACATTTTCAATTCCTTGCCCGTTGCCATACCACGATTCCCCTAAAGCTAGAGCCCGAACATCATTTTCAACAAACGTAGGAATGTGATAATGCCCTTCAATCTCCTCTTTAATTGGAATGTCACTTAACTGAAAATTAGGAGCAAAGACTGCAACCCCCTTCAGATAATCAACAATCCCGTGCATCCCAATGCCTATGCCAATGACCTTATCCATTGAAACACTTGATTTCTTCACCACGTCATGAATAACGACCTTGATTTTCTCAAGCAAAAGACTATTTGTTAACTCATGAGGCAGTTCAATTTCACACTTCGCTTGAATTTTAGCATTCAAATCGGTCACAACAGCACGAATCAAATGTCCTCCTACATCAATGCCCACAATAAAAGAGTGCCGGTCATTGATTGTAAGAAGAATCGGCTTGCGTCCACCTTGAGACGTACCTACCTTGCTTTCCCTGACCAAATTAGCTTCAAGCAATTCCGCCACAATATTAGTGACCGTTGGGGGAGTTAGCTTGGTTTTCTTTGCGATATCTGCCCTCGAAATAGGGCTGTGAAGTCGAATTGTATTTAAAATGGTCGACTTGTTTAATGTTTTCATCCATTGAAAGCTTCCCGTCATCTGAACCTTTGACATACAAGGGTCCCTCCTTCTTAGTAAGGGGTCAGACCCCTCGTTAGTCATTTAAAGCATTAAAGAAGGGTCTGACCCCTTTTACGATCCCTTTCCCCCAACAAGCGGCAAACGCACCTCAAACACCGTTCCCTTTCCAACTTCACTTTCTACTTCTAGACTTCCACGATGATTGTTTTTAATGATGTTGGTTGTCACCATCATTCCGAGTCCTGTTCCACTTTCCTTCGTTGAATAAAAAGGCTGTCCCAACTTCTCTACGTGGTCTGGTGAGATCCCAGGTCCATCATCTTTCACGGTGATCGTCACTTCTTTTTGACCAGTCGTAATCGTTAAGACGATTTCACCATCACTCTCAATCGCTTCCATGGCATTTTTGATTAGATTAATAAACACTTGCTTAATTTGATGGTCCAAGCAAGAGATATAGACGGATTCACAAGATTGCCAGTTTGTCACAAGGCGGATGTTTTTCATAACCGCTTGCGGCTCCATTAACAGCACGACTTGTGAAACTAAATCCTTAATATCATGTTGCTTGAAACTAGTTTTTTGAGGCTTAGAAAACATAAGGAGCTCTTTAATAATGGTTTCTATTCGGTTGAACTCAGAATCCATAATGTCAAAATACTCTTCATTGAGCTGTTTGCTTTCTTTCATTAGCTGTACAAACCCTTTTAACGATGTAATCGGATTTCGAATTTCATGAGCAATCCCTGCAGACATTTGACCAACGACCAAAAGCTTTTCCCATTCAGCTAACATTTCCTCGGTTTTGATTTTTTCTGACATATCTCGAAATGTAATAACTGTGCCAACATGCTTACCTTGCTCTTGCATTGGCTTAATTGTGTATTCGACCGGAAAGGAGGTTCCGTCCTTTTTCCAAAAGATATCATCTTCCACGAAGAGGCTCTCACCGCTTATTAGTGCATGGTATACAGGGCAATCAGTTAACGGAACATGTTCCCCTTGTTGATTCGTATGATGAATAAGATTATGAAGATTATTCTCCTGGAAATCGCTCATGCTAAAACCAGTTAGTTCTTCTGCCGCTTTGTTCCAAAAGATAACATTCGCCTCTAAATCAATCCCATAAATCCCTTCTGCTACAGAATCTAAAATCAGTTGATTCAGACTATGTAATTTCTCTACCTCATTCTTTAATTCACTTTCAGAAATGTTTGCACTACTATTCATAGGACTGGTCTCTTTTCGTTTAATATAGTGGAGATAATAAGAATAACATTTCGCTCTGTCTTCTCTATTATAAAATCAACTAACTTATCTATGTGAATATGTTTATTATTCTATCAAACGTGGTAATGATATTCTATAGCGCGAATCCATCAATGAGGGGGTTTTCCACATGCAAGATACAACCAATCACAAAGGTCTAGGTCTAGCTACACTGGATATAGAACTACTTCATGAGGCTTATAAAAAGGCGAATAAACTCCAACTAGATCAAGACTTTATCGAGCTACTCAAAGAAGAAATTTCTCAAAGAGAAAAGGCGAACAAGTAAAACTTCATATAAAAGAAGAAGAGCTAGAGATGTTCATTTCATCTCTAGCTCTCTTTTTCAGCAAAAATCAGCTTATTGATTCTTTTTATCTGCTGCTTGATTCGCTCGTTCATTTCTTTTCTCTTCTGCTTTTGCTGCTTTTTCATTTTTCTTTTCAGCAGCTTTGGCCGCTTTCTCGGACTGTTTTTCTCCCGCGGCATTTCCCTTGTTATTCCGTTTCTCTGCTGCTACCGCTAATCCTGGTGCATGTGCGTTTCCTGGTTGATCCAAAGTGGCAACCTCAACCTCACTTGCCGTTTTTGCATTCATTTTTTCGATTTTAGCAAGCTGCTTGTTTACGTCCTTTTCCATTCTTTCCTGTGCTTTTACGACGTTTTTCGCTAGCGCTTCTTTCGCTTGCGGATTTTGCACCTTATTTAAGGCTGTTTGTAATGCAAGCAAATTAGAAGAAAATCGTAATTCAAGAGACCCAGAGTTAGAAGTAAGAACGTCCTCGACCTTTACTTCTACAAGTGTTTCTCCGTCCTCTTCTTCCCCTTTTACAACAGCTATATCTTCTGCTGTTGTTCGCTCATACGGATCAAAAGCTGATTCTTGCAATTCGAGAGCAGCAAGAAGAATCTCCTTCGCCGCCTCTTCCTCACCACGAATAAAGAGAGCTGTCGCTTCTTTTATCCGCTCCTCTACGAAACTCGTTCGTAGCTCAGCCTCTTTCATATCATCAAATGTAAAAGCTAATTTCACATTCTCTTGAATTTGTTTTAAAAAGTAGAAAAAGTCACCAGGAAGAAGCGACGGTGTTGCACTTTCTTCATCTAAAAGTAGCGCTGCTCCTTCTTCGACTAGTGTAGCTACTGATAATTCCTCCGTTACCACAACCTCTTCTACAACAACGTACGGCTCTGCTGCTACAGGTGTTGCACTAAGTATTGTCATAACAAAAAGTGCCAACGCACCGATAATGAATCTATTTTGAATGTTCCGACCAAATGTCAACATAACAATCCTCTCCTACAACCTTGGTAATCACAACTTCTCAAATTATACAGACGGATCCATTGCTTTTCTAGAGTCTTTAGTTGTAACTTCAACTAGGTCAAACAAAACAAAAAGCCCTAAACATCGTTTAGAGCTGACTACATAAAAACATGTCTACATTACACTTTACCCGAGGTATTCTGCATCACCTTTGTCAACACTTCCCTTTCTGCCACTTTCAACTTCCGATTAAGCTTCTGTTCAAAATAGAGGACTAGGTTTTCAAGTTGGAATTTAGTTAGCATTCGCTTCACCTCAAAGTAAGCATAACAGGTATCGATCTGCCATTCACTAAGGATGGAACATTATTTACATAAGCTTTAGGTGATTCGACATAATTAGACAACTTGCCACACACCCAATTAAAGCACCTAACCGAACAACTTGAAATAAACTATTGCAAGCAGAAAAGAGGTGATCACATGTTTCCTTGGCTTCAAGAAATGGGTCTCCATCATCACAACAACCCAAGCCACCATCATCACGGGTATCACCCATGGCATCCTTGGTATCCTCCTCATTATTGGCATCCCACTTCATGGACTCCGTGGAACCCTTGGCACCCAAGACCCCCTCGTCGTCCTTGGTGGTAGCACATAAAAGACCGAGAGCTTGTTTCGCCTCGGTCTTTCGGTTTTATAAAATCACTTGAATGAGCGTAAATACTCCAAACTCACCTTTGCACTTTCTAGCGACGGACGATCAAAATGCTCTTGCTCCACAAAAGTATAGTGAACACCCACATTAGCTAGCATGGCAAACAAAGGGCGATAATCTATTACCCCTTTTCCTAACTCCGTTGAATTCCCGGAGTGATCCATATCTTTCATATGAATAAGCGGCACATGTCCTTTGTATTTCATTATAGTGGCGACCAGATCAAAGCCTGCTTTGTAAACCCAAAACAAGTCTAGCTCCAACTGCAATACATCAGTCCCTACATCAAGAAGCAGTTGATCTAAAATGAGCGTACCGTTCGGAAGTCGTTCAAACTCATGATCATGATTGTGATACACCAATTGCATTTGGTGCTCCTTCACTTTTTCACCGATTACTCTGAGTGAGTTCACCACTTTTTCATATTCGTCCCGATTGAAAAACACTTCTTTTTCAATCATCGGTATAACTAGATAATGGATTCCTACTGTTTTGGCATACTCAATCTCGCCTTCCAAATTCCCTTCTAACTTTTCTAATGACACATGAGAAGCAGGCGCCTTAAAACCGAGCCGCTGCAGGTAACTATGCATTTTCAAAGCGGGAATTCCGTCATAGCCAGCAAACTCCACTGTTCGGTACCCCATATCTGATAACACCTTTAAAGTAGACAAGGCACGATCCCCAAACTCATCTCTCACAGAATACAACTGAATACCAGGTAAATATGTATCTTCATTACATTTCTCGTCCTTATTGTTCAACAACTTCATACGCATCAGTCCTTATAGAGGATTTGCCACATTATAAAGTTTATAAACTTCGAGCCCCGATAGAACTCTTACATCAAGATATAAAAGACAAGAGTAATAAAAATATGTGTTCTGTCTGAAAAGAGGATAATTTTAGCTTAATGACAAACGATAGGCTTACATACATAAAAAGGAGTTGGTAAAAGTGAGAAAAATCGTAGCTGGTTTAGTAGTAGCAACGGTTCTTTCTGTCGGGTTCATGCCAGGAGCGATCAGCGCTGAAGTGGCCGCTGATATCCAATTAACGGAAGAACAAAAAACAGAAATGGCCGCTCTACAAAAAGAAGTGTTCGCGAAGAAAAAAGAGGTTATTAACAAGTACGTGGAGTACGGGGTATTCACAGAAGAAAAAGGACAAAAAATCATTGCACACATGGACAAGTATTACAACAAGCTTGAACAAGACGGCTTTATTCCAAAATGGGATAAAAAGCATCATAAACATCACCAGGATAAAGAAGAGTAAGGAAGTTGAGAGTTGGAGCCAACACGAAGGGGTGTTGGCTTTTTTGTGCGGTGGCCAGGCGCAGGCGCCGCATAAAACAGCTTTTTCACGCAAATATCTTCATTATGCCGCAGATCTATTTTTTCAGGCGCATAAAACCACTAGTCCGCCGCATATCGGTCCAATCTGCCGCATAATCCAACTCGAAACGCATAAGTTTCCGGATTCGCCGCATAACTACCTCGATTTGCCGCAAACGATGCCAAATTTGCCGCATAAATTTTCTAAGAGAATACATAAAAGTAAAGATAGCTCCTATATAGGCGGATCCGACGCTACGTCTCTATCTAAACCTGCCCCAAATGGACGTTTTTTCACCAGTTAGTAAGTTTTCCAACAAAAAAACAAGGGAGCTGCACACTCACAGCTCCCTCATCCCTCTAAAAATCAATTAAACCACTCTTCTTTTTCCAACAAAAACCATTCCTACACCTGCTGCCAGTAACAATGCTCCGACTAATAAGAAGTTGAACCCATTTGTTGCTGTGTTCGGCAAGCTTGTCCTACTTCTTCGCCTTCTCCTTTTCATCTTTCGCGCTTTCTCCCTTAGCTGGTGTAGAAGCTTTCTTATCTTTTACCTTATCTTTTACCTTATCTTTCACCTTATCTTTTTTGTCTTGCCCATTGCCTTTTTTCTTACCAGGCGCAGGCGCACTATCTTCCTCTTCCAGTGCTTCTTCCTCATCAAAATTCGTAAATCTCACATTATCCAAATACATTCTACCAGCAAAGTCACTTTGACCATCAGCAATGATAAATTCCATATCACGTAATACTGTGTCTGACGCAATAGCTGGAGAAATCTTATTCATATCAAACACTACTTCAAAATGGTACAATCCATCAGCAGTTTGAGTCGCTTCCTCTAATGACGGGAGGTCAATTTCAAATACTTCACTAGATTGAGCCCAGAATCCATGAGCTGGTGGCGCCATTGCAAAGTTTATTCGAATAGAACCTTCTGTTGCACGAATCGGGTCGATATACAGATCATACGCAAGGTAATTGAACTCACCACGAGTCGCTTCAATTCCACCTAACATAATACGCGGAGCCGATGCCCAGTTATCCGATGGCTTTACTTCTGGATACGCATACTCCCATGTTAATGCATTTGACCCATTTGCTTCTTGAATCGTTAATTCTGTCTTTACTCCTGATCCACCATGCCATGTCCATCCTTGACGAGTTCCATCTTCGAAATCAGATGGCAAAGTTGGTGTTCCCAAGTCAGCGTGAACGATTGGAGCTTCAACAGCTGCGCGGTTTCCAGATACAGCAATATTATCTAATTGAATGACATCTGCATCTTCTGTGCCAATGAAGAAAATAATGTTCGACATCACACTATCATCCGCATCTGTTGCAATTGCCTCTAAAGCAGGAGATGCTTCTCTTGAAATTGATACGATTGCTTTGTAAAGATCACTTCCACCTTGAAGCTCAAATTGATCAGGTGTAACAATCACAGCGTGGCGCGGATTGATCCATCCATGATTTGCACTTTGAGGAATAGCTGCAATGGAAATCGTTGTTGGCTCTGAAACAAGTACGTCCATTGTGATTTCTTCTGCACCAAAGATATCTGGGCGTGCTGTTGTCTCATTCGCTGAAAGGCGAAGATTTGCCCAATAATTCCCCTCTGATAAATCGTTGCTCGCATGTAATCCAGAGAGCTGTAATGTGTTGTTTTCATTTGTAACCGAAATTTCTTGAACCGGACTATCTGCATTTACACCAAAACCTTGAGTCGTCCCGTCATTGAAATCCCAAATGATTTCATTAAATCCTTCGCTTGCTGTACGGTCAATTGGCTCATATGGAATTCCTAAAATACGTGAACGAACATATTCACCAGAAACACTTAACTCTTCCATTGACCATACTTGATCGTCGCCTGGGTCAAGATTCGTTGCATCTGATTTACCTAATTGAAACGGCGTAAACGCACCAGATGTTTCATTTTTGTTCGTTAATGACCAGTTGGCCCAGCTTACATTGTTTTCGTTTAAAAAGTTTAACCATACATTCGCTTCATCAAGGTATGGCCCGTTGTTTCCATCTGCTTGGCTCGTTCCCCACTCTGTCGCAAAAATTGCAACGCCATTTTCAAGGGCATAACGAGCATTGCTCATTACGTTTGAACGATCCGAACTCGGAGTTCCTTCTGGATAGCTCTCAGCTGCAGCAGCATGAGTTCCTGTATAGAAGTGAACAGCATACATAGTATGGTGGTCATCAATCGGATTATCTGCTGCTAAGTCTGGACGTTGACTCCAGTTTGGACTACCAACAAGGATGATGTTGTCATCCGCATTTCCACTTTCACGAAGCATATCAACAAGTGGCTGCGCATATTCTTTTACCGCTTCCCAACCTGCTTCATCATTGGTAATCCCAGGACCACCATTGCTGTTGCTGCTTGGCTCGTTAGCAAGCTCATAAATGATATGAGGATTGTTCGGGTATTTTGCTGCGATTGTTTCGAAAAATTCAGCTGCTCCTGAATAGATCTCTGCTCTCGGGTCACCCGGGGCGTGAACGTGCCAGTCTACAATCACATACATATCATGTTCAATAGCTAAATCAATACCTTTGTACACTTTTTCAATTAAGTCTGGGTTGGTTGCATATCCATTTTCCCCAACATATAAAGCAAGACGAATCATGTTTGATCCCCAGTCGTTTGATAAAGCAGCAAATGCATTGTCATTGACAATCTCTCCAAACCATTGAAGACCGTGCGTACTCATCCCGCGCAATTGAACTGGATTCCCAAACTGATCTGCTAATGTCATTTGACCGTTATGTTCAACCAGTTGCAAAGCACCAGCTACTGATGGCTTTACAGCCGGATCTAAGATCAAGTGATCAAAATCAGATTCCATCGCACTTACAGTTGCCGGAAGTAACGATGCTAATAGAATAAAGACCATGAAAATTGAGACGATGCGATTTTTACTTAATTTCACTGATTTCACCCTCCTAAAATATACCTTTTGGAAAATATATCGAAAGCGCTTTCGGAAACGAATAAAGAAAAACTCACTTGCCCACTATCTATTAGATCCGATTCCCCTTCCCCTTTCTCTTCACTTGATATAAGCGTTATATACCTCTACATACACTAATTAAACGCTTACATCAAAGCGCTAAATAAAAGTAAAAGAATATATTTTTCTTTTACAATTTATTCACATTGTATCACGTTATCAGAAAATTACTAGATTTTTTTATTAATTTCCTTAAATTTATATAAACCGCTTTATATAATTTATTTGTTTCAATCAATAAAGTAAATAACTTACCTTTCTATTATCCTTTAAGCAAAGGAAATACACCCTATAAAATAACCTTTCAAAAAATAAGCAACACTCCAACCTCACAAAAAGCGCTTTCGATCATCATCAACATTGCACCCAATTTAAAGAAGCCAAGTTCTAATCAGAACTTGGCTTTTCTTTTCTAAAATCTATTCACAATACGAACGGTTTGATGCTCAGCAAGCTTTTGAGCTTGACGCTCGATTTCGCCTTCTTTTGCATCCGATGTTCCTTCTGCTACTCTAATCTCGATGACACTTCCACTGACACGTGCTTCTCTGACACCATCAATGTTTTCAATTTGATCAAGTGTACGTTGAACCGTCACTTGATTGGCTTGCACATTGTTTGGTCCTGCGATCGGATCATGATCGGTTAGCAAGTTTCGTTGACCAGCATCATACGTTCCACCATTGTCGCGAGGCGTCCCGTGTGCTCTTTGTCTATCTCCATCAACGCCAAAAAATCCACCAGCTCGACCTTGTCCGAAGTCTGTGCCGAACCCTCGAGGTCGCTCATGTCCAACTTCTACCTCACCAGGTACGTGACCTTGACCTTGGTTACGGAAAAATCCGCCATCATGGTCAACTTGACCTCCTAAATCATTACGAGCACCGATTCCCGGTTGTTGGCGATCCGCTCCTATTCCCAAAGCACCTGTACGATGCTGATTTGCTCCCATATCTGTTGCTTGGTTATCTGCCCCACAGCCTGCTAATCCACCTAAAAGCATCAAGGCTGTTGCGACTGACAATGTGATTTTTTTCATACCTTTATTCCCCCTCTATTCTTAAAATGGCTAGAATAGAGGAAAATTACACTGTTAGTTCTTGGTTGTCCAAAACGAATAAGCTGCGAATGTTATGGGAAACGTAGAAATGACCATACATATAAAGGCAGGTGCTACAAATGGACGCAAAACGCGCGCAAGAAATTTCATCAGCAGCAGACATGAAGACCGTTCTTCATAATGGAACTCAAGTTTATATTGAGCATGTGGATCAAGGAACAGGTCAGGCTACGATTCATCCCCTTGATAATCCTAACAGCAAGCAAAGTGTTTCTGTGACAGAGTTATCTGAAGGGTAAAAATTGCGTTATCTCCAAAGAAAACAGTCCCCTTTGCCAAAGGGGACCCTCTTATAATCTTCCCAAATGAAAGCCCGTCTTTTCCACAAAAGAGATTTTGTTAATTCTCTCTCGAATGATGACGATCACTACAAAAAAATGTAAAATAAAGTAGATTGATTCATTTCGACTCACATGGGGGATAACAATGAAGTATCATTTAGAACTTGTAAGGAGTTTGGTGGAACCTGACAGAAAGGTTGACCAGTTAACGATAGCTGAAGAGATCCCTCTTTCCTTATGGAAAGTAGCTTGTATTCTCTTCTTGAGTCTACTAATCTCCATTATTCATGCTTACTACGGCTTACACACTTTTGGAATTACACACTTATTAACAAACTATACAGAAAGTCAGTTTGAATTAGCTAAACTTATGATTGGTCTTGGTGGTGTAGTAGATGCTATTTTTTCTCCCCTAACCTATTTGTTGTTCACAAGTATTTGGTTTTGGGTGTTCCTTGATCATACGCATTACCGCCAAACCTTTGTTATATCTACGATTAGTATTTTTATTCTCACTCTCGGTAAAGTCGCATTGTTGCCTTTTGAATTATGGCTCGGCGTTCAATCCGCTACGTCCCCTTTTTCTTTAGGTATTCTTGCACACTTATTTACAACCAATGAATACTATATTCACTTTTTTGGTCACATCTCATTGTTTCTACTATGGACGATAGCCTTTCAGATTTATGCTTTCTCAAAAATCGCCTTTACGAAAAAGTCGTTTATCATTCTGCTCGCTATTTTAGTCCATATTATCATGATTCTTGCTTCTATTTTTTTAGTTTTTCTATCAAACTTTCTTAGTATTGAAATGTTGTAAAGGTGGTAACCACTAGTGAATAAATGGAAAATTTATGTCATCGCTTTTGCTTCTATATCATTAATAACGGTTAATCTTTATCTCATTATGGAAAATAAAAACAAGATTCCACGTACACAACTGGTTGCCCTCCTTTCACCAATGGAACAGGATCTTATCGAATCTTTAGAGAAACCCGGGGTCATTTTATCTACGAATGAAGAACCTATTTACTTTGACGAAAAAATAGGCTCCATGGGATCTCTCTATGTAGAAAAAGGACAAGAAGTTCAATTTGGAGATCTTTTATTTACCTATGAAAACATTGAGATGGAAACGACCATACAACAATTGAACTCACAGATCGATCAACTAGATTTAAAAATCTCTCAGTTAGAAGAAGAAATCCGGACCATTGTATCGATCCAAAACCAGCTTTATCAACATAATGTTTCGGAAGAAGTGGGCGTAACAGCTTTTCAAAACCAACAAATAGATCAATATCAAGTTCAAATTTTACAAAAACAGCACGAAATCGAAGCTTTGGATTTCGAGAAAGAAAGGTACCAGGATTCCCTATTTGCTATAGAGAATCAACAAGAGGAATTAGAGGTGACAAGCCCCGTTTCTGGTATCATTAAAGAAATAAACGCACTATCAAACGGGGCATTGATGACGATTGTCTCCGACTCCTTGAGAGCTCAAGGGGAGCTAACTCAATTAGAATCACAGAACATTACTGAAGGGTTGAAAGTGAAAATCTCTGCGCCGAATCAACAGCCGATTGAAGGCAGTCTAACTCGCATTTCCAACCTTCCTACCAAGGAACCGGCACTTGATCAAGAAGCTACCTACCCTTTTTATGTAGATTGGGACTTCCAACAAGAGGAGTTTAAAGTGGGATACCATGTGAATCTATCTATTATTGAAAATGAAATTCACAGTGCACTCACTATTCCTCAATCGGGCATCCTTACAGATGAGGAAGGTCCATATGTACTAGTAATTGAAGAAGGCTATATCGTAAAACGGGAGATTGAATTGGGAATCTCTCAAAATGACGATCAACATGTAACAAGCGGGGTATTATTCCGAGATATGCTAGTGGCAAACCCTTCAGGCAAGGCGGACAACCACCCATTTGTAACGAAGCTACAGATACAAGAAATCGACGAAACAGCCCGATTAGCTTTTAGGAGCAAAACACTATTAACCCTGATGTTGCAGGGATTTGTTCAATAGTGTCGTCTGTCGTGCAAAATACCTTTCGGATCACTAAGACCAAATCTCTTTAGTCAAGAGGTTTGTTTTTTTCCTCCATTGGTTAAAACGGTTACTTTAGAAGAACTTAGGACTATTTAATATTGCCTTTTTGTGGTATCTTTCAGCTATACAGTCAATTTTACTAGTTCAATCAGATCATACTTTGGTAAGGGGAAGAGGGACGACCATGTTTGAGATCATCAAAAATCTTATTTTTCAATTTTATTTGGTTTTAGTTGTGCCTCTTCTTTACCGAACGTTTTGGAAAGATGCTTTTTTTCATCCTAGTAAGAAATATAAAAAGTATGTTTTTAGTTTCTTCAATTCCATAACCGTTATGTTGTGTATTATGTTTTCTATTCCTGTTCTTGAAGGGCACTATTTTGATTTAAGGGTTATTCCACTAGTATTTACCATTCTTTATACTGATTTCATTCCTAGTTTCATTGTCATGATCATCTTACTCCTCACTCGTTTTTTTGTAGGCGGGGACGGGTTCATTGTCGCTATTTTCATCACTCTTTTCACTTTTTCTTTAACGTATCTATTAAAAAATCGTTTTATGGTTTCTCCTTTAATCAAAAAGTTACAAATAGCAACAGGGTTAGTGTTGATGTACTCACTTTTGAAAGTGTTCATCACGAATTTCCTCCTTCAAGAGAGAGTCGAACAAGTAATCTCTATTTTCTTTATTTTAACGTACATTGTAATAGTAGCCGTCTCTATTTACATTATTATCTTTTCCATAGAGTCAATTGTTGAAAAAGAAAAACAAACATTAAACAAGATAAAAAATGAAAAGAAACAAGTAGTGAGTCAACTTGCAGCCTCTGTTGCACATGAAGTTTTTAGCCCACTCACTACCATTAAAGGCTTTGTCCAGCACTCTTATAAAAGTTTGAAACAAAGCAATCCCAAAGAGGCCTTCTATTTAGAGATGGCTTTAAAAGAAACGGACCGAGCCGAAACCATTATCAAAGACTATTTAACTTTGGCCAATCCGATTATTGATTTGGAAGAGACCATCAACATCAAACATGAAATCGATCACATTAAAGATGAAATAAACAACTACGCATCCGAAAATCAAATTGTAATCGAATACTCAGTCGCCAAAAACTTATTAATCAAGGGAAATCACGAAAAGTTCAGATTAACCGTAAAGAAAATACTTCACAACGCAATTGAAGCTTCTCCCGCGTTTTCTGTAGTAGAGTGTCACGCCTATCAAGTAAAAAATGAAGTCATCATTCACATCAATGACCGGGGGATAGGGATGACACCTGACGAAATCGAGCTTTTAGGCCTCCCCTTTTACACACTAAAAGAGAAAGGAACGGGTCTAAGTTTAATGATTTGTTACAAAATTATTGACCTCATGAGCGGTGAAATTACCATTACAAGTCAAAAAGATGAAGGGACCAAGGTGACAATTACATTCCCTGCACAATAAGAAAGAACCTCTTGGTTGGCTTGAACCAAGAGGTTCTTTCCGTTTCCCAACATCATTTCCCAGTAAATAAATCGGTTATTACTTCTTTTTTACGATAGACGAATTACTCCACCACACTCATATCAAACCCTCGCTCCGTTACATATCCTTCAATCGAGTGAACGTTCAATCCTTCCGCTTTCGCTGCTTCTTCTGCCATGAAATAATTATCAACATAACGATAATCATCATATAAATAAGCAACCCTTGCCAATCCCTCACGCAAAAGCGCCTCCTGCACATTTACTCCATCAACGGTAAAAATATGCCCAAGCAACCGGTCATATCGATCAAAGTCAGCATTCTCATCAATTTCAATGACAACAAGTCCACGATCGAGGAGTTCTTTTACAAGCTCCGTGCTTTCTCTTCCGTACAACTGCTTTACAGTTGTATCTTCTGGTGTATCAACAGCTAAAAACCGTACTCTAACTGAACTTGTATCAAGCTCTTCTAACTCCCCCACCAAACGAGGATCTGTAACATAATCCACGTTCAAATCCGTAATCCGAATCGTATCACCATCCACGACATTCTCCACACTGGCAAGGATCCAGTCGCTATCAAGAAAAGGCGCATCCTCCGCAATCAGATCAAGAGGCGGGGCCTGATTTTCAGCTGGTGAACAAGCGGATAAACCTATTACGAAAATGATTAGCATCCATTTGTATCTAAACATTACTTAAACTCCTTACTTCTTTTGTTCTAACTCCCTTTCTTAATTTACTAGAAACCATCGTTCGTCTCAAATTTTTTATAGTCAATGTCTCATTTCCACATACATATAAATGAAGAACCACTGTAATAAAGGGGGATATGCATGTTCTCACCAAGTGACGGCTTTCTTTACATCGGAGAAATGCTCATTGTTGCTGTTACTCTTGCTTTGCTTGTTTTCATACTAACTAAAGGCTTGCGTTGGTTTTTTCAAAAATTTGATGTGACAAACGAGGAGAAAGAGGTAACCGTCGAACAATTTTTGAGGTCTTTAATCCGTTATGTAGCGATCGTTGCCTTTCTCGTTTACATAGTCCAACCATACGTAGACTTAACAAGAATCTTAATGGGGGCAGGAATTGTCGGCATTGTACTAATGGCTACATTGCAAAATTTCATCAAAGATGCCTTTTACGGCTTTATCCGCTTATACGAAAAACAGTTTGTCGTAGGCGACTTTGTGATTGTTAACAGCACACATTATGGAACGATTGCGGAAGTACGACTTCGCTACATCACGATACGAGAGTGGTCAGGAAGACACACGATGTTGTCTCATAGCAACGTACAAGAAATTCAAAACTACAGCCGCAACGAGCTAAAAGTGATTGAGCACCTGACCATTCGTTACGATCAAGACCCGGATACAGCAAAACAAGTCATTGAAACAGTTTGTAACAATATGAACCAGACCTATTCTGATTGGCTCCAAACAGGCGAGTACCATGAACCTGTTCAACCCTTTCAATTTTTCGGCCTCACATCATTACAACCAGAATATGTGGGCGGCTTTCAGTTAACCATCATTGGCTGTGTTAGGAAAGAACATTACATAGAAGCGCACAACGAACTTAGATACCGCTTAGCCAAGGCAAGTTATGAGGAGAAGCTTAGGTTAGCTGAACCTCTGAAGCATGCTGCCGCGACGTAGACATTGGATCGCGTAGGGCGAGGGCGCATATAGGAAGAATTCGCCGCACAAATTAAGGATTGGACGCATAACCATTATGCTTGCCGCATACCCTCTCGTACCTGCCGCATATATTGGATTTTAAACGCAAATGTTAGCGCGAGCCGCATAAGAGTGCGAATTTCCCGCATACACCTTTCATTTAGCCGCAAACGAAGCCGAATTTCCCGCATAAAAGTTGGAAATTGCCGCATATATTTTCTTTTCCTCGTCCACAACAAAAAGCTGAGCCCCCATCGAGGAGCTCAGCTTGCTTCATCTATTTATTTTTTCGCAAAAAGTACCTTCATTGTAAGAGCTATCATCATGAAAAATCCCGGATTTTTAAGTGCTGTACTTGTCATATGAATCCCTCCTGAATTTGTTTTCTCTTTTATTTGTTTTAATCATAACAGGGAACCAAAAGGCTGTAAGGAGATTTGTCAGATAACTTATCATAAAATATGTATTTTAAATACTTCTTTTGAAATCAAAAAAGATAGGTCATGAGAGTTCCCCCCTCACATGACCTATCTTCTACACCTCGGTTAGTTCTTTCCAGCTTTCTCTTTCTTCTCCTCTTGCTTAGATGCTTTTTTCGCTAACTTCTCTGCTTCTTTTTCCGCTTGCTTCTGCTCCTTCTTCGTCAATTCTTCCTCAGTAAACAATCCTGCGTTACCAGTAATAAAAATGTCATCAATCCGACTCGTTCCGCCTGAACCTACTGTCCCACCGTTTATCGCAACATTAGACGTGTTAATCCATCTTATATAGACTGTTTCTTGGTTCCAAACTTGTTCTGGCAATGCTAGTTGATCGGTTACCCCTGAAGTCCAGTTGTTACCAACAACAACCTCACTATCAGCTATACTCAACCAACTTTCTCCGTCCAAGCTATACTCCAATGTAAAGTCTCTCGGGCCTGTATTCGATCCAAATTGCCTTGATGATACCGTTATATTTTTATAACCGAGAGTAGAAATGTCTACTAACCAATATCCATTTCCAGAGTCCCATCCATTTGAATTGACCGCTCTCGATCCACTCCCGTAACCAGCGACATATCCCGTAATAGTAGAACCGACTGTGGAAATCTCACTACCGCTATTCTCCTCAATTCCGCCTGTTGCTACCTGACTTTCTTCATCAAAATTCCAGCTTACAAGCTCAACGATCGCAGGCTTAACCATAAGAACAAACTCTTTTTCCTCCACAAAACTTCCTTTTTCAAGAGTGGCAGTCAAGGTAACCGTCACATCTTCATATTGTGGATTGGTGACCGTGCCATCAGGTGATAGGACAGCTGGATCACTTGATGTCCACGTAATCGAAGAACCATATAAACCTGTCGTTATAAGGGTAACATCTCGGGTCACACTTGTTGCTGAATCCGCTCCCTGGAACCCCACTCCTAAAGCATTTTTATCCATATCAATCGCTTCTTGATCCGTCATCTCAAACGGCGTATAACCTAACGCTTCCGCTTGCTCTCTCGTAAAAAAGACACGATACTCTGGCTCGATCATCGCATAATGATCAGGTGCCACGTATTGCTTCGTCTTAAAATTTCCTACATACCGAGACAAGCCATCATCGCCACGTTCTCTTGCACGGAAGACAAATGGCATTTCAAGTAAAGGATTAACCGGATCGTAAATTCCAAGCTGATTTTCTCTTGCATACTTTGCAGCCTTAGCGTATTCTGCTACTTTTTCATCTTCAAATGGATAAATAAAATAGGTTGAGGCAAATCCGTCTCTTACCATTTCCAAGTTCGTATTCACACCATCTGTCGTATACACTTCTGCAAGCAAACGACCATAGGCATCTAACGGCTCTTCTCCCAAACGCAAAATGACCGTATCCCCATCACTAAGCATCGTTTGCATATGAGCAGTTGCAAGATCACCATGTCGCTTCTGATTTTCATCTAAATCGTTGTGAACAGTATGATACGTTTCAGGTGTATCCATGTTCAAGAAACGTACATTCGTCGCACCTAAAATCGGCGTTTGTAATCGAATCGTATCGCCATCTGTTACATGCGCGACGACTGCTTCATACTGACGATCAAGCGTGGTCGGCGCTGGTTTTTGCTCCGCTAGTTTCTGAAAATCGTCGTTGCGTCTAGGCAGCACTTGATAACTTGAATTAAATTGACTAGAAATCGCCGTCACTTCATACCACGTCTGTTCTTCAATTTGAGAAAGATCAATGCCCGTGCTTTCCCAAATGCGAATGTCCACCGCATCAAAGTCATCATTAATAATCCAAATCGACACGCCGCCGTTATAATAATCATTCACATTACGAATGAACCCTTCAAAACGAACAAGCTCTCCTTCGTATGACTCGGCTGCATTTGCATCCATATACGTTGATAAATCAACCTCTTTTACAACCACCTCTTGATCCGTATCAAGAACCTCTACTTCTGATACTTCTAGTTGTGTCACTCGATTAAATTCACCAACAACGCCTGTTACTTGAACGAGGTCCCCCTCTTTTACCGCTGGGAACTGGGATTCATTAAAGTTAAAAAGTTGAATTCCAGCGTCTCCATCTTGAATGTAAAGAGAAAATCGGCCGTTTTGCAGTAAGCCTTGATCAATATTGGCAACCCCTTGAATCGTAACTTCTTGCCCCATTTTTGTACGAGCTTCTGAGATTGAGATGAACTCAGGTTCTTCCGGTTCACCAGGATCTACTGGCTCTACAGGCTCACTTGGCGGAGCTTGTCCATCGAGCGGAACGCCTTGGATGATGATATCATCGATGCGGTTGGTGCCGGCGTTACCAACAGTTCCACCATTTATAGAAACATCAGATGTATTCAGCCATCTGACAAATACCGATGGTTGGTCATCTGCTTCTTCCGGAATAACAACATCCTCTAATCGAGCGGAGGTCCAGTTATTCCCAACTGTCAAATTCGTACCTGGGATCGTTGTCCATGTTTCTCCATCTAGACTATACTCTACTGTATAATCTCTTGGACCTGTATTGGATCCAAAATGCTTAGAAGATAAACGAATTTCTTCATACCCCTCTGTTGTAAACTCCGCTAACCAGTAACTTTCATCTAAGGTATGCCAGTTGTTGGCGTTAATAGCTCGCGAGTTCGTTCCATACCCAGCTACATAACCCGTTACAGCAGCACCAACAATCGAAACCTCTCTCTCCCTATTTCCTTCAATTCCTTCAGATGCTAGAGGACTTTCATCATCAAAGTTCCACTCTACAAGAGTTACAGCCTCACCTTCTGCCGCTATGTTCAGCGGCGCAAACGTCATGAACTGTGAAACAACTAAAATAATAGCCAAAAACTTCGGCCATACTCTTCTTCTCGAACATTGATTTCTCATATTTCCCTCCTACTATTTTCATAATTATCTACCAAATCAAATTATAAATTAGTTTTATAAACGAAAGATTAGCGTTTCATGATTAGTTTGTTAAGTATGTTTACAGGGTGTAAAAGTCGCCCGAAATCATGTCTCAAGTAACAGGTCATAAGGTCCGTTCCTGCCTGATCGTGAGCTCCACCGCATATACGAGTTTCGAAGCTCATAAATCGGTATTCTGCCGCATAAAGTCCTTCTCGCGCCGCATATATAGCCAATCAACCGCAAATGTTAGCGGGATCCGCATAAGTTAGTGAATTCGCCGCATAAAGTCTTCAATTTGCCGCATACAAAGTCGATTTAGCCGCATAATATTTCCGATTTGCCGCATATATTTTTCCAGACCTATATTTCGGCCCATTTTTAGGTATAGAGCTAGTCTCATCTTTTAAAAATGAGGCTATTTTCATAGAAATCAGGTAAAATTTCATAATAATAGCTAGATTTCGCTAAACATTGCACTCAAATAACCAAAATAAAAGCTGAGCCCCCGTATCAGGAACCCAGCTTACGTCACTAAACCAAATACTATTATCTATTAAAAAACACCTTAACCGTAAGAGCCATCAATGTGAAAAATCCTGGATTTCTAAGTGCTGAGCTTGTCATATGAATCCCTCCTGAATTTGTTTCTCTCTTTTATTTGTTTTAATCATACCAGGCGCTCAAACAACTGTAAGTAAAGTTGTCAGAAAATTTGACAGTAAATATGTATTTGAAATACATGTTTAAAAACTAAAAAAGAATAGGTCCCCATGATTTCTCCTGGAGACCTATTCTTCTTTACTCCAACGGCTCTGGCAAGAACCCCTTCATTAATGCATTGGAAATATGCAATGCTTCCGCCCTAGTTGCTGCAGGAGCTGCAATCATCCACCCTTGTTCGCCGTCCCAAACGGTTCCATTTTCTATCTGTTGATCATAAAGGGCAACAGTCACTTGCTCAAATCATTCATCCACAAATAGGATTCCGACTGTCTTCAAACCAGTGTATCGATGGTCTTCGAATTCCCAAAACTGAATGAATCCACCGTCCCAAATAGTATTAAACTTGAGTTCTAAATCATCCTGATCTGATTTAGACGACGGATACTCTTCCCCATCGATTATCATTCTTCCGCGAAATTCTCTTTCACCGAGAAAGCTATTTGAATTTTTCCATCGAATTGCATTACCACTTTTTCTTCTATATCGGCACTGTCACTTCCTAATTGATAGCGTAAGCCCTCAACCGATAAACTTATCTGTTTAGGCAAGCTATACCAAATGCCAAATAGAGTGGTGATCACTACTAAAAATGATTCCCGTTAGATAGAGTTTCCGTCTCACTTTACTCCTCCACTCATAATAGGAAAGGACACAGTTAGCCTCCTATTTTCATCAACCATTCTCGCAACTTCGCCTTCGGATAGTACACTTTGTTATTAAGCACAAGATGAGGGATACTTGGATGTTCTTCAATTAGCTTTTTGGCATCCTCTTTCGTCACTCCGATAAAATGATGAACATCATTTTCTATAATAAGCTCATGTTCATCGCTATCATCTAACGTTTCTAGTAAATTTTTCGCACTAGGATTTTGAAAATTTTTCAATCCATCTGAAATGAAATAACCCGCGGCTGCAATACCAATCGCCAGCCAGATAAATTCCATAATCTATCCCTCCAAAAATATCTCTCTATTATTAGAATACTAATTTACGCTTCTCAACTTCCATTATATGTTAATTATTAAATTGCTACAACATCTTTTCTTTTATAAAAATTTCCACTGTTTCAAATAAGTTCTCCTTTCAACATCAAACTCATAATCCCCCCCACCTCCGAATACCTATAGTACAACCCTAGAAAAGCAGGTGGTACTCCTATGCGCAGACAGAAATCCCCTCTTATTCTTATTCTTCCCTTTGCAGTTGTAGGGCTTCTTGTTTTATTGATTGTCCTTATTCCGTCTCAATCAAAGCAAGCAGATCGAATGGTTGATGAGTTTTATCAAGCGGAGCAAAAAGCTGACTTTGCTAGTTCGTGGGAGTTGTTACATCCGTCCATGCAAAGCAGGTTTTCAAGAGCGTCTTATATGCAAGATCGCGTTCATACGTTTATGAACCATTTTGGAGCAGACACGTACACATATACAACGTCCAAGCCGAATAAAATAAACAATTGGAAAATGACAGATGACTCGGAACCGATGGAAGTTTACGAAGTGATTGTAACGAAAAATTACAGCGGAAAGTATGGAAGGTTTCAATTTGTTCAATATGTATATGTTTCACTAGACGAGGAAGTACCAGGCATTCTTTGGGATTATAAAGATCCGTCATAAAAAAAAGGGGTGCCGCCTTTGGTTGTGCGAACCCCCTTCCTTATGACACAATCTCTTCTCCAAAAAGGTGGACAGGTGCCACTTTTTTCACATCAGCTGCATCTAAAGGTTTAGTAAAATAAAATCCTTGTGCCTCATCACAATCATGAGCAATTAAAAAATCAATCTGCTCCTTTGTTTCAACACCTTCAGCAATTACACGCAGGTTTAAGTTTTTTGCCATTCCTATTATCGTTTCGACGATTTTTCGATCATTTGGATCACTCGTAAGATCTCGTACAAATGTCTGATCAATCTTCAATGTATCAATTGGTAAATGTTTTAAATAACTAAGCGAGCTATAGCCTGTTCCAAAATCATCGATTGAGACCTTGATCCCGATTTTTTTCAGTTCGGTAAGAATAAAGGAGATCTTCTGAACATCCATCGTCATCGTTTCGGTTATTTCTAGCTCGAGGTAGTTCGGTTTTAAACCTGTCTCACTTACGATTTTCGTTAAATCATAAACAAACGTTGGATGATAGAGCTGTCTCATTGATAAGTTAACCGATACAACAACCGGCTCTGCCCCTGCTTCTTGCCACAGTTTATTTTGGACGCAAGCTTTTCGTAATGCCCATTTTCCAATAGGAATGATCAATCCCGTTTCTTCAGCAATCGCAATAAAATCAGAAGGAGGAATATAACCAAGACTCGGATGCCTCCAGCGAATGAGGGCCTCAAGTCCAGTCCTCTTACCTGTTTTTAAGTCGATTTTATCTTGGTACATTAACACGAATTCTTCTCGCTCTATGGCTTTTCGCAAATCCGTTTCAAGTGGAAGTCTGTCATACGTATGATCATGTTCAAAATCATACAAATAGTAGCTGTTTTTTCCTTGCTTTTTCGCTTGATACATCGCGATATCGGCTTTTTCCATCAACGTTTTAACATGATCGCCTTGCTGAGGAAAGTTTGAAATGCCGATGCTCGGCGTCATGAAAAATTCATGGCCTTCAATTACAAAGCTTGTCTCAAAACGACCAAGAATGCATTGGGCATATTCCTCTGTCTCTTGTTCTGTGCAATGTGTTAGCAAGATGGCGAATTCGTCGCCACCATATCTAGCAATGAGCGTCCCTTCTACTCTCGCATCTTTTAGCCTCTCAGCCACTTCCATTAATAAAAGATCGCCGATGTTATGCCCCAATGAATCATTGATTGTTTTAAATCCATCTAAGTCCAAAAATAAAATAGACCCCGTCGAACCATTTACCTTTGACTCTTTTATCGCTTCCTCAACACGCTCTTCAAAGCGCCTTCGATTCGGAAGGCCAGTAAGCGAATCATGAAACGCTAAATGGGTAATCAATTCTTGCGCTTTCTTGCTTTTCGTTATATTTTTCGTAACCGCATAGACCCCTTCTACCTTTTCATTTACTCGGATCGGGATCATGGTTACCATCATATGAACTTGGTTTTTATGAAAATCAACGGCTGTCGTTTCAAATGTGGTTGCTCTTCCATTAGCCGCTATACCGAAATGATGTTTCGTTTTTACCAACTCTTCCGGAACCGTCACATCAAATAAGTTCACTTGCAGTAGCTGTTCCTTTCTATATCCAGAAAATTTCACACTCGCTTCGTTTACATTAATAAAATTCCCCTCTAAATCGAGTGCCGATAAGCCATCAGGATGATACTGAAATAACGAGCGATAGCGTTGTTCACTTTCATCTAAACTTTCCTTTATCGCACTCACTTTTTTCATTTGCCGATAATTAATAAACAAAACCAATAAACTCACAACCATAAGCAGGGCCATTATAAAAGCATTATCGAAAATCATGTCATCATATATTTTATGAAAGATAAAATCTACAGCGACATAGAGAACAAAAAAATAGAGAATAATAATTAGCTTCTTCATCTCTCGTACTCCTCTTCACACACTAGCAACCAGTACTTTTTCCCTAAATCGCTTATTCGATCGTCTTTCGCTAAAAAACCTCTTAATTAGGCAAAAATTGCTATTAATCTTATTTTATATGAAATCCTGCTTTTTCAACAGAATAATTTTAGTGGTAAAAACTACCTAGTTAATGGTGACAATGGAAATGATTGAAGCCTTACAATCTAAGGTACGAACATGCTAAATAACGCAACAGGGCACATTCAAACCCCATTGCGTTATTCATTGCTTTTCCTCCAAAACTACCGATACTCTGTCACATTATAGCGTTTCCCGTCTCCATCATTTCCATTCACATAATAATCTAGGTCGTGCATAATTCGGTGAGCTAAAATAATTCCTTGCGTATCTCGTGAGTCCAACGCTTGGTTAAGAGCAGCAATCGTATTTTCTGCGTCCTTTCGACGTTTGTCATTCGTCTCCATTTCAACCATCTTCTCTAATTGACTGACAAGTGACGTGAGAGCACTTTCATTCTGCTTCCAAGAAAAACCACGATAGCGATTCCAACCTACTAAACGATTTAACTCATCATGAGCCGAAGCAATCATCTCCTCCGTTCCGCTCACCTCACGTTCTTCATCAACCTCTTCTTCTTCCGACTTCTCATTTTGAACTGTAATCACTTCTACTGCCTCTTCTTCTGCCTCGTCCAAATACTCTTCAACTGAAACGGTCTCTTCATTGGCAACCGCATACCAATTTACCGCGATCACGACTGCAAAAAGTAAAATAATAGACCAAACCACCACTGTAGCAACTTTTTTATTTTTCATGACTTTGCTCCTTTCTCTTGTTGTAACGATTGATTGATCGCATAATCAAGCTCAACAATAAGCCTGCAAGCTTCTCCATATAACTCAAACGAATCGGTAGCCTCTGATTGGCTTAGAAGCATCGAAATTTGCTGTAAGTATTTCGTTAATCGTTCATGCTCACTATATGACATCATCTCTCGTACACGATTCCTCATCCGCTTCCGGTCCTCTTTTATAAAATACAACTCTTCATCTGCAAAATCCTGCTCACTCCATTCTTGAAAATAGGCTATAGACTCAGCATAAGAATGAGCTGACAAAATTCCAACAAGCGTATAACTCCCGACCACATCCGATAACAACTCCAGAATTCTTGCATTGTTAGGATCTGAATGTGCCTCTGCATCGGGTGGTGAATCTACTGCGAAATAATGATGGATTTCCGTTAAGTAAGGGGAAATTTCAAAGGAAAATTCCTCTGGAGCCTCTGCTATATGGGCAACTAGCTCCTCCTTTTCGTACGATTTGTCTTCTACCAACGTTTCCACCTCTTCACTCGTTGATTCTATAGTGTTACAACCGACGAGTAAGAAGCTGAACCCTATAATCGCTACAATCCACTTCTTCACCGAGCGTTCTCCTTTTCTTTGATATATCGCTCAACCACTTCTTCATTCGTTAATGGTTCATAACTTTGAACAAAATGAATGTCCGAAGAACCATTAAACATCTCATTTAAAATGTACAAATCACGGGCAGCTTGGTAATAATCCATGTACACTTCTTGAGAACTAATGAAATGATGATCGCTTACGGTACGAAGCCTTTCTTGCGTCTGGTTCAAGAAACTTATTAAATTGACTAGCTCCTCATCACGAGCATGCCGTAAAACTTCCTCTATCAAGGCGCTTTTTTCTCTAGCATCTCGAACAACTGAATAACCGATATACTGGAAATCGTCATAGGTAGAAACATCTAGCCAACGCTTCGCTTTTTCAAAATCCTCAATACTACCTGCTCTCCTTGCTTCTCCGTCCGTTTGCAAATAAAAGGAAGAAGCAAGAAGATACAATTTATCTAAAATGAGCTGTTTTTGTTGATTTGCACCTACAGGATGCAACTCATTATAAACTTTTCTATAGTTCGAGTAATGAGCAATAGAAATGGTATTTCGCCATTCCTCATATTCAGGTATTATGCTTCGCTGCTCCATCTCCGTTAAACGATACACATCCTGTTCTTCCAACTCTCCCAATTGCTCCAAAACTAACAATAGCTGTTCTCTAAAATTCTCATCTTCATTAAATCGATAAAGCAAGAAAAAAGGATCGTCGTGAATCAGCTCTTGAATATGATTAGGAAGCGTCAAGAATACATCGAGATGCTCATTTTCAATCATAGGTGTCATTCCAAGAAACGAGATTCCACTTCCAGTCCAATACCACTCTTCTCCGCTTTGCGCTTTGCGACGAAATTGATAGTCTTCAATAAACGTTTGTAGCAACTCATGGCTGTTTTCAATCTCTCTTCGAAGCAGTGGATCAGGGATCGCTTCAAGCTCTTGTTCGACATCAAAGTTTTCAGGTATCTCTATTGCCACTCGCTCACCGCTATCTTCCTGAAGAAAAAGCAATGACCCCGCCGACACAACAACGAATACAAAAAGCATGGTAGCTAAGGCCGGTTTAACATAATGAAAGAAGTACGTTTTCTTCTTTTTCTGTCTTTTGTGTTGAATGTTCCGCATCATTTTCGCTTTATCTAGTTCATGCTCCTGAAACACGTTCTCATCTAACCCTTTTTTCAACCTCTTCAATGGATCACTCAAGCCAATCCCCTCCTTTCCAACTTCGTTTTAACTGCTGCCTTCCTCTTTGTAACCTCGTCTTCACCGTAGCCACACTCATCTGTAAAAACTGACTAATCTTCACGGTTGATAGCTCTTCATAGTAATATAGAATAATAATTTCACGATATTTGATAGGAAGGCGAAGCACTTCCTGAGCTATCTCCCGCTCTTGACTTACTTGGAGTACCTTGCTTTCTGCCGATGTTTCTTGCCTTTGGTTGTTCAAGATGTTTCCAACCCAATCGGTTAGTAACGTTGTTTTAAAATACTTTTTCCTCATCAAATCTTTACATTGATTGGCTGTAATTTGATAGATCCACGTCTTCAAACTTGCATCGCGCCGAAACTGATGCAAATGGTCAAACACCTTTAAAAACACATCCTGTGCGATGTCCTCAGCCAAGCCCCAGTCTTTCACATAAGTAAAAGCAAAATTCGTGACCGGCTTTCCATATGTATCTACTATAAACTCTAAGATCTCTTCTTTTTCTCTCTCTGTAAGTTGAGAAAAATCCTCAACTTTTGTTACTATGTCAGTCAATTTACCACCCCCTAGGACACCCACACTGTTTTGACGTTGTTGATCGCTTTTGGGATTCAGAAAAAACGAAAAAAAATTTCGTTTTTCCAAATTTATCATTCTACCATCCACGCAACAAAAAAAGAAGCTAGAGCCTTATATGCCCCAACTCCCTGAAATCCACTACGATACCCGAGCCTCTCTTTTATCACGCTTCGCTTTCCTCTTCTTCATTGCCTTCGTAATATAGCCACCTTTAAAATTACGAGGCTCATAGGAAACGCTACTACATAAATTATACCTTCGAGGATACCGAGAGCTGCAGCTTTTTCTTTCATGCCCTTTACCATCATAATCGTTCTCAGCGTCAACACCGGAACAAACAACAGCTGAGCAACGAAAATAATCAGTGCTTGTAGCATCGTCTCACCTCTTTCTAAATGTCCAACTCGTGTAGTGTAACAGGTACTTTCAGTCAGGGCTAGGGGTTTGGACTGCCCAGATTTATCCTACACGCTTCGCCCCTGCCAAAAAGCGACAAAACCCGGGGGGTGACAGGCACCAGCTACATCCTCTTCATCCTTCTACTCACATACTCCACATCAAAGTCTTTATACCCTTGACTTATCCCCCAGTCCCTCATTTCAGCGTGATCCGGATGAGTTCTATCTGCAAGAATTGCCAAAAACTCCTCATAGCCAGGCTCTCCACCGACATCCTCAGGTGGGGCATTTCCCTCTCCAGCTAGGCAAACTGGGTAGTTCTGATCATAATCATTGATCATCTCTTCAACAATAATATGATGAGCCCAGTTGTCGCCAAAATCATAATAATAGGTCACTTCTGCAGGAAGGTAGTCTGCTAGCTTCTCATATGTTTCCATCTTCATCGGTACATCGTTTACGTAGCTTAAAGCTTCTTCTGTACAGACCAGCGTCACGATTGGCTTTCGTTTGTCTTCCTCCTGTTGCCTGTTCATAGGATCAAATGGTTTCTGTACAAAAACACGAAATTCATGCAGATGAGAGTCATGCCAGTCAAAGGCAATTTGAATAGTTTCATGTAAATCAACAAAGCTAATTTGTTTAGGAACTACAATTTTTCGCCAAACATGATGATTCCCCATGCCTAAAGTAATACGAAGAACCAGCGCTTCTGAATTAAAAATAGAAGCCCCATACCATTCCTCTATATCACGAAAAAATAGATCACTCGGGACAATATAGTCATTCTTTCCATTTCCAACAAGAAATCGACTCGCCCTTTTACTCACAGGCGCTTGGTAATGAGAATCGGGATTTAAATCTCGTTCAAAAATCAACGGGTTCTCACACGCCTTATTCAGTCTGGCAACCGATGTCCGGTCTTTCGTTGTCGAGAAAGTAAATTCCTGAGCTTTCGCTTGAGAAAGAAATGCCTCAGCCACCTCATCCTTAATGTTCTCTTCATGAAATGTTTCACGAATCGCTTGTAAAAGTAGCTCGTCCATCTTCTTGAGATCCTTTCCCTTCACTCCATGAATGATAATCACATAACGATTGCTATTATTCATAAAAACCAGCGTTTTTCTCCGAGCCACGGTAACAATATTTGCATGCCAAGAAAACAACTCCTCTTCCTCTGTCGGAGGGGATGGTTTCATCTTCAATTCCGTTAACAACTTTTTGGTACATTGAATTAGCATAATTAGCGCTCCTATATTCTTTTCTTGTTATAACTATCATAACATACAAAGCGACAAAAACCGGGGGGTGACAGGCACCAACCTTGGCACCAACCTTGTCGAACAAAAAACACCTATCCCCCATAAATTTCGAGCATTTTCACCTTCCATTTTTGTTACTGTAATACAAACAACAAATTGAGGTGATCTACCATGCACTTTAATCTTCTGTTAGATATTGTCTTAGGAAAACGAGAAATTCTACATATCATCGAATGCCCTGTCTGCTCACTCGAAGAAATATACTATAAAGACCCATCTACGAACAAACAAATTGGCAGAGCTTGCTCTCATTGTAACTTTGTTCAGAAGTTTGACTTTGATGTAAAGACAAGTACATAACAAATGAAGCAACATCACAATGATGTTGCTTACACTTTGTCTCGTTGAGGCACATCTACCCAAGGAACTGCCTCATTATCTCTTCTTTGATAACTCACCTCGTTTTCATTCCGAGAACTTGCCTTTCAAATCTGTCACTCAATCAACAGCAGACGACACTCTTCCTTCAGCCTGCCACTCCGGCGAACTTGGCAGCGTTAGACAATACTTCACATACTCCTTCCGTTTCGCCTCATTTGTTCCGGTAAAATAGCTCGTTATATGGTTGGGATCGATAAAGTGAGGTGGAGAGATTTGAGGGGAATACAGAAATCGAAAACTGCTCCAATGGTAAACAGCTGGGTGTGTCACTAGATTGGCCTTCAGTGGATTAAGATGGATATACCGACTAACTTCAAGCATTCCTGCGCGGTCTTGGATCATTTGTGAAAAGTAACGCTTCTCAAAAACATGGCCGGTTAATTTGTACTTAGTATTAAAGTAGTTTGCGTAGCGCTTATTGACGAGTGACATCACTTTTGAGATGTGTTCAGGAGACCTCAACTGAAGATGAAAATGATTGGTCATCAAACAGTAAGACACCAGCTGATACGGGATTCTCTCGTAAACTTTCTCAAGAATTTGCAAAAACACAACAAAATCACTTGAATCAAGAAACAAAGCATCACGCCTGTTTCCCCTAGAAACAATATGATAAAAGGCATGCGGAAGCCAATCTCGTCTTTTTCTGCCCATAGCACTCCTCCTTGGCTGACCCATATAATAGTTTTTAAAAAAAGTTTGTGTGGTTTTAATTAATAAGGTTAAAGAGGTAACTCAAAGAATAACAGAAGAATAAAGCGTTGTTTGTGGAAAGAAGAAAAGCTGAAACTAAATATAAACGTATCGTAACATGCTTATCTACAAAAAGAAACGATTAAATGCAAAATTCCGACTAATCATTCGACAAAAAACGGGTGGTGACAGGCACCACCCACACTACACACTCCCTCTACTTCCGCAATTCCTCATTATTCTCATACAAACGGTGAATAATCACAGTCATCTGTGCTCTCGTTATTGGTTGATTCGGCTTAAATGTCCCATCAGAAAAACCTGTAATGATGCCTTCTTGTCTCATCGTTTCAATTGCAGTTATTGCCCAATGATCATTTCTCACATCAGTAAAAGCACTTGATTTATTTGATGATGACTGACTATAAAATCCAGCATTGTAAAAAATCTGAGCGACTTGTGCTCTTGTCACGTTAGTTCCAGGCGAGAAGTTTCCACTACTATTTCCATTCATGATCCTATTTTGCGCTACTAGATTAATAGAGTCTAACGCCCAAAAATTATTAGAAACATCATGGAACTGAACCGTTCTATTAGTAGATTCTAGTTTTAAAAAGTTAGTAAGAATGGTAGCTGCTTGCGCTCTCGTTAAGTGGTTACTCGGTCTAAATGTTTGATCCGAATGCCCATTGATCCAGCCTTTTTCAGCCGCAAGTAAAATGGACTCTTCCGCCCAATAACCATTAATATCTCTGAATACCGATCCATTTGTGTTTGTGTTTGTGTTGGTATTATTATTCGTATTGGTATTCGTATTACCCGTTTTTTCCTCAGTTCGACGGTCGTACTGAAATAGATTCCATTGAGTCATAATTCTTCCGACTGTATCACGGTAATAGTTCCCACCTAAATGGTTGTATCCTGCGTGAGCAATATCAAATAAGTACTCTCTTGAGGCATTTTCAATACTCATGCCATTGTTAATTCTCGTGCGATATTGATCTCTAGCAAACCCATATCTTTGGTTCAGCAAAAGAGTTCCTGCTAAGAAATTAACTGATTCTTCATATGAACTAAATTGACGGTACCAGTTATCTCTTCTTTTCGTTTCGTCAAAAATAATTCGGTCTGGTCCTAAGTTTTCAATAATAGGAATGGGTTCAAAGTCCTCATCTGGCTGGCCTTGCAACTGCCAAGCATTAGAAGAATTGCCTCCCCACACTTTAATTCCAAAAAGATTATTCGCAAAATGAGCGGTTCTTGTCGTCCCAAACCCACTCTCGATAATAGACATTCCGATGATCGCACTAGCTGGGATTCCCCATCTTTCACTTGCTCGTACAGCATGTGGAGCGATTTCTTGTATGAATCGTTCTTGCTCTTGAGTAGTTGGTCTAACCTTCATTGGTAGATAAGCGTTACTATTTCGACCTGACACTCTATCTTCAAACGGAAGCGGATCAAAAAGTGCCGCATATGCTGACTTCGATTCTACTGCTAATAACGACAATACCAAAATCATTGAAAGGACAATCTTAGATGTTAGTTTTACCAATAAATTCCCCACCCTGTTAGTAATCTATGAAGCTATGACTGTAGTATCATAGCAGATTTTCTAACTCAAAAGGCATAGGGGAAAAATTTACCTGATGGTAAGTATTGTAATTGGCGGAACGATGGGAAGAGATTCATTGTCCCCAAATTATCTAGTAAATGATCGGATCACACTCTATCTAACTTTTCACCCTAATATCTTCTTCTCGTATCACCCGTTCCTTCATCCTACAACTTTCGTTCGACAAATACAAAATTTTTAATGACAAAAACAGGTAATAGGGATTACACTTCAAATAAAAAAGCAGTTTTAAAAATTGAATAGCTGGAGGAACTAGTATGAAGCAGTCACTGACGAGGGTTTCTATGATCTTTTTTTCCATTCTTTTGCTTCAAGTCCTTTCAATGGACACGATTTTTGCAGAAAAAAAACCGACAGAGGTTGGCGGCATGATCCGTTCTGATACGGTTTGGACGAAGGAGCAATCTCCTTATCTATTAACTAGGGATCTGCAAATAAGTTATGGCCGTTCATTAGTGGTGGAACCTGGTGTTGTTATTGAAGGAGGAAACCATTCCATTCAAGCTTTTGGCACCTTAAAAGCAAAGGGTTCAAAAAATTCAAACGTAATCTTTAAAAACGTTCATGTGAAGCCAGGATCCAATGCAATGGACAAGCCCTATCTAATTCATATAGAACACTCAGAAGTGACAGGCGGTAGTATTTATTCTCCTACCGGCAATGCCATTTATGGTTCTTTAATCCTAAGAGATAGCAAACTGATAAACACTTCCTATCTCTACATTTGGTATCCTACTAGTGACGTATATATCGAACGTAATATCTTTAAACATGCTGGTGGAATTAGTGTTGGCACAAGTGATGATGTTAAAGTCTATATTCGAAACAATGTCTTTTATCAGCAGAATTCTCCCTATGAGCAATACGCTATTATGAACTGGGCTAGTTACGGAAAATCAGAGACCATTGTTGAAAACAATAGTTTTCTATCAACAGATCGGATCGCTCTAAGACTACCAAGCGGTTACCAAAATAGTAAAATGACCGCCTCAAACAATTATTGGAATACTACAGATCCAAACATAATTGAGTCGATGATTTATGATCAAGAAGATGATCTGGCATCAGCTGATTTCATTTCTTATCAGCCTAGTTTAAGCCAGCCGCATAGTCGAACGCCTTTTTTAGACATTACAGCACCAACCTGGCATACAAACAGCCAGCTCAGAGCATCAAAAATCGGGCAAACTAGCATGCATTTAGAATGGACTCCAGCTTCAGACAATGTAGCTGTTACACATTATCGTATCTATCAAAATGATACGTTACTTACTACGGTTTCAGGAAAAACGCATACGCTTCATGTAAAGAATCTAGATCCATTTCAGGCGTATCACTTCCGAATAGAAGCAGGAGATAAAGAAGGAAATTGGTCCAAAGAAACGATAGAACAGTCTTTTAAAACGACAGATACGACAAAGCCAACGTGGCGCGAGGACTCTGAATTTTTCGCCTCTGACATAAAGGAAACGAGCCTTACCCTCTACTGGACCGCTGCTAGTGATAATGTAATGGTCTCACATTACCGGATTTACCAAGGAGACCAACTACTCGCTACTGTACCAGCAAGCCAACAGTCTTTTACCGTCAAAAAACTAGCACCTTTTCAAACATATCGCTTTCGTGTTGAAGCTGGGGACGAAGCCGGGAATTGGTCTTCTAAAAGTGTAAAGCTCTCTGTGAAAACGACGGATATCACGCCACCTAAATGGCCGAAAAATAGCCAGTTAACAGCTACAAACACGAAACAAACAAGCCTTACCTTAAACTGGACTCCGGCTACCGATAATGCCGCCGTCTCTCATTACAGGATTTACCAAGGTGACGACTTACTAACTACGGTCTCAGGAAGTAAGCAGTCCTTTACCGTTAAAAATTTATCCCCTTTTCAGTCCTACCGCTTCCGTGTTGAAGCTGGGGATAAAGCCGGAAATTGGTCTTCTAAAAGCTTAAGACTTACTGCCAAGACAACCGATACAACGTCACCTAAATGGCCAGAGGGAAGTCAAATTTCAGCTTCCAATATTAAAAAAACTAGTTTAACCCTTAACTGGAATCGAGCCACAGATAATGCCGCTGTTTCTCATTATCGTATTTATCTTGGTGATGAATTGCTGACCACCGTTTCAGGGAACCGACAATCTTTTACCGTTAAAAACTTAGCCGCTTCCCAAACTTACCGTTTCCGTATCGAAGCAGGAGATAAGGCCGGGAACTGGACAAGCAAAGGACCAAAAAAATCCTTTAAAACTCTGTAAATCAAAACTCTATTAATCTATGAACCCATGACAGATACTATCTTTCGTCGTGGGTTCCTTAAATGCTCATTTTTCTATCATAAACGAGAGAAGGATTACCTATGAAAAATAAATTATGGATAAAGATATTGATGTTGATAACTCTACTTCTACCGCTTGGGATAAGCCAGGTTGTACAGGCTGAAAGTACGTCTTCATTGAGTAATGGCACCTATATTGTAGGCAAAGACCTTTCCACTGGACTACACACATTTACTATTTCTAAAGGGTCCGCTTCCATCCAGGTTAGTAGAGGTACAGATATTGAATTTTATGAGAGTATCGAGAGTAATAAATTCGATTTTTCTAACCAATTTACAATCAATTTAAAAAGCGGAGACGAAATAGAGATTTACAAATTCTATGGTGCATCGAACGTTAGCGTGAAGAAGGTTTCAAAAGTCGACTTATCTAAAGTCTCGCTCGGTTTCTATGAAGTCGGAACCGATATTCCTGCTGGAACCTATACAGTTACGTTTGACAAGCCTGCATATGGTGATGATTTAGCTTTCATCGATATTTATGATCAATACTATAATGAAAAAGACTTTCACCTACTATTTGCTGATGATGACTCAATTGAGTTAAAAGTATCAAAAGGAGATAAGTTGTATCTCTCCATGTTAATAGGTACATTACACTTCAAAGAGAAAGTGCTCATCCCGCAAAGTATTACAGTAAACAAATCAAAATTGTCCCTAATGGTGAACCGTTCTGAACAACTAACTGCTACAGTTCATCCTGCTACGGCAACAAATAAGAGCATTACCTGGACTAGCAGTCACCCTAATATCGCAACAGTCGATTCAAAAGGAAATGTAAAAGCAATAAAAGCTGGAAGTGCCACAATCACCGCGACAGCCAAAGGAAATACGTCGGTTACTACGACCATTCCTGTAACAGTCACAAACATTGTGCCAACGGACTTAAAAGTAAGCAAATCTACGTATCAAATTACAAAAAATCAAACAGTCAAACCAACTATAACCGTCTCTCCATCTGATGCAGCAAATAAAAACATAACCTGGAAGAGTTCGAATACGAAGGTGGCTACTGTTGATTCAAAAGGAAACATTAAAGGAATTTCCAACGGCACTGCCACGATTACAGCAACGGCAGAAGCCAACACGAACGTCTCTAAAAAGATCAACGTAACGGTTTCTACTAAAACGGTAAAACTAAATAAAACGAGTTTATCGATTACTGCAGGCCAAAGCGAAACGCTTAAAGCGACCGTCTCCCCTGTTGACAGTGTAGAACAAGCTGTAAAGTGGAAATCATCAAACACAAAAGTAGCCACCGTCGATAACAACGGCAAAGTCACAGGAAAAGCAAAAGGGACAGCAACCATTACAGCGACAGTGAAAGATGCGAAAGATGCCAGTGCAAAAGTAACCGTTACTGCCCCAGTTGCGGCAAAATCTATTAAGCTCGATAAAACGTCAGCAACACTCCATAAAGGAAAAACACTAACACTATCTGCTACTATTAGCCCTAGTAATACAACAGATAAAACAGTGAAGTGGAAATCGTCGAATACAAAAGTAGCGACTGTCAGCAGCAAAGGTATCGTGACAGCCGTCAACAACGGTACTGCTCAAATTACAGCCACAACAACAAATGGCAAATCTAGCTCTATGACCGTAACGGTTCCGTATGTAAAAAACCTAAGTGCCGGGACATGGAAAGCCGGAAGGGATTTACCAGAGGGACGCTATAAAATTACAACAACTTCTGGTAGCGGAAATTTAATTATTGGTATGGGCACCAACCGATTCGTGAATGAAATCCTCTCAAGTAGCGATAACACCTATAGTGTGAAAGTCGTTACTACCGATATAAAATCTGGGGATGAAATAGAAATAATGGGGCTAAACAGTGTCCAATTTACTAAGGTTTCCAATGTGAAATCCAACACCCTACATGCAGGATACTGGACCGTAGGCAAAGATATTAATGCAGGTAGATACCAAATTACAACACCTCGAGGATCTGGCAATTTAATCATTTACAGAGGAAATCGTTTGCTCGTAAATGAGATCCTTTCAAACAAATCCGATTCCTATACCGTAACAAGTGTGACAACAACATTAAATTCCGGAGACCGAATCCAAATTTCCGGATTAAATCAGGTGAATTTCAAGAAGAAATAGCGAAGATGTAAGGCCATGGGGCACAGGAACCAGTTAGGTTCCTTGTCCCATTTTTTCATTTCTAGAATCACCTCTTCCGATACTCCATCGCTCACTTAAGAACAACAACCCCGTATTTCCCCATGCGTGACACGCACCCCCACAAACAAAAAAACCTCCCCTTTTTAAGGGAAGATTTTCGACAAAAACCGGGTGGTGACAGGCACCGCCAAAGGGCACCGCCAAAGGCGGCACCGTCTACCGCACTGCCATCACAGCTGCTAGATTCCGAGCTGTATTTTTCGTATTTTCATAACCTGTTTTAAGAGCTTCTTCCAACGTTACAGCTCCCGGCACAATACTAAAGATCGCATCAATCCCGTGATCATATACATTGGAATAATCGTCTGTTAAACTACCTGCAAGCGCAATGACTGGTACATCATATTTTTTCGCTGTTTTCGCCACACAAATAGGGGTTTTCCCGTGAATCGTTTGATGATTAATGCCCCCTTCTCCTGTGATAACCAAATCAGAATCCCGAACCGCCTCTTCTAGTTTAGTTGCTTCAATCACAAGGTCTCCGCCACGTCTTAGCTCCGCTGGTAAAAAGGCAAGCAGTCCTGCTCCTAATCCACCAGCCGCTCCTGACCCTGGCACCTCTTCAATGTCTTTCCCTACGTCCCGACTGATCACACGTGCATAATGAGCCAAATTCGCGTCTAGCACCTCAATTTGTTCTTTTGTTGCTCCTTTTTGAGGACCATAAATAGCAGATGCTCCTTTTGGACCAGTTAATGGATTATCCACATCACACGCGACATCCACAGTCACATGAGCAAGACGCTTATCAAGGTGAGTTAAATCGATTCGATCTAGCCTTGCAAGACCTGCTCCGCCAAACGGAATTGCATTACCCTCTGCATCTAGTAATCTCCCGCCTAACGCCTGAATCATCCCAGCTCCACCATCATTGGTCGCACTTCCACCAATTCCGATAATAATTCGCTCCACACCTTGATCTAACGCAATCGAAATCAGTTCGCCGGTTCCATAAGTCGTTGCCACCATCGGGTTGCGCTCTTGACTCGGCACAAGCTCTAGCCCCGAAGCTGCCGCCATTTCAATAACAGCCGTCTTCCCGTCTCCAAATAGTCCATAAAATGCTTCTACCTTATCCCCTAATGGGCCGGTAACAGTCGTATACTCCACCGTTCCGCCTGTTGCATCGACTAACGATTGAACCGTTCCTTCTCCCCCGTCAGCCATCGGAATTTTTACATACTCAACGTTAGGCAAAACTTCTTTCATACCCTCTTCAATCGCATTAGCAACCTGTAATGCGGTCATACTCTCCTTAAACGAATCTGGTGCAATCACAATTTTTTTCACGCTCTTTCCCTCCCCTATAAAAATAACTTAAACACGCCAAAGATTAATGTTGAGACAATCGCAATCGTTAACCCAACTAGTGACTCATATGGAATCAACTTTAAACGCTCTTGAAAGTTCATTAGTACACTTCCCGCTGTCGCGTGGAAAAAGCTTCCGTGTGGGAGGTGATCCAAAACAGTGGAACCAGCATGAATCATCGCTGCACCCGCAAGACCGGCTACCCCTAATTCTATTAACGTTGCACTAAACACACTACTTGCTACAGCCGCACCAGCCGTAGTTGAAGCTGTTGCTGCTGACATGAAAATACCTGATACAGGCGCTAACACAAACGTTGGCAACCCAAGCACATCAATGCCATCAATGAGCACATTTCTTAGTCCAGAATTCGAAATGATTCCAGCGATTGTCCCTGTTCCAAGAAGCAAAACAGCTACACCTGACATTTTATTTAAACCAGAAACAATATACTTATTAATCGATGTAATCTTCCCCATTACTAATGCCCCGACAAGTCCACCTGCTGGAAGAGCTAGCATCGGATCGATAACAATATCGAATAACGGACGCAAAGCAAGTAACACAATCGTGACAAGTGGCGCAATAATCGCAAGCCCGAAAGCTGGCAACTTTTGCTCTTTTGTTTGTGTAATTTCATCAAGAGAAACCATCGACCCTTTTTGAGCTAACCTTTTCGCAATCACGTATGTCACAACAAGTCCGCATAATCCCGGAATAATTCCCGCAGCCATGACCGACGTTAACGGTACTTCAAATGCTTCTGCCACCGCAATCGAGTTCGGGTTCGGTGACATGATATTTCCTGCCTTACCTCCACCAATCATCGCGAGCAAAATCGCTGTTTTTGATAAATTGGCACGACTTGCAATCGCTAAGGCAATCGGCGCAACCGTAATAACCGCGACATCAACGAACACCCCGACAGCTGTTAAAATCATCGTCGCGATCGCTAGTGCGAACAATGCTTTTCTTTCTCCTATTTTCTTAACAATGCTTTCCGCTATGGAAGCAGCAGCTCCTGATTCAATTAACACCCCAGCAAGCACACCCGCTGCTAAAATCCGCAGAACAGCTGGGATAATTCCTTGTGCTCCGCCCATCATTAAGTCAACGGTTTCCGTAACCGACGCTCCGCCGACTAACCCACCTACCATAGCTCCTCCTACTAACGCGTAGACAGGTGGTACTTTTCTAAATATAAGAACAATTGCTAATACTAAACCTACTAGTGCGCCTAAAGCGCTTACTTGAATATCCATTGTTGTCCCTCCTAGTTGAACTGAATGTAATACTCATTGTAAGCGTTTTACTTTTATGTTTCATTGGTCAGATGACTAAAATAAAGCGCATTCAATAACGATATACTGTTCATTCGAACAGTCATTTTTCTCTAGTAGCAAACATATCGATCACTAGTGACAGGTACAACTCAAATAATTGCTTGTAATTTCTAGGGTCCTTTCCGGTTATCTCTTTGATTTTTTCTAACCGATACTGTAAAGAGTTGCGATGGATAAACAATTCATTTGCTGTATTGCTCGCCTTGCCATTTTCTTTTATGTATACTTGTAGCGTCCTTTGAAGTTCTCCTAATTCATCCTCTGCCCTCAACTTATTGACCAATTCGGAAAATGGGTTATTATCGATTTCGCTCGCTAATTTATTCATTAATACGTAAATCGAAAAATCATCAAACATGAAAAAAGGTTGTTCAGGCGCCAGCTTCTGCCCAACTAGTAATGTGTCTTTTGCCTCTTCATATGAACGATACATTTGACGAAAACTCGAGTAATAACCACCAACTGCTAGTTTCAATGTAGAATCGATTTTATGTAAGGACTGAAGCCAAATTCGAATCGTGCTTACAGTGCGATCCTTCTCCCACTGGCCATCTTTTTCATACACCTTTTTAACAATGACCATTTCTCCTGTAAATGTTGAGACTGCTAGATCTTCCTTCTCAAGAAGCTCATTGATCATTAATTCCAAATTTCGATTGTGCTCTAACTCAAGAGCTCCGCCTTTTACAATGATCACAACCCTCGGAACAGCTAAATCGATCTGTAGTGACTTTGCCTTTTCATAAAACAAATTATCCTCAAGATCGCTGCCGTTAAGCAATTGGTGTACAAACTCCTCTTTAATTCGTTCATCTAGTTGTAACTGTTTTTGTAAAAAAGCCTGCTCAATGATCATTTCAGTCGTCATCTTGACCAATTCCCCATATCCTCTCGTTTCGTCAGGGGCTCCCGTAATCCCAACAACGCCTAAAATCTCACCTTGAAATACAATCGGCAAATTGATTCCCTCTTTTACCCCATTCCACTGTTCTGTGTCCAACTTTCCAATCTCCACAGTCTCTTTTCTCCTTAATACCTCACTTGCCACTTCATGCTTCGTCGAAATACGCTGTCTATCCCCAGAACCAATAATCCTTCCTTCCCCATCCATCACATTAATGTTATATGGAAGAATCGCCATGGTCCGATTCACAATTTCTTGAGCAAGCTGTTCTGTTAAATACATGGTCATCCATACGCCCCCTTGATCTCGATCAATCTATTACTCCGATTTTACCCCATTTCCCGCCAAACCACATCATCCCCCTTCGACAAAAACCGTCAAAACCCGGGCGGTGACAGGCACCAGAAGTCGAACGATTTATAAAGGGGACTAGCTAATTTTGTAGAAGTGAAAGGTATTGGAAAAACGGATGTCAAACGATGGGTGAAAAGATCATAAAAAACGGAGGATGATTGGTATGCTCAAATTGTTCAAAATTTTCAAAACATCTTACACTAAAGAACAAGATATGTGTGAACGAAGACTTGTTCGAATTATGAAACGTTTAAATGTTGCCTATTTCGATTACAACTGGGATCGTCACAGTTGTTATATTGAATTTAGATATAAAGAGACGATGTATAAAATGGAGCATTCTTCTGATAAAGCAAAAGGGACGGGGGTTGCCGAGTTACGTAGCGGATTAGACTGTTTAATTGAGTTAGTTGATACGTTTGAGGACTTGTGCCACATCACCGATCGGGGAACATACAAGCTCGAGACTTGGCTTTCGGGAATGAAAAAGACCTCTTTAGTAGAAGAAAAATCGGAACCTCTAGAAAAAATGAATATCAAACATAAATTATCAGGAAAACAAAAACATGAGGAGTACTCATTCGTAACCTCTGAATCTTCCCTAGTGGACTTTGATCGAACTAAAGTCATCCAGCGCACGAAAAGCAAATAAAAAAAACACCCTCCAATCATGTATGCGGTAACAACGTACATGATTGGAGGTTTTTTTAGTAACGATGTTGACGAGGAAAGCTCTTCTTATACATTTCCTTGTATCCAATTGCTTTAAAATGCATGACATCATAGTACGTTAGCTCATTTGTATTCATTTGTTTTACGAACCAAGCTTGCACTTTTTTAAGAAGAATCATAAATCCTCTCCCCCTTTTTACAGGATATTCCCGATCGGAGGAAAGGATCACTATTTTCGACCTGTTTTTGCAACTCGAAACAGCGACAATAACCGACAAACTTCGGGTGGTGACAGGCACCAGAACCGGAACTTTCCACCCAGTATTTTCTCCTCATCCTCCGAAATGGAAAATGTTGTATGATATGAAATGACTTGCTCACGTTCACGAATACGAACATCGCATCACCGCATAATGGAGGGATCATTCATGACGACTGTATCAACCTGGGAAATCGACAACATGAGAAACACAGTAAAGTACATAACGAACGGAAGTATTATATTAACCGATCACGAGGCCGTTGTTTGTCTATCCTTTTTAGATATGGAAGGGGAAGAAATTCAAGGGATCGTTCGAGCTGAGTACTTTTATAAGGATGAAAACCAAACTTTCGAAGGTTTGCTAGTTTTCACAAACTACCGAGTTCTCTTTTTCTCTTATGATGAAGCAAAAGGCGAAACGGGATTAGACTTCTTACAATATTACGAGTACTACGCGATATCTCAAGTTTCCTCCCTATTTGATACATCGACGTATTCCAAGCTAACCTTTGAATATAATGGTTCCTTCCAAGAATCCGTTGTTTTTCAAAAAATCAATCAATCCGTTTCGAGTACACTCGTTTCACTCATCACCCACTACGCTTCCATTAGAAAAGCTAAGGATTATAAGAAACCTAAAAAGCGAAATCGTTTCTTTCAAGGTGGCATTTACACCGTTGTTGGGATTATGGCGTTCTTATTCATCATTGGTGTTATTGCTGCCATCTTTGAAGATGAAGAGTATGCCGAAGAATACGAGGTTATCGAGGCGGTCGAAGCTTTTGACGAAATCGACCCTTATGCCGACATAGACTATCCCATTTACGATATCCAAGTCGAGAATAGCACGGTAACAGTAGAGGAATTGCTTCAGTATCAAATAGGAGATTCGTACTTCACAGATAACATTGAACCACCCAATTACGATCGAGACTACCCAACGATTTTCAACATAGAACCTGATGACAATATTCTCTACTATGTAGTAGAGATGACCACAACTAACCTCTCTAATGAAAATCTAGATATGCTTTTTGACGTCCCTATCCGTTTTACTCTAGTAGAAGATGACTTTTATGAGTTCTACCCAGGGTTTCTATACTTAATCAACAATGCCAGTGACTTTGCATTTGATTATGAATTAGCCTTAGGCGAAGAAATCGATATGTATCTCTATTTTGAAGTACCAGAAAAGTTGAAAGACAACGATCATAAAATAGATTTACATATAGAGAACATGTTCGACTATGAAGATCCAGGACTTACAATTCAATTACGTTAAAGGAAAAGACAGAACCGTTATCATAACGATTCTGTCTTTTTTTCTAGTGCATTCACAACGTTCGACAAAAACCGGGTGGTGACAGGCACCCCCGCTGATGTATACTACAATCAAACAACATCAAAATCCACCAAGAGCGGAGCACAAAACATGATCAAAAAGCTATTAATCGTTGTCTTTTTATGTACTTCTATCGGAATATGGTACGCCGTCTATCACAGCTACCAATCTTACACAAGTACGACCAATCAACAAGAATCTCCCATACAAGAGTTGTCTGAATCTGAGAATTATATAAACTATGTCTATCATATCATTGGCGATTTGGATAGACGGATGACAGTCTCAGCCACTATCTTGTACGCTTATTCAGACGGAAACATTACTAGAGAAAGTGCCTTACAACAGATTGAAGAGCATGTTGCAGCAACTGAGGTGGCACATAACAATTATGTTCCTTATGATACGAGTCAATTTGATTCAGCAGACCAAACCATCATCTCCAAAATCGAAAGCACAATAGAAAAATCACGCAATTTATACGTCGACTTACAAAATTATATGAAAGAAGCATTAGATCAGGGAGAATACGTTTATAAGGAGGACCTCACTCCTCTAACCTCTCCCGCAACAGACCTTATCATTGAGCTCAATGAACTGAGAGATCAACTCCTTGATCTTCCATAAGCTATATAAAGGAACCCTTCCTTACAATAAAGAGAGGGGTTCTTTTCGACAAAAACCGGGTGGTGACAGGCACCCCCAAGGCACCACCTACATCAACCATTCCGCTTCCTTCGAATACACTTGATAAATATCAACTACTTCAAACTCCGTCTTATTCTTCTGTTCAATTTCTATATCCAAGAACATGCCTTCATGAATTAAGGGGATGAATCTTGATGACACCCTGGCAGTAAATGGATCAAGTTCGCCTCCTACATCTTTTAACTCGATGCTGTTTTTATTCTTTTTCGTAACTTGAAATCTTCCTTCAATAACCTCATTGTAATCTCTATCTTTTTTCCGGAGAACTTTTGAGAGGTCAGCCATAACATCATTTACGTCACTTCTGCTGCGGTGAAATGGTGTGAAATGCGCCACTAACTCAGCCCCATCAAGTAATTCTCGCTCAACCTTAGAAATAAATTCCGCCACTTCTTTAGCGACCTTTGTTTTCTTCCTTTTCTCAAGCCACTTGGTAAACACCTTGATCGTCGATAAAAACTCTTTAATATGAGATTTACTAGCAGGCCCGTTGATCTCAAAGAAATCATAGACAATTACTTTCTCCCAAAACTCGTCATCCACTTCAGCCCAGCTCTCGAAAGCAGATTTCTCTAGCATTTCGCGGATATCAAAGAGGCTGTTGCGATATTTCCTAACCGTATTTTCCCCTTTTCCATTCGTCTTTTCATTGAAAAAGGTAACAGCGTCTTCCGTATAAAACGTCTGAAACGTTTGAGGAGTAAACCCTAAGCTCTCAAACAAAATCGCTTCTTCATCAGTAACAAACTTTGGCTTCGGATTTTTCGGTTTAGTTTCTTGAACAGTTGATTTTCGTAATGCTCCTCCCGTAACAAAGGGAGAAAGTGGCAGTCCAAGTTTTTTCCTAAACGAATTATAATCAGCGGTAAACTCAACCTCCCCAAAGTCTTCCTGAATCATCAAATACGTGCGATACTCCATTTGTTTCAACCATAAATCTGCTTCATCTGCACGTTTTTGTTCAACTAACTCCTGTAAAGAGAGATGATCATATTTTGGTATTTTATCATGAATATCAATAAGTCCAACCATTTGCGCATAAACGGAAACATATCGTGGAACTTGCTCACTCAATTGAACCATTGCATTTTGTATCTCAGCATTAAACGGAATCGTTACTGACTCTCTTTCCTCTGTCACATTGGCAACATAGAGGTGTACTTCCCCTAACTTTTCTAAAAACGCATCCCTAGCTTCCTCGCTATAGCACGTGAACGTTGCATACTCATCCTCTATTTCAAGGTTGCCAAAGACATCAGCCAGAACAACGTCTCCTTTGACTTCACTATCTTGATAGAGTTTCCAGTTTTTAAGCCAAGCTGCTTCCTTCTTCGTCTCAGTCCATTCATTAATTGCCAACTCCTCTAGTTCGTAAAAAAAGGTTCCCACCTTTCTCTCATCTAATAGATCAGCGTGGATTTTATAGACAGAAATTTCTTTCGTTGTATGCTCTTCTTTTTCTAGGTTCCGAATAGAAGTTGCCAATATTTCAGGATAGTAATCGTATAAGAATGAATCCTTGTTTTCGCTCTCAGCTTGCAATTTTTCTATCTTTCTTTTGGCACGCTCGATTCCATCTGGTGCAATCATGACATTGACACCATGAAAGAAATACTGATCACCCAATGGCTCGATTAACGCAAACGTCCCATACCATGGAGCGAATGTACGCAGCTGTTCTGATGGAAAAGGTACTGCCAGCGCTTCATTTGTCAAAACATCTCTAAACACAATGCTTGACTGTCTTTTCTCCACCGCTTCAACAAGCTTTGGCTGTAAGCTTGCCCATTTTTTTACAAGCTCCCTCTCTGCTCCTGATAACCTAGAAGCTCTCTCTTTTGCAAACCATTCAATCCCGCGCAAACCATTTTCATATCGGTGGAAGAAATAAAGCCAAAACTCAAAAAACATCCGCTCAACATGCTCATTAATGGTGCGATCGGTGCGATTTCTGAATTCAGTAAAAAGGTTTTGATCTTGTTTATACGTTAATTTTGAATCAATAAACATTCTTACCTTTTCGGTTAATTGATGTTTTTTCTGTGAAAAGCGTTCTTCCTTTGCCTGCTGAATTTGAACAACATTCTCCTTATTCATACAACACTTTTTATACTTCTTTCCACTTCCACAAAGACAAGGATCGTTTCGTAGGATTGTTACACTCATATCCAATCTCCTTTTAATAGGGTTATAGTTTCATCATAGACAATAAAATGAATGATCAATCATGATTACACTTTCCTGCCCCTTTATTAATATAAATTTATACTAAAAAAACCGAGTGCGCAAACACCCGGTCGCCATATTTATGTGAATATCTCATCTTTTCAATCGTAAAAACTCGAACTCAAGCTGTGGATACCTTTATTATGTGGAAAAAAGGCTGGATAACCTCACAATTATCCACTAATGGTGGAGAAAACCGATATTTTTTCGTATCACAAAATCGTACCTATCCACAACAAACTGGGCTCGACAAATCTCGGGTGGTGACAGGCACCTTTATAACACCAAATTCACAGCCGCTATCGCCACAACAACCGCAGCGATCTTCTTAATATTTGCTTGTGACAGCTTCGCAAAAAAGTGCACCCCTATTCGCGAACCGATAAGGACACTCACAAGCCCGACCAAGAAATAACCGAAAAACTCCCACGAAAAGTCACCATTAACCCCATGCATCACAATCGTGATCATAGCTGTCATCACAAACGTTACTTGAAGATTGGCACTATACGCATACTTATTGCTGTGAAAGACCAAAAGAAAGTAAAACACAAAGAACGGCCCCCCTACAGCAAAAACACCACCTACCAGCCCTCCGCAAAATCCAAGTGCAATCGGCAGCCATGTTCCATTTACCTTTGCAGCATCCGGTTTCGGCGGCTTGCTACAAAACAAATACATGACAACACCCATTAAAAATATTCCGAGAAACACCTTTAAAATGTCCTCTTCTCCGTACGAATTCAATACAAAAAATCCACCAACTCGCCCTACTAACGCAGCAGACAAGATCACAATCAGCGAACGCCACTGAATATGCTTATACAATTGCGCGGCGATACTCACCGATAACACAAAAGCGAGCGAGACCACAAGAAGCGTGCTTTCTTTTACCGTAAACAGTAATGGCAGAAAGCCCATAGCCAAAAGACCGAACCCAAACCCACTAACTCCTTGAATAAAACTCCCAAATAACAGGATTAAAAACACAAAAACGAACTCTAGTAACATAGCATAGCGAACCTTTCTTACCTTACATGCACAATCCGTTTCAACAAGACAAAGCTAAAGACTAGACCCCGCTTAACGACGACGAATCTGTTCCCCCGCCCCACCATTGCTCAAACTCTTCTGCGCTAACAGGCTTACTAAATAAATACCCCTGCATATAATAACATTGATTCTTCATCAGAAGCTCTTTTTGGTACTCTTTTTCTACACCTTCAGCTATCACATCTAGGTGCAAAGTCCGCGCTAGACTCATAACCGCCTCGGCAATTTCAGAATTGCTTTGATCCTCATTGATATCCTGAATAAAGGATCGGTCAATTTTCAAGCAATTAATCGGCAACGACTTCAAGTAGCTTAATGACGAGTAGCCCTTTCCAAAATCATCAATCGATATAGAAATCCCAAGCTCTTGCAAATTCTCGAGCGCTCTAATCGTTTCCTTCGTATTAAAAAGCAACGTACTCTCCGTTATTTCAACTTCAAAATAGTTCGGTGCTAATTGATATTTTGCTAGAATGTCTTTCACCTGCTTGACCAAAGAACAAGGATCTTGAAATTGTTTAGCGGAAAAATTCACTGCTAAACTTAGAGGCTCTTCTCGTTGTTTATTCCACTTTGCAACTTGAAAACAGGCTTTCTTCATCGCTATTTCCCATAACGGATGAATTAATCCTGTTTCCTCTGCGACACCAATAAACACATCCGGCGAAACAAACCCTAGCTCCTCATCCGTCCACCTTAGGAGAGCTTCCACTCCTGTAAGCTGATTCGTCCGGGCATCGATTTTCGGCTGATAAAACACCTCAACCAACTCTTCTTTAATCGCCTTTCTGAGCCTTGCTTCAATCCGAAGCTTTCTATTTTTTTCTATACTAATTTCTTCATCATAAATAACAGCCTGATTTCCGTCTAGTTTTTTCGCGGCATACATCGCACGATCTGCATACACCATGAGCGTGTCCACCTGATCTGTATGGTCTGGATACAAACTTATACCACAACTAGCACTAACAAAAACTTCATGCTCGCCGATCACATACGGCTGGTTGATCGAAGCGACCAATCTATTCGCTTTTTCTATAACTTTTTCTTCATCAAGGCCGCTACATAATATAACAAACTCATCTCCACCTTGTCTCGTCAGAATACTGCTCTCACTCGGTAGACAGCTCTTAATCCGCTCTGAAATGAGTTGAATTAACTGATCGCCTTTCGCATGACCTAACGTATCGTTTACATCTTTAAACCGATCAATATCAATAAACAAAACAGCGAGCATCTCTCCCGTTTGTTTCGCTTGATCCATACGCTCTGTTAATTCTTCTTGAAAATACCTTATGTTATAGAGCCCTGTTAGCGGATCATGGTCCGCTTGAAACTGAATCACTTCCTGGCTTTTTTTCAAATCTGTAATATAGCTTTGCAACGACTTGGATAATGCATTTACATTTTGCGAAAGATGTCCTAGTTCATCTTTCCGCTTCAAAATCACTTCTCCCCCAAAGTTCCCTTGTGCAATGTCATTAACCTTTTCGTCAATATAGCCAATCGGCCTCGTAATCGAACGCGAGAAGATTGTGCTCGTCACTAACACAAGAACAATAAACGGAATCGAAAGTAGAATGTGCTGCATCAGCTCGTCTCGAAGTTCTGCCTGAATCAAACCATAATCGTACGAAATCCCAATCACATACGGATCTTGCGAATCTGTATCAATCGGAACAAACGTTTTAGCAACAAGTTTTCCATTCATCTCATCCGTATAATTTTGAGGTTGTCCTGTTTTTACCGCCTGCTCCACCATCGCCACATCGGCATCTTGATTTTCAAATTCGTACGTTCCATACCAGATCGGCTGATCCGCTATTCGAATAAAATTCCCTCCACTAAAATTCCGTACAATCGTTTCTTGGCCAAAATTTTCCGGATTAAAAACCGTTAACTCAAGAACACCATCTAATTTATCTGTGAAACGTTCCATAATATTGGCCGGACCAAACAACTTCTCATATTCTAAAACTTGCTCGTCCCTAAAATAAGGATTAATTATATAATTCGTAGTTCCATCATGAAAATAACCCCATTTATCCGTATGATCCGGATTGCTCGAAGCTACCTCCGTTGGACCGGACCAATAGTTCTCTAGGGCTAGCCCCTCTTCCACAGAAACAGGCGTCACCAAGAACAATTGCTGAAAAGCCTCATACCAAAATTCCCACTGATTCGTAGACATATCAATCTCATGAAGATCAGACGATTTTACACCAATAATATCATCTTCTGTCTCCGCTAATAACGTAATATGAGAGACCATCAGCTCGTCAGCCAGCTGGACAAGCTGTTCATTTGTCACATCTTCATAGTTAGGAGGCAGGGCGTATTTTGCAGCAATTGACGCCGTACGCAACTCCCTCGCTAACATATCCTCGACATAAAGGGCACCATTTTTCGCGTTTTCCACCTGATACGAAACTTCTTGAGTAATCAGGTTAATTTCTCTTTCATTAAAATCTAGTAATTTCGCCTTCGACCGCTCATAATGCAGAACACTATTCGCAATTAATACACATAGTACCAACGAGGTAAACAGCAAAGGTAGTTTTTTCTTGATAGACAAAATGGTACCTCCTAATAAACGTATTAAACAAAAAAATCCCCTACACTGACTTAGAACGATGGGTCCATATTTCGTCAGCGCAAAGGAAAGGCCACCTCGCCATCTTAAGCAATCACTTGTAACGACATGCCTTGCAAATATTTATGAAAAACAGAAAGAAACTGCTCATGCTGATGAACATGCGCAACATGTCCAGCACCCATGATCTCCGCGTACTCAATATATGGGTTCAATGTCTTTAAATCTGGAAGAGTTGCTTTATACAAATCATCATATTCTCCCATAACCCATAAAATCGGTACCCGGATTTTCGACAAAACCGTTCTTGAATCAAAATCTAAGTGAACGCGTAACGCTGTTTCAAAAAGCACTGGATCTAACTGTAACGTATATTTTATAAAAATAGATTCCGAGTCTTCCGGAATATGCTCTTTATTCGGATTCAGCAAGCGCGCGCATCGCTTCACCCAAACATTATATTCGAAAAGTGATTTTTCTTCCAACAACGTTACTACATTCGTATAAAATTGCGAAGGAGCCTGACAACAATAGCCCCCAACAAACGTCAAACTAATGACCATATCAGGATATCTCTCCGTAAAAGCAGCGGCCACGATACAGCCGTAGCTCAAGGAACATAAATGAGCTTTTTCAATGTTTGCTTTCCTGAATTGCCGATAAAGCTGTTCAATGAAAAAATCCAAAACCAACGGCTCTTTAGACTCTAGATCAGCAGGATCATAATAGTCATACGCGATACAATGATACTGCTCCTCCAACCTATCTATTTCCCTTTTGAAAGCATGTTGATTTCCTATCATTCCATGTAAGAATATGATTGCTTCTTTTTCCATCACGCTACCTCTACTCCGACCCAGAATTATCCCACAATAGTTATTTACGATGAGTAAACTACTCTTATTTTAAGCTACAGTTCATTATATTCTTGTCTCTGAAACAAGTAAAATGCAATATATGGTTGGTATATACAGCACAAGCGGGAACTCAGAAATCGTACGTCTCCTTTGTTTCCCGAAATCCACTACTAGCTCCATTTCAGGAATCTTACGTCCCCTCCGTTTCCCGAAATCCACTACTAGCTCCATTTCAGGAATCATACCTCCTCTCCGTTTCCCGAAATCCACCACATGCTCGTTTTCAGGAATCATACCTCCTCTCCGTTTCCCGAAATCCACCACATGCTCAGTTTCGGGAATCATACCTCCTCTCCGTTTCCCGAAATTCACAGCAACCTCGTTTTCAGGAATCATACCTCCTCTCCGTTTCCCGAAATCCACCACATGCTCAGTTTCGGGAATCATACCTCCTCTCCGTTTCCCGAAATTCACAGCAACCTCGTTTTCAGGAATCATACGCCCTCTCCGTTTCCCGAGATCCACCGCTAGCTCAATTTCAGGAATCATACGTCCAGGCTCCTACTCAATCATGATTAACATAATAAGCCGATCTACCATGTCCCATATACTTGTAGTTTTTTGATAGAACCGTCCAAATTACTTTTTTAGAACAAATTTCATTACACCAATCATAAATAGTTTCTGTCGTTATTTTTTTATCCGGGAACAGTCTTGTAAATTCTTCTATATTTCGTAATACTGCTGCAATAATGTTCTCTGTCCAACCACAACTGGTACATAGAAATGTTTTTCGGCTGGCAAAAGAGGTATAGAAAGTTTGACAATGTGGGCATGGGATTCCTTTTTGTAAGGAAGCATAGTTGTACTCGGGGAGCCGGGTGTAAGGTGATTCCGGGAGATGAAGAGATAATAGTTTTTCCGCTAATTTGGAATGGGTGTCTTTTAATTTTGTTGGCTTTTTGTTTAGCTTCGTAATGAAGCGTTTAAGCTGATTTGGATGAATAATGGGTAAATTAAGGGGTGCTTGATACAAAGTAAATTCGGGATGGACAAAGACTAGGTATGATTCAATAGGATAGGTTATTCGATGTTCCTGAAGCAGTTGCCTCAGTAGCGATTCGTTTCTTCTTAACTGAAGGAGGGGGTTTTTCATTTCTTTTTTGGCGGCTGAATACCATCTTTCTTCTTCAATAATAAAGTCGCCTTCGTAATTTTTAATTTCAAAGAGGTACAAAGTAGTGGAGGTTAGCATGAAGGAATCAATCTGGAAAAGCGTGTTGTTACATTCAAGTAACAAATCATTTAAAAAAATCCTCCCGCCATCAAAAAGGGGCTTCATCCACTCATCAAAAATCAACTCACCTTCGTAGCCTTTTTCAAGGTTCATATAGTACTGTTCAGTTTGAGCCCCTAAATCCATACGAGCGTATAATGACCTTAGCATCAATAGTTCTAACGATTCAGAGCGTTGTTTCATCATCAATAGCACATACCTCCTACCTTTTTCTTTATAATAAAATCTAATTAATAAATTAACAACAACAAAAAACCCTTAGTTATGCACTAAGAGCTTTTCATAATACCTTGGCACGCGTTTACTAATCGAACAAACTACTTCATAATTGATCGTTCCCACTATTTCAGCCATATCATCAATTAGAAATTCAACACGTTCCCCCACCTGGACATCAGCATGATCGGTTACATCAATCATCGTTTGATCCATACAAACTCGCCCGATAATCGGAGCTTTTTCCCCCTTCACTAAAGCAAAGCCTTTATTAGACAAAGCTCGCGACAATCCATCAGCGTAGCCTATAGGCAGAGTAGCAATGGTACGTTGGGTTGGCAATTTATGAGTACGGCCATAACTAATAAACTGTCCTTCACCCAGCTCTCGTACTGACACAATACTAGAAAAAAGTCGCATCGCTTGCTTTAGTGTGATCGGCATTTGTAGGGACGGATCCGGTTTTAACCCGTACAAACTTATGCCAACTCGAACCATGTCAAGGTGTTTATCTTTATGTAATAGAGTGCCGGCGCTATTACAGCAATGTTTTAGTCGGATCGATACTCCCTCATCTTCTAGTGTCCGAATAAAGGAAGTGAACCGATCAAATTGTTGATCCGTATAGGTTGAGGAAAGGTTGTCCGCTTCAGCAAAGTGAGTAAATACCCCTTCGATCTCAATATTTTTATGACAAAAAAGCGGTAAAGCGAGATCGAGCAATTCCCCCGTCGTTTGAACACCGACTCGTCCCATGCCTGTTTCCACTTTTATATGAACGCTAATAGACTTTTGCTCTATGTTAGCAAGCTCGATTAACGCATCACGTACGTCAGATGAGAAGACTGTAATTAAAATATTATTTCTGATCGCTTCTTTCAGCGCGTCTGGTGCCGTGTAGCCTAAAACAAGAATGGGTGCGTCTATCCCTGCGTTCCTAAGCTCTAATGCTTCATCTAAAATCGCGACACCTAAGTACGTAGCACCGCCGCGTAAGGCTGCCTTCGCTACTTCGGTCGCCCCATGGCCATAGCCGTCTCCTTTGACGACCGCCATCAGCTGGCAATTTGGTGGATGTAACCAGTTTTTAAAAGTCGCTGCGTTTTTTTCGATCGCCTCCAATGAGACCTCGGCAAATGTCTTTCGATAGCTGCTCCATTTCATGTCGTGGAACTCCTCACTGTCTGAATAACAGACCCTCTCCAACAAAAATTAGAGAGGGCCTACATGAACTTTTTATTATGCTAAAACTGTTTCGCTACTGAAAAGCGCATCCTCAACAGAGACAAGCTCATACCCAAGGTCACGAGCAACAGCGTTGTACGTGACATGCCCGTTTGCTACGTTCACTCCAAGTGCTAGTGCTTGGTTTTCTGCTACTGCTTGCGCGACCCCTTTGTTTGCAATTTGCAAAGCATAAGGAATCGTAACGTTTGTTAACCCAAGCGTTGACGTACGCGGAACAGCACCTGGCATATTCGCTACAGCATAATGAACAACACCATGCTTTGTGTAGGTTGGGTTATCATGAGTCGTGATTTCATCTGCTGTTTCAATGATTCCGCCTTGGTCAACAGCTACATCAACCACAACAGCACCTGGTGCCATCGATTTAATCATTTCCTCCGTTACAAGCTTAGGCGCTTTTGCCCCTGGAATAAGGACCGCACCGATCACAAGATCCGATTCTTTCACTGCTTCTGCAATGTTTAGTGGGTTCGACATTAATGTTTGAATGTCATTTCCGAACTGATCGTCAAGTTGACGAAGACGATCTGCACTTAAGTCGATGATCGTTACATCCGCACCAAGTCCAATCGCAATTTTAGCTGCATTCGTTCCAACAACACCGCCACCGATAATCGTTACTTTTCCACGTTTTACTCCAGGTACGCCTGATAAAAGAATGCCTTTTCCACCTTTAGGTTTCTCTAGGAATTGAGCCCCTACTTGCGCTGCCATACGACCAGCTACTTCACTCATTGGAGTGAGCAATGGTAGAGTGCGGTTCACTTCGACCGTTTCATACGCAATCGCAATAACGCCACTGTCAACAAGCGCTTGCGCCAATTTTGGCTCGGCAGCTAAGTGTAAGTATGTGAATAAAATCAGACCTTTGCGGAAATAGCCGTACTCTGAGCTTAATGGTTCTTTTACTTTCATAACCATGTCGGCTTTCGCCCACACATCTTGTGCTTCATCAATCATCGTCGCACCAGCAGCTGTATAATCAGCATCTTCAAAGCCACTGCCAATTCCTGCGCTTTTTTCTATTAAAATTTCATGCCCGCTCTTTGTAAGTGCAACCACACCAGCTGGCGTGATCGCTACACGATTTTCGTTATTTTTAATTTCCTTTGGAATACCAATAATCATTCTGTCGTCCTCCTCAAAGGGATTTAGTTTCTATATCGCTAGTATAAATCGTAGAGGAGAAGAGCGCATTGTGGGCAATACCAAAACATGAAAGCGTTCATTTGTTGATTTTGACAAATCGTCTTAGCTAACCGCTATTCGCACTTGAAAAGCTTTATATCTAAATAAAGACCAAACTTTTGTACAGGATCTTTTAATTGAATCGATGTAATTTCTTGTATTCTTTTTAGACGGTACGTTAACGTGTTAACATGGCAATGAAGTGCTTTGGCTGCTTCATTCATATTGCCATCTTTATTTAAGATCACTTCTAATGTTTCTAGCAAATTCGTTCGATTGTCTTCGTCATAGCTTTGAAGCTTTTGAATCACTGGACTCACAGGATAGTCGCGAATTTCCTCTGTTTTTTTCAATAGATCAATATAACGGAACACACCTAGTTCATGGTAAAACCTCACATGTGGGAGCTCTTCTGGAAACGCTCGTTTAAATGCAATCACTTTGGCCGCCTCATCGTAACTTCTCTTAATATAGTTATAATTTTCATAGATATATCCGCACCCTGACTGGAGATTGGCAATTCCGAATCGCTCTTTTACTTGAGCCTTAAAGGTATCAATAAAATCTGTTACATCGCTCACTTCCTTTTTTGGTGAAGAAGGCGAAATAAGCAAGATGAGTTGATTTTCATCAAGTGTCTCGATGAGAATCGTCACTTTTTGAATCGTTTTCGCCGTATAAACTACCTTCTTATATAACTCTTGATTCATAGACTCAAAGGTAACTATGATGATTCCTAAAGGCTTATTTCCGTGTAGCCCGATATTTGAAAGTTGATCTGCAATCATTTGATGGCTCTCTATATCTCCGGTAATGATTTGCCAAAGCAGTTCTTGGTGATTTTTTTCTTTTTTCTTCTTTTGAAGATTTAGTTGAAGCAGTTGGTTCTTCGCTTTGCTCGCTATTAGCTTTAAATCAGCAAGGTCTTGTTCATTTAATGTACATCCCACTTCTGATACCCAAATATAGCCGAGTACCTCTTGGTTGGAACGAATGGAAATAGCCACTCGGTTTCCTAGACCGATATCACCGATTTCAGGAATGACAAGTGGTTCATCACTTTGATTAAGAGTGGGGATGACACCTTCTTTCCAGAAACGATGAATCACTCGCTCCGGAACACGCCGGCCAATGATCGTTGAGATCCTAGCCGCATCCGTCCCCTCATCATGAGAACTATAGGCTAGGAGGTGATGATTCGCATCTTCAATGGTCACAGGACATTGAAACCGTTCGCTAATTGCATCAACAAACTCCTCTAATGAATCAAATGGACGATAAAACTTCTGCCTATTTTCGCCGCTCATCTATGTAAAACACCTTCTTCCAATTGTTGAAAAATCTCATTGTTTGTTTAAAAAAGACAAATAAAACGCTTTCATTTTGTAAAAATTCACAAACTGTTACCATTCTTACTATGTTAGAATAGCATAAGCAGGAACATCACAGCAATTGAAAGCGTTATCTTATAGGAGGAGTTTTATGGATATCTTAGAGATACTAGGAAGAATCAATGGTGTGTTATGGGGGCCGCCCAGTTTAATTTTATTATTTGGGACAGGCTTATTTTTGACCATCGTTCTAAAAGGATTACAGTTTCGCAGACTTATTTATGCGTTTAAAATTGGATTTGGAAAAGAAGATAGCAAAGACGCAGCAGCTGAGGGCGATGTTAGTCATTTTAAAGCACTAATGACCGCACTTGCTGCAACAATCGGTAACGGAAATATCGCCGGAGTAGCAACCGCGATCACACTCGGTGGACCTGGTGCGATTTTCTGGATGTGGATTGTTGGTTTGCTAGGTATGGCGACAAAGTACGGTGAGGCCTTGCTTGCTGTAAAATACCGTGTGAAAAATGAAAATGGCGAATACTCAAGTGGACCAATGTACTACATTGAGCGAGGGCTCGGTCGGAAGTTTAAAATGTTGGCTATCGCATTCGCTTTATTCGGTGCATTTGCTGCTTTAGGAATCGGAAATAGTGTACAGTCAAACACGATCGCGGATGTAACGAGCAATAGCTTTGGTATGCCGAATTGGCTAACGGGAGTCATTTTAGTCTTGCTTGTTGGTATCATTATTTTTGGTGGAATTCAACGAATTAGTGCAGTTGCTAGTTTCTTCGTTCCGATCATGGCTTTCCTTTACATGGGTGGAGCGATTTTAATTTTGATTTTAAATTATGATATGATCTTCCCGGCATTTGAACTTATTTTCTATTATGCATTTAACCCTGTTGCGGCAGCAGGTGGCTTCTTAGGTGTCGTTGTTTCTGAAGCCATTCGTAACGGTGTGGCTCGCGGGATTTTCTCTAACGAAGCAGGTCTTGGTACAGCCGCACTAATTGCCGGTAACGCACGTGCTGATCATCCTGTAAAACAAGCTCTTGTTGCGATGACAGGTACGTTCATCGTTACCATCATTGTTTGTACGATGACAGGATTAACCCTTCTTATTACAGGATTCTGGGACCCTTCAGGCGGATTGCTATCTGGCGTCGCTCACGATGGAACTCTTGAAGGCGGAGCATTAACAAGTGCAGCATTCGGATCCGTTCTTGGTGTAGTCGGAGAATACATTGTTGCCTTCTCAGTTATCTTCTTCGGATTCTCAACCATTGTTGGTTGGTACATTTACGGAGAGAAGTGCTTTGAATATTTAGTTGGTTCAAAAGGAATTGCAGGCTACCGCCTAGTTTACATCGGAGCTTGTGGTGTTGGAACCATCGCAAACCTCGCTACCGTTTGGGCGTTTGCGGATATGGCTAATGCCTTAATGATGATTCCAAACTTAGTCGCTCTTCTCCTTCTATGGAAAGTCATTGTCGCAGAAACAAATGACTACTTTAACAACTTCTATGAAAATGCGAAAGTAGCTTCTGTAGAGAGAAAGATTGGTTAATGGAGTTTGTGGGGCAGGAGTAGAACAGCGGAAGGACCTTAGCTACTTTCTACTTTGATGGATGGTATAGTTGTGGATATGTCGGGATCCATGGCATTCATCTATAGAAAATGCTGTGTATATCTCAAAAAAGGTGGATAACCCTCTGTATAAATAGGGGTTTATCCACCTTTTGTTTATAATGAGGCTGTTTTTTTGAGCGGTGACTTTGGCGGTAATCCACAGATTGCTGGGGTGTGTGGAGCAGTGGGTGGTGGACTAGGTTATGTGATTTATGAAACTGGTTATAAGGGGGGGATATGGAGAGTCATTGGGCTCTATTGATTCCTGAAATTAGGCTCGAGGGGGATTTTAGGAACCATTTGGCGCTTATGATTCCCGAAACTTGTCTCGAATGAAATTTTGAGAGTCATACTACCCCTTTGATTCCCCCAAACTCGCCTCAAGCGAAATTTCAGGAATCATACTGCCCCTTTGATTCCCCAAACTCGTCTCAAGCGAAATTTCGGGAATCATACTACCCCTTTGATTCCCCAAATTCGCCTCGAGCGAAATTTCGGGAATCATACTACCCCTTTGATTCCCCAAATTCGCCTCAAGCGAAATTTCGGGAATCATACTGCCCCTTTGATTCCCCAAACTCACCTCGAGCGAAATTTCGGGAATCATACTGCCCTTTTGATTCCCCAAACTCGCCTCAAGCGAAATTTCGGGAATCATACTGCCTCTTTGATTCCCCACTCTTCAAACGAAGCCATTGCTTTTTCTCTTTCACCAAAGTCAAAATGCTCTACTTAATCTCTATTTTTTGTGTCCCCCCTTTGAACGTTGGCAAACATGGCCCCACGTTACAAATTTCGCCAAATTCCGGGTGGTGACAGGCACCCCCTCATCTGCGTATAATGATCCTGATGCTAACCTTCGATCCTACTGAGGTGATCTATTTTTGTTCTTAGCTATTCTCGTTATTATCATTATTACAATTTGTGTCCTGTTACTCATTTTCTTTAGTAATGTATTAAAAGCACATGTCCTCATAAAGAAAAGCATACTCGTCTTTTCCTTTCTCACATTGTGTGTTAGTTGTATTGCTTTGTATTATCATATGAAAAGCAGCGATTATCAGTTTGAACTACCTACATTTGAACAGTTCAATTTAGCTAATGTCTTCCACTTTGATGAAAAGAAAACGTCTTATAGCGTTTATCACCAAGGCAATTATTTAGAAGGGTTTTCTACTTTTGAAGAGGCTGTTAACTGGGCGAGTCAAAAAGAAGGGCGTCAAGTTCATTATGATACAATCGGCTCCCTTGTTTGGGAGGATATTAAACAAAAGCCCCAAACAGTCATGCTCGATGTCCCACTCATTAGTCAGCTGCCTGAATTGCCTCGAGGCTGCGAAGTAACAAGCTTAGCAATGCTTTTAACTTACGCAGGTCATGAAGTAGATAAAATGGTGTTAGCCGAAGAAGTGGTGAAAGATGAGACTCCATATGAAGTAAAAAATGGCGAGACGCACTTTGGAAATCCGTACCGTGGATTTGTCGGCGATATGTACAATAGGAATAATCCTGGGTACGGAGTGTACCATGAACCCATTGCCTTGCTTGCCGAACAATATAAACCGAGTCAAGTCGTTGATATGACAGGAGCAGAGTTCGACCAAATTCTTTATCCTTTATTAAAAGGAAGACCCATATGGATTATTACAAACACAAGGTATTCAAAGCTTCCTGACAGTGCATTTCAAACGTGGCAAACACCTGATGGTCCAATCGATATTACGTATCACGAACATTCTGTAGTCATTACAGGATACGATCAAGACTATATTTACTTCAATGATCCGCTGCAACCAAAGAAAAACCGAAAAGCCAAAATAGACCCCTTCAAGGAAGCATGGATCCAAATGGGTCGTCAGGCAATCACCTATACGAACTAAACAAAGAGCACCGATAAACATCAGTGCTCTTCCTCATCAAACATAAACTAACGACTTAGACTCTTTCCCTTGATTAAAGTCATATTTACCCTCAACAAAAATTTGATGCCAAAGCATAAAACAAAGGACCGTCCAAATCTTTCTGCTAAAGTCTCCTTTTCCTTGGCAGTGAGACTCCATCAGCTGCAGAACATAGTTCTTATTAATAAGATAGTCCGTATTGCTCTCTTGAATCAGATTCATTGCCCAGTCATGAATCTCATCCTTAAGCCAGTGTCTAATTGGAACTGGGAAGCCTAGCTTACGTCTCATTAATACATGTTCAGGGACCACTTCTCTCATCGCCTCACGCAATGCTAGCTTGGTCGTATGTTTTGTCACCTTATCTCCAATCGTAAGCGTCGAAGCAACATCAAACACTTTCTTGTCCAAAAACGGAACACGTAATTCAAGCGAGTTGGCCATCGTCATCTTATCGGCTTTGACCAAAATGTCTCCGCGTAACCATGTGTGCATATCGATATATTGCATCTTCTCAATGTCATGGTAGTCTTTTACTCTCGCATAGATCGGAGCCGTAACATTCGTATATTTGTTAGTTGGATCATATTGTTTCAACAACATCGACTTTTGAAACTCGGTCATGATTTTGGCATTTCCAAAATATCGTTCTTCAATCGGCGTACAGCCTCGCTCAACAAAGCTTTTCCCTTTTACATCAGGAAACTTTTGCGTAATTAATTTTAAAATGTCTTTTCCTTTGTGAGGCAAATATGAAAACCCTCTTAAAGATTGCGGCTCTCTATAAATGTTATAGCCGCCAAATAACTCATCTGCGCCCTCTCCAGATAACACGACTTTCACATGCTTTCTCGCTTCTCGCGCAACAAAATATAATGGGATAGCAGCCGGGTCTGCCAAAGGTTCATCCATATGCCAGATGATTTTCGGTAATTCCTTGATGTATTCGTCTGGTGTAATGGTGTACGAAATATTTTCGACACCGAGCTTTTCAGCGGTCTCTTTTGCCACATCAACTTCACTAAAGCCATTACGTTCAAACCCGACTGTAAACGTTTTGATTTTCGGATTTAGTTGTTTCGCTAAAGCAACCACACAGGATGAATCAATGCCGCCAGATAAAAACGAACCAACTGGTACATCGCTCCGCATATGAATCCCAACCGATTCTTTCATTGTTTCGAGAATTAACTTTTTCTTTTCTTCAAAATCACTGTTAACCGGCTTGAACGTCGGCTGCCAATACTTCTTGATTTCCATTGGCTCGTTCATTTTTTTCGTAAAATAAGAACCCGGCTCAAGTTTTTTAATACCCTCGGCAATGGTATTCGGTTCAGGCACATATTGATACGTCATATAATGTTGCAAACTTCCATTATTCACCTTCGTTGTTTTGTCTAAGTACATAAGGGACTTTGATTCGGATGAACAGTAAACTGAATCTCCTTCTTCCCGATAGAAAAAAGGCTTGATACCAAAGTGATCTCTCGCACCAAAGGCTTCTTTCTTTTCCTTATCCCAAATAATAAAGGCAAACATCCCACGCAAATGTTGAACAACTTCTTTTCCTTTTGCACTATACATGGCAATGATCGTTTCTGTATCAGATGATGTTTGGAACGTATAACCTTCTTGGATGAGTTGCTCTCTTAACTCAACATAATTGTATATTTCACCATTAAAAATGATCCAATAGCGCTCATTTTCATAAGATAGAGGCTGGTGTCCTCCTTCTAAATCAATAATGCTTAATCTCTTAAACACAAATTTACAAATATCATCACTATAATAACGGGTATCATCAGGGCCACGATGAGTAATTAAGCTGCCCATTTTTTCTAACTCTGTTTGGCTAACGTTTTCAGCCCCAATCAGTCCAACAAATCCGCACATAATTTTACTCCCTTTAATAGAAAATTCCACATTTTAACCCTTTTAGATCGTACTTTATTACTCAGCTTTTGACAATATGGTTGCCATAAATCGGAAGCACAGGCACAAAATTTCTTATATATATATATTACCTTCCCCAATTTGTCAAAAATCAATCAGAGCGACAAGGGGACTTGTTTCTCTTCCTATAATCCACTCACTCTCTTGAAGATATGACGTATCTTTTCGAACCTAGGATTCACTTTTTCATAAAAATTAGGGAAACTCGGCGATATCTCTAACAATGAATCTGATGTGAGCCAAAAAAACCAGGTCATCATAGACCTAGCGAATGGGTATTTAAAGAAGGAGAACAAAATTGTTTCGTTCCCCTTCCCTTCTTAAGCCTTTTTTCTTTCAACACAAAATCAACAAGCAAGCTTCAAGTAGTGTCCTAATAGGAAGCTTGACCAACCACAGGCACCCCAATAACACCCTCTACATCCCCAACAAATCAGGCAGCCAGTTCGACAGCGCCGGAATAAACGTTATCATCAATAACACAATAATGGAAGCCACCAAAAACGGCAGAATCCCCCTCGTTATATCCTTCAGAGGAACTTTGGCTATCCCACTAGCTACATATAAATTCAGTCCAACTGGTGGAGTGAATAACCCAATTGCTAAGTTGACGGTCATAAATACACCAAATGTCGTTGGATCGACCCCAATTTCAAGCATAATTGGAAGTAAGATTGGGACAAGTAAGTAAAACGCTGAAATTGCATCGATAAAGGCACCGATGACGAGTAAGCAGATCGTGACCATTAATAAGATAATAATTTTATTCGTCGTAATCGACAGCATCGCTTCTGAAATCGTTTGGGCAATTTGATTCGTTGTTACCATGTACGAAAACACCGAAGCGGCACCAACAATGAGCATAACAACGGCTGTTTGGACTGACGCATCGATCAAAATTTTAGGTAAATGCGTCAACTTCAAATCACGGTATAAAAACAGACCGACAACAAGAGCATAGAACACCGCCACAACGGCTGCTTCTGTTGGTGTGAAAATTCCTCCGTAAATTCCACCTAAAATAATAACGGGAATTAACAAACCCCAAATCGCTCTATATAATGCTTTAAACACTTCTTTCCAAGATGCTTTTTCCACAGGCACGGTTGCTGCAACCTCGATACCTTCTGATTCTTTCTCACCTTGGCCGTAACTACGCTTCACAAACATTGCTGCAACAACAAGCGCAGCTGCTAATAAGAGTCCTGGGATAATCCCTGCAATAAACAAGCGGCTAATGGTGATCGGAACTATGTCATTGGCTACTACTGCAAAAACGATGAACGCAATACTCGGAGGGATGATAATTCCAATCGAACCCGAACTTGCGACAAGAGCTGCAGATATGTGTTTAGGGAAACCGCTTTTAACAAGAGCCGGAATGAGAATCGTCCCAATCGCCGCAACGGTCGCTGGACCTGATCCAGAAATGGCAGCAAAGAAAAGCGCTGTAATCACAGTAACCAATACGATTCCATTTTTTCGATGTCCGACACAAACATTCGCAAAATCAATCAAACGCCTTGAAATACCTGCATACTCCATAATGACCCCAGCTAAAATGAAAAAAGGAATGGCGAGCAAGGTAAAGGAAGAAATGGAGGAATACATGACACTTGGCAAAAGCGCAAGTGAATCAAATCCATTATTGATCAACAACACAAACAACGATGATAAACCAAGCGCAATCGCTACCGGAATATTTAAAAATACAAGAAGGAAAAAGAGTCCAAATAATAAGATCGCTGTCATGTCGTCGTGTTCTCCTCTCCTTTAATTTGCTCTTTAAGGGATAAAACCGTTGCCTCAATCGTCCGGATGATACAAAGCAAACAACCAATCGGCATCATAATTGTAAAAATCCATTGCGGCCACCCTAAAGCAGGCGTCATCCGATTTCTAGCCATTTGCGTCATGACCAAATCAATCCCAAAATAAAGAACCGCACTAAAAAACAAAAGCACTAGCGCTGAACTAAAGAGCGCCAGGAACACTCTCTTAAAACCGATAAGACGATCGTAAATTAACGTAAACCCTAAATGAGCCCCCCGCTTCACACCAATCGAAGCTCCTACAAAGGTAAGCAAGACAAAAAGATTGACCGTAATCTCTTCTGTATAGGAAATAGACGAATTAAGAAAATAACGGGACAAAACATTGGCAAAGGTCAAAACGGACATCGTTCCTAAGGCTAAAACAACCAATGTATATTCTACATAACTAAGCATTCTGCTCATTCTCTTCACTCCCCTTTAGCCTTTTTTCTAAAAAAAGGATGAATGAATCGCTTCATTCATCCTGCTCTTTTTTAGCGGAACGAATTTAATAAGTCCGCTCCCCAAACACTTTCATATTTTTCATAAACAGGCTCAACCGCTTGACGGAACAATTCTAGCTCGTCCTCTGTTGGCTCATAAAATTCAACGCCTTGTTCCTGTAACTCAGCAATTTGATCCGCTTCTCTTTCTCTTGCAACTTGAATTTGAAGAGCATTTGCTTCTACTGCTGCTGTTCGTAAAATCTCTTGATCTTCGGCACTCATTGATTCAAATAGATCTTTATTAATTCCTAAAACAATTGGATCATACGAATAGTTCCATAGAGTAATGTAATCTTGCACTTCAGCTAACTGTGCAGAGTGGAACACATCGATTGGATTTTCCTGAGCATCAATCGTTCCTTGTTGCAATGACGTGAATACTTCAGAGAATGTCATCGTCGTCGGGTCTGCTCCTAGCTCTCTAAACAAATCTGTGTACATGCTAATTCCAGGGATACGGACTTTCATATTCTCTAGATCAGCAGGTGTCTGGATTGGGTGTTGGCTGTTTGAAATTTGTCGGAACCCATTTTGCCCAAATCCAAGTGGCTCTACGTTGTTTTCTCGTAAAATTTCGTTAATCGCTTCTCCACCAGCTCCAGCTAACGCTTCATCCGTAGCTTCCAAATCTGTAAATAAAAATGGTGCACTTAACACGCCAAATCTCTCATCCATAATGGAGTAAATAATGGTAGAGTTATATGACATATCAATGAGACCATTCATCAATTGTTCAACAGTCCCAGCAGAATCTCCACCAGCTAATTGTTCATTTGTATAAACCGTAATGTTAATACGACCATCAGATGCTTCTTTTACATCATCAGCTAACTTTTGAGCACCCTCATACCATGATGTGTTATTTCCTACTGTGATCGACATTTTTAAATCATAGCTTTCTCCTTCAGCACCTTCATTTGAGACACTGTCTTCACCTGTCGCCTCATCAGAGCTACCACATGCCGTCAACACAACTGCAAGCGCTAACAAGATGACCCACTTTGATAATTTTTTCATGATTCTCTCCCCTAATCTCTTTTTATGTTTGATATCACCACTAGAAGCAGTGTGATTCCCTCGGTATGTAATCCATGTTTCTATCAAAAAAGAGACGACCGCCACACAATAGGTAGCAATCATCTCTCATTCTTATTAAAAATAGAGTCATTCTCTAACCCTTATACTCATTAAGATCGATTGCCTATTCTAGTTGTTTGACATCATGCCATCTGGCTCTGATTGGCCTCCTTATTCGTGAGAACAGCTTGTCTAGCTATTATGTAAGAGATACTACTTATCTGAATAGTTAGATATTCTATCGACATATAAATTCTAGTTAAAATGTTCGGATTTGTCAATTAATTTCTAACATTTTCACTTATTAAACATTTATTCCAAACGAAGTCAGGGAAAAACAAAAAGGCATGAGTCCGATTCACGATCGAACTCATGCATAGGAGCTTCCTTCTAATTCATGTCTTGCTTTATTGCTCCGGTTCACTCCCTCCATTCACGTCCCTTTCCCTTACACATCTATCGTCTTATCGCGACCCTTCTTCACACCCTTTATCTGAGAAAACAATTCCTTCAATGAAACAACGGCGATAAAGAGCATACCTAACCCGCCCCAAATAAAAACAACCCAATAATAAAACGTAAAAGCCTCAAATGACATCATCTGCATCCACCCCTACCCAATAGTTTTCACTTCATGTTCAGGTGTATAATCTTTCAATTTACTGTAATCATAGGTTTGTTTTACAAACGGAAGAGAAGCCAAAATGATGACAAACGGCAATCCCAACGCAAGAATGTTCCCAACAAACCAATTCAACTCATCATCTGGTATCATAAAGTAAGCTAGCAAACCAGCAGTTAAACCGACCACCATGGAAAGAAACGCGACTTTGGCATTGAGCTTCGGAAGCCATAATCCGAGAATTAATGATGCCGTAGGTGCGGCAAATAAAATTCCACTAAAAATATCAATTTCTAAAAGTGATACTCCATCAAGCATCATTGCACTAACACCAATCACAACCCCACAAAGAAGCGTGATGTATTTTCCAAACTTCGCCTGTTGTTTCTCTGTTGATTTTTTGTTGATGTATCTCTTATAAAAGTCAATCGTAAACATCGCCTGAACACCAGCTAATCCGTTCCCACCAGTTGTTAAACCCGCCATAAAAATGAGGATAACGAACAATACGGACCCATAATTCCCTAAGAAATAATGAAAAATGTACGGTGCTGCCCCTGTTGCAACAGCCAATTCATCCGCGGAAACATTAAGCGCAAACACACTACCACCAATTACATTTCCAAAGATAATAGGAATTGGAAGCCACGCAACAATCGTTCCAATTAAATAAGCCCAAAATAAATTCCTAGAACTAGCAGAAGCTTGGGCCGTAGAGTAATACCCTTGACTTAAAACAACCTGCCCCATCGCAATCACAACAGCTGCCATCCCGTACCGAAGTCCTGAAGGTGCAAAGAAATTCAATGCATCTGGATTATAATTAGGATTCGTTGGATCAGTTGCTGCACTATGAAGGCCTTGATAAATTGTCTCAAGTCCAATTTCTTTAATAATAAAAGGAACCGTAATAAAAACCACTAACATAATAACGAAAAACTGAAAAAGAGAATTGTAAATAGAACCTCTAAGCCCCGCAATTGCAATGAACCCTGCAAATAAAATCGAACAAACAAAAGCAATAAATTTATAATTAATGCCAAAAGCATACTCAAAAGAATAAGCAATTCCAACCGCCTGCATCACACAAACATAAAGAACCAACGCCACACCAAAAACAAAAAAGACATTCGCTAGCTTGGTCCCATAACGCTCTCTTACAAATTCAATAAACGTTGTCGTTTTCGGCATAATTTTTCGCAAACGTAAAGCAATCGGAATAAATACTAAAAATGGAACAATCGCTCCCCATCCGTAGTTAAACCCACCACTAACCCCAAACCATACTCCCGCTTCCGCAGATGCCATAATGGTCCCCGTCCATACCCAAGCGACAAACACACTTGCCGCAACAAAACCAAAAGGAACTCGTCTCCCTGCCGTTAACAACTCATCCACATTTCCTAACGCATTTTTCTTATGAATCCGCAATGCGATCCCAATTAGAATGACGGTAAACAACACCAAAATGAGATATCCTAAGCCAGCACTCATAGACAACCTCCTTATGATTGAAAATTCTGTCATTTACAGTTAAAAAAATTAGATTTTTTTCGTTAAATCCTTGTAGCTACTCGGCTTGCGATCCTTATGATAATAAAAATCCGTTCTAGCTTTAGAAATTAGCTGAAGATCCATCTCAACTAAATAGCTTGATTCCGTCTGATTTCCTAATACAAGTAATTTCCCAAAAGGGTTAGCTGCAGCACTTTCACCAAAGAAATAAGTGGATTCCTCCAAACCGATTTGGTTCGTCGTTGCCACAAAAACTTGATTCTCTGCTGCTCTACTTTGAATATAAATTTGCTGAGAATGTTCAAGTGGCGACATATTAGCCGTTGGAGCTAAGATTATGTCCGCCCCTTTTAATGCCAATGTTCTAGCCACTTCAGGAAACTCTGAATCATAACAAATCATCATCCCAATCTTCCCGATATCCGTCTCCCACACATAATAATCCTCGCCAGCCGAGAAATACTTGCTCTCCTCATCCCACAAATGGACTTTCTGATAGGTCCCAATGACCGACCCCTCCGAGTCAATCATACAAGCAGAATTATAAACAGTTCCATCCTTCTTCTCCGGAAAACCAAAAACGGTTTTCACTTGATACTGCTTTGCCCACTGACAAACTTGCCTTATGCTTTCTCCATCCTCAATCGACTCAGCCAAATCGACGGTTTTGTCTCTTGTAAAATAACCAGTTAACGCCAACTCCGGAAACAAAACTAAATCTGCTCCCTTTTCTGAAGCTTCTTTCATATACGCTTCAAATGTTCTCAGATTTGCCTCCTTATCATGTAAAACAGGTGTTATTTGCGCTAATAAAATCTTAGGCATGGTGACCTCCTCACGACGATATCGCCTCATCTTAATTGATATAACTTCTGGCAGAGTGTGAAAATCAATAGTACACAATAAAAACTTATGCTCCCTATATTTTTTATAGTACAAGTCAAAATGGGACAGCTCTTACCGTTGTAAAGAAGAGTACCATTCGGCGGAAACTCTATCATTAGTTCTGGAAGATTTAGTCACATTAATTCTTTTAGAAGAACGGGCAAGATTAGTTCCTAGTTCCTTGCCTACTAACTCTCAATTATCATTGCCTGACCTATATCTTTCTTGCTTCGCAGTATGGTAGATTACCTTCTAACCTCGCTGTTCTCTATTGGATTGAAACTTGATAGATAAAGGGAAATACGAAAAGAGTGACTCGATTCTTGAGTCACTCTCCATTCTACAATTCCCGACAAAACTCGGGTGGTGACAGCGTACTATGTCAATAAGTTTTTAGCGAAAAATGCGCAAACTTAATAAACTCACGTTATAATTTCAAAAAAAATCCAATAAGCAACTGACAGAAAGCTTTATAAATGAGTCTCACTCTTCTCGGACTTGAAAGGAATCTTTCCTCGCTTCAATACTACAGGGATGCAACCTGGTTAGTTCAGGAATCTTAGTCGTAACGTACAATTCGCATTTGTAGGACGAGATGAATCATGCTGTCACTCGAGGTCACTGCCTCCGGCACCCAGTCGATTTTCCTCAGTCCCAAAGGAGAAGACTCATTATTTAGGTGATTACTATGCTGCAGTTACAATTTCATAGAACGTTGACATTTTCGTATACCGCAGCTTGTCTTTCATCATTTTCAAATACTGATAAGATTGATCTTTTGTTTCATAGACCATTCGATTTTTTAGCATCGCAAATGCGATACGTATAAACTTATTCCCTAATGCAATATAAGCTTTTCTTTGATGCTTTCCTCTATTTCTTAACTCTTCATAATAAGGCCGTAGGTCTTTATTATGTTGAGCTAACCCTTTTCCAATTGTATAAACGATAAAGCGAAGGTGCTTGTTGCCCTGTTTAGAAATTCGGCCATAGAAGTCTTCTAGACCACCCGATTGTATGACAATCGGGTTGGTCCCAGCTTTTTTTATGATTTGTCCGGCGTGATCAAAGTGAGAAATATCGCCAACTTCACTATAAAATTCAGCTGCTGTAGTGACACCTATCCCTGGAACACTAAGTAGTAACCGGCCTTCGGTTTGTAAAAGAACTTGTTCAATTTCCTTGTTTAATAGCTTTACACTTTCATTAAGATATCCTATGTTCTTCAAAGCTAGGTTCAGTAATAATAATTCTGCTCGAACTTCGTCCTTCGGCCTAGATAAACTCTCTCTGGCTACATAGAGTAGACCTTCTATAGTTGACTCCCTAAGCTTCAAATTATGATCCACAGAAAGATTACGAATATCCTCATGACTTAGTGATAAGATGTCTTCTGGATGAGGATAATTCTCCATGAAAAACAACGAAGACTTTCCCCAAAAATCACTAAACAAAAGCGTCTTACTAGGTCGGTTATTCTCAACCCTCACATAACCCTGGTACTCTCTCCAGATCTTATCCATAAGTGTCCGAATCTCCACTTTGACTTTCGCTCGTTTTTGAACTTCTTTCCTTCTTGCCCTTGTTAGAGTCCTTAATTGCTGATGTTTCCCTGTTGGTAATCGGTTCTCAGTACCTTTGTTTTGGATGATCACTTGTGAGATTGCTTCGAGGTCAAGGTCGTCCGTTTTACTCCAGTTCAACGAACTGGCTCTTTCCTCATGAGTTGTAGCCGCATTGATTATGGTCACTCCATAACCTAAAGCTCCCAACTCTCTCACAATATCCTCATAATAATGACCTGTTGCTTCTATTATTAACTCCGAAGAACATTGGCTTCATTAACACATCTCCAAAGTAATTACACACCATTACTTTTTGAAAAAACTTGGCGGCATCTATGGCTATAATTAATACCCGTTCTAGATCCACACCTCTTAACTCAGATCGGAATTGACTTCCTTTCTTTCCTCTAATATGATTAGACTTAGCTTTATATTTACGCCCCATGTGACTTCACACTCCAGTTTTTAGTATGTGATGAGGCTTCCCGTCAGGTAGCTTTATCTTACTACATGAAGTCGCTGGGGTCTTTTTTGTCCTCTTGCTCCTCTCCAAAACTAGTATTAGATGATTCGACATCTATTATCTAATACACCAGGTACCGGCTTACGCTAGCTCCCTCGTCTTCACAATCAAAAAGATCAAAAAGCCTACTAACACAAATCCAAATCCAATCATCATGTTATTGAAAGCATTGGTTGAAGTAGCAGGTAATACTTGATCATTGATTACGCGTTTCACGGTTGCCGCAGTAGCAGAGACATCCTTTGCTCCTCCTGCTTGTCCAGCCCCTGCAACAGCTGATCCTCCAGCCTCACTCTGAGAGCCATTTGCTCCAGCTACACCTTGACCTGCATTAGAACCTCCTGCGTTAGAACCACCTTCAGCAGATCCTCCCGCTTCAGAACCATCCGCTCCCGATTCGTCTGATTCTCTCGGTTCAGAACCCCCATTTTCAGGTTCTTCACGTTCTTCACGTTCTTCAGATCCTTCTGAGCCACCAGTTCCCCCTGTTACAGGTTCTTCTACATTTTCTATCTCATACACCCCATAAATACCAAGGCGGTTTACAATTACGGTTACTTCGCCCGTTTCTTGATCGTATGAAACAGGGACCATAACTTCTTGTTGATTTCCTTCTTCATCGATATATACCACTCTTATGTTATCCCAGTTCGTTACACCACTAGGATTAATCATAAACGTTAACGTGACAGGCGCTGCTTCAAATTCATTAATAGAAGCAAGGCCTGAATCTGTCTCATAAAAGATAGAAATATCATATAAATTACTTAGAAGACCCTCATTATTTTTATTTTTGATCTCCTCAAAAACATCTCCAAAGTGAACTATAACGTTCCAATCTACCAATAATGGAGCAACAGGTACTCGTGCTATTACAGAGACACGGTTCAGTAAAATAGAACTATCCTCTTCCAATAGTCTTAAAACTTCTCTTGATAGTTCAATCGTTCTCCCTTGTTGATCTAACACATATACTCTCGTAGACTCATCGTATATAAAATCATATTCATTATCTGCATAAACATAGTCGGCAACTCCACCAGTTTCATAGACATCGTCCGTTACACCGTCATCTTCATAAACATCATCTGCTACATCTTGTTCATACACATCTTCGTTTTCTCTACTTCCTCCATAAACGTCCTCTGTCACTCCAGAATAAACGTCATCCCTCACCCCGACACTTTCATATACGTCATCCGTTACTCCACCGTATACGTCTGCCCGCACACTTTCACCAGAAGTACTCGTAATGGCAAAAGCAGTTGTTGCGCCAAACGAAGCAACGATCAGGGAAAATGCTGTGAATCCACTAATAAAAGATAGTTTGCTGCTTTTCTTCATGTTGTCGTCTCCTTCTTTAACTATCGCTTCCTTATAAACTAGCGTTCGAACCCCTTCACAGATAATTGTGTAAAAGATTCCTCTTTCTAGTAAATATATAGTTAATATTACCCAAATTATTAATTTTTGTCTATATTCAATAACAAAAAAGAAAGACCGAATTCCATCACGATTTAGACATACGAGACAAGTTAAATAACCCCAAACACTACTATATTAAAGGACATTAGATAGTTCCTTCTTATAAAGATAGAATTCATACTGTATTAAATAGACAACTCATACCATCTCTTTTACATAGTCATATAGTCCCTACTGATACAAGAGGAGGATTTTTCATATATTGAAGACAGGTTCATGCTTCAAATCGAACTACACAACATGAAATCTGTAAGCCAACCTAATAAAATTCACCAAAGGTTGCGCAGAACCCCTGGCCACCAGCAGCGATTTAGCAGATTTGCGCCAAAACGAAGACCATATGCGGCAAATTCCAAGTAATATGCGGCTATCTAAAAATTTATGCGGAAAAATCGCCATCCTATGCGGCTAATCAGAAATATATGCGTTTCAGAACTGTTCAGGTTCTCCCTCTTACTGGCACCACCCTAAAGTTAGATTTCTCAATTCCTCCCCATCCCAAGTTGAAATATGTAGAACGAATTTTATTTACACATAATTGTACATTCTGCTATGATAAAATCGATCTTAATAACGAACAGAAAGAGGTGTTTACACATGAACATGGGCAAAAAACTTACCATGCTTTTATTTGTATTTGTTCTACTCACTTCTTTACCGATGACGACACTGGCAAAAGGACCAGAAAAAAAGGCAATCCACTATGTAGCGTTAGGCGACTCACTGGCATGGGGCATGTCACCTTTTCAACCTTCTATAAAGGGGCTAGGGTATCCTGAGTACTTAAAGAGCCGTTTTGAGCAATCTCAGTATAAAGTTAAGTTTCTCAATTTAGGATATCCTGGCTTAACATCTCAACTCTTACAAAGAGGTATAGACATCGATCCTCTCGTCGTTAGTGAAATTCAAAAAGCTGATCTTATTACCATAAGTATCGGCGCAAATGATATTTTACCAGTTAGAACAGCCCCCGAAGAAGTTTACATCGCATTAAACAATTTAGAAACGAACCTACAAAGTATACTCAGCACAATTAAAACAAGGAATCCTAATGCAAATGTGTATGTGATGGGATATTACAATCCATTCCCATATGCACCTCAAGATCATCAACCAGCACTATTACAACTATTAGCCAGCTTGAATCAGAAAATCGAGGCCGTTACAACAGCCAACGACTACACATACATCCCAACCGATAAAGTCATTTCGAAAAATTACGAAACATACCTTCCGAACCCCGAGAACATCCATTTAAGCGAAGAAGGTTATCAAGCCGTTGCGAAAGAATTTTGGAAGAAGATTGATAAGAGTAAAAATTAATCAGAAAAAGAGTGGACCTCATTGGTTCACTCTTTTATTTTGGGATATTTAATTGCCTCCATATCAGACATATCTACTTTCGACAATTATCGAGTAATTCCGGGCGGTGACAGGCACTACACCAGGCACTACACCAGGCACCTACAACAACCAAACCAAAATATACATCTGAGCCATCATATAAATAATAAACGAGTACACCCAGTTATTCCCCACACTCAATTCCCATTTTCCACGTGAACTGAGCGAACTAATCATAACAACTGGAACACTGACGGGTGAAAGCATAGTACTCATGGCACTTCCTACTGTAATCGACAACACGAACAATTCAGGGATGAAATCAATGGAAACCGTTTGTAACAAGCCACCGACGAGAATCATCGAAGTTAATGGTCCCAAACCAAGAAATCCTAGTATAATCATCAAAAACGGAAATAACATATACACGTTGATAAACTTTAACGATGAAATTACATTGATGGCTTCTATTAAAAGCACTCCTAACCCGGAGACCTTAACTACGTAAATAAAAATTCCCACCGAAAAATAAATAGATAACTCTTCCGTTTTTTTAGACACATCATGAAAGAAATATTGCTTTGTGTTCTGCATTAATTCTCCGAAGGCCTTCTTTAAGAAAAAGTAGACCGTGACACCAACAAGTGTGACCAACGGAACAACCGTTAGTAACGGCAATGCTGCGTAAACATGCAATCCAATTGAAAGACCAACAAATAAAATGAAAAGCAAGAAAAACTCAAGCAAAAGCTTATTTACGTTACAAGGTACAACTTGATTCTCGCTTAGTAAATCATGAGTCATCGCTTCCAAACCTTCTCGTCCTAGTTTCTTCTCTTTCACTCGATAGAAAATCAAGGAAATTCCAAAAGCGATGCTAGCAGCTATGAAGCCTTGGATCATGACACTCACTAACGGCGCTCCACTAACCTCAACAGCATAGGAGAAACTCGGAATCGTTACAACCCAGAGGGTCGCAATCGCAAAGCCCCTTAATATACTCGTGTTTTTCAAATAGTGAATGGTCTCGTTATCATTTTTCACATTGGAATTAGCAAAGTAATACATTAACGGAACACAACCGACTAACAAAAAATGGGAAAGTAACTGCGTGAATGCCAAAGTCCCACCGAAATAACGCACACCCGTTGTCAAAAAGGATTTTCCTTTTATAAAAAGCGCATCTGTATATGGTTCATGCTTAATGACCCAGCCCACCATCGGAATGATCAGAACCAAAACGATGACATTTGCTATTTCTAAAGGACCATACCACAGCACATCAACCCAGCTTACCCTATTATTAAAAATCAGAATAAAAAACGCAAAACTAAGCAAGAATAGCGGAAATATGGATTTTCTTTTCACCATCCGCAACGAATACATCAAGATAAATAACCCTATAACAGATTGCCATATCTGGAGATCAAAAGAGATTAATTGGTTTAGATAATGTAATAAAAGAAATGAAACTACACTTATACAAAATATAATATGAATCATTCGCATTCCCTCTTATCCAATATTCCGCATAATAGAAAAGGAAGGGCTACTTTCTGTAGCAACCTTCCATCTTTTGTATCCATCTATCTATAGCAACCTCTCATAGATCTTCTCAATGTCTGAAACGGTTGCTTTTTTCGGATTATTATTCATCAGCCTTGTCACCTTTGAAGCCGCCTCAGCTAGGGCAGGAACGTCTTCTTTTTTCACACCAAATTCCTTCAAGTCTTGTGGAATATTGAGTGCTTTCGTCCACTCCACGATTTGCTCGATCAGTCGATTCGCCGCATCGTGAGCAGAAACCGTTTGATCTGCTATCCCAATGGTTCTTGCAATCGTGGCCATGCGGTCTTCTATATGATCAAGATTAAATTGCGTCACATGTGGAAGGAGCATGGAATTGGCTTCACCATGAGCTATATGAAACTTTCCACCTAACGGGTAAGCTAATGCATGGACAGCAGCCGTTCCTGCGCTTGTGAGCGCCATTCCTCCGTAAACAGATCCTAGTAGCATATCTTGACGTGCTTGTAAGTTGGAACCATCCTCATAGGCTTGAATAACGCTTCCAGAAATAAGCCTCATCGATTCGAGAGCGTACATATCACTAATTGGATTGGCTTTGTTTGAAATAAATGATTCGAACGCATGAGTAAATGCATCCATTCCTGTGGCAGCAGTCACCTTTTTAGGTAATGTGATCGTTAATGATGGATCTAACAAAACAAGATCTGGTAAAAAGTGTCGGCTGACAATCCCCACTTTTAATTCTTCTTCAGGGATGGTAACAATCGAGTTTGGTGTTACTTCTGATCCAGTCCCTGACGTGGTTGGAATTAAAATCATCGGAATTCCTTTTTGAGGAACTTTTTCAATTCCAATCATCTCTTTTAGAGGAATCTTATTTGTTTGTAATACAGAAAATAGTTTCGTCGCATCGAGTACACTGCCACCGCCGATTCCGATCATTAAATCAAAGGATTCTTCTGATAATTGCTCCTGAATGCTTTCAATCTGTTCAACTGTTGGTTCAGGAGTAATGTCATTGATGACTTGATAAGAAATCGACAATTGATCTAACTGTTCTCCAATCACTTCGATATGCTTATTTCGTATCACGGAAGGAGAGGTAACAAGTAATACATGCTTGGTTCCCTCAAACATTCCTAATTGATCCCCTATATTCTTGATTACACCGTCACCTAATACGATACGCTTTGCCGTCTGAAATTGATGAAGTTGATTCATGGTTCCCTCCTTAAGTTCTCTTTATCTATTACTTTGTTTCTAATAATTCGAATTCTCCGGCCTCTATATAGCCTTTCACAATAGTTTGTACTTGTGCTTTTGTCTGTCCTGACAATGGAGAAACTGGCAATCTAGGATTTCCAACATTTAACCCAATCTCATTTAACGATTCTTTCAGAACCGAAGGAAGTGAACCTAATTTAAATGCGTTCCGAATGGCTCGTAGTTTTCTTTGTTCCTGTTCAGCCCCTTCAATGTCTCCAGCTTTCCATTTTTCATAAATGGATACGACGGCTTTTGGTAGGAAATTAGCCGTTGCTGCTACGCCCCCTTTTCCACCTGCCATAAGGGTTGCAAGAATAAGAGAATCGGTACCGGCCATAACAGAAAAGTCAGGATCGGCTAATTCAATATACTGCAAAATATTATCGAAATTCCCACTACTATCTTTAATTGCCACGATATTAGAGCGTTTTGATAGATGAGCAACCGTCTCCGGAGCTAAAGCATTCTGTGTTAATCCAGGAATATTATAAAGAATAATCGGCACGTTCGTTGCTTCAGAAAGAGCTTCATAGTGAGCGATCAACTCGCTCTGTGATAACTTAACAAAATATGGTGTAATAACAGAAACAGCGCTTACCCCTAACTGTTCCATTTCTTTTGTTAGCTCAATCGTTTCCTTTGTACTATTACAACCCGTTCCCACGTAAACAGGAACTTGACCTTTGGCTTCATCAACGCAAATATTTGCGATTTTCACTTTTTCCTCATAACTCAAGGCGAAGAATTCCCCGTTACTTCCCAGCGCAAAAATGCCATGGCAACCATTATCAATGGTTCTTCTTACTAACTGTCTAAGCACCCCTTCATTGATTTCACCCTTTTCATCAAACGGCGTGACTAAAGCGGGTACTACTCCTTCAGGTTTAAACATCTGACTTCTCTCCTTTTACAAGTCGTCTTGGCGCAAGATCTGCTGCCATAGAAAGCGCCTCTAAAAGCGAACGCTCATCTGCTAGATTTTTTCCAGCAATATCAAAGGCTGTTCCATGGTCTACTGACGTGCGAATCACTCCATCTTTCAATCCTACAGTAATGTTGACACCTGCTTCTATGCCAAGTACTTTAATAGGTCCATGTCCTTGGTCATGATAGCACGCAACCACTACATCAAAGTCACCCCGAGCCGCTCGGAAAAACAACGTATCCGCTGGGTAAGGACCGGTTACTTCAATTCCTTCCGCTTTTGCTTTTTCAATGGCAGGAACTAATTTTTCCTCTTCCTCTCCATTTCCGAAAAGTCCATTTTCCCCTGCATGTGGATTAATCCCACATACGGCAATCTTCGGTTTTTGATAGCCTGCTCTTGTTAGGGTTTCATGAGCTAAGTTTATCACTTTATACGTACGCTCTGGATTAATTCGATGAATTGCTTCAATTAAACCAACATGTGTCGTTAAGTGGATCACCTTCAAGTTTGGTGCTGATAGCATCATCGAGTAATCTTCTGTCTCTGTCAATGTTGCTAAAATTTCCGTATGACCAGGATACATATGTCCCGCTTTATGCAATGCTTCTTTATTTAATGGAGCCGTGCAAATCGCATCAATCTTGTGATCCAACGCCAGATGTACCGCTTTTTCAATGAAGCAATAGGCCCCATGACCAGCTTCTTTCGATACAGCTCCATAAGGTAGGTCAATTGGGATTAAATCTAAGTCAATACAATCAACCGTTCCTAACTCATACGTTCCCTCCTTAGGATCTTCGATGGCATTAAAGGTCACAGCAAGATTTAATTGCTTCGCCTCTCTTTGTAGAATTTTCAAATCTCCAATCACGACGGGTCTTGCCAATTCAAATGCTGTTGGAGTTTGCAATGCTTTTAGAATGATCTCCGGACCCACTCCAGCCGCATCTCCCATAGTTATTCCAATTATTGGACGCATGTTTCTTCCTCTCCTCTCAATATTCGTAATGATTGCACGAGTGCATCTTGTGACCCAAAGCCACCTGCTTTTGTAATCGTTAATATCGTTTCCCCTTTACACACAAGTTTTCCAATTGGAATCCCGATCTCTACTTCGTCGATTAATCTAAAGTCTGGTACTCCCATCGAAATACATGCTTTTTTAGCCGTATCTCCACCTGTGAGGAAAAGCCTTCTAATCTGAAACTCACTAACTATTTTTGCTGTTAACAACCCTAAAGTGTGAGAAATTTGATCACTGACCATTTTAGGCGTGAGTCCATATTCACTGCCTGAGTGATTGGCTAGATGAATCTCTTCCTTATCTCCAGATGAGAAAAGAACAATATTTAAGTTTTGCTGAATGGCCTCTTCTACTCTTCTAAGAACTCGTGCCATTTCATTATTCAACGATTTCTCATCTCTCACTACAAGGTGAGAAGACAATTTAATTCCTATCGTAGAAGGTTCCTTTAACACACGCTCCAATTGCTGACGTGAATGGATATTAACACTACCAATTACCATTAAAATTGACTTTTCTTGGTCAAGTTGTTCAACATTGAACACATGATTTTTCCTTTGACCACAACTAGTTAAATAGTTTGCTAAGCCTGCAGAACCTGACCAAACTACGTGAAACGGTGTTTCCTTCACACATTCAACGATTTGTGCTAGGTCTTCCTCAGTTGTTGAATCAAAAACGATATATGGAATATTCTCATCATAATAAAGAGCTAGCTTTTCTTTTATAAAATCTTTGCCCTGAGCCAAATCTCCATTTGTGATCACACCCATTTTCCTCTTTGTACCTTTTGATAAGATATCCGGAATAAAAGATTCGTTCACGGGTGTTTTCGGATCATGGGCAATTTCTGTTTCATGTAGCAATTTTTGTCCTACATAAAGGTTCCCATCCCTTACCTTCCGTTGATTCTTAGGATAAGCAGGGGCCATTAAAACAAAATCCGGTTGGAACACGTCATAGACCGCATCTAACTCCCTACCGACATTCCCTCTCATCGTTGAATCCACCTTTTTATAGATGAGGTCGAAGGAAAAGCGATTGAGAAATTCTGATGCCCGCCTCACTCTGTCATAGGCATCGGCCGATGAGACGGACCTACTGTCAGTATCCATGACAACGACATCTAAATCTGATAGAGAAACATCCTCTCTTTGCATGAGAACCGATGTTTTTAATCCAGATCTAGCAAATTGCACACCTGTATCATTAGCACCTGTTAAATCATCGGCTATTAATGCAATCTTCAACACGTCACCTCCTTGCTACTTTTGATCTATTATTTATTTCATCATTAAGTTTGGTAAGAACGTCACAATGCTAGGAATAAGAATAATGAGTATAATCGAAACCAAATAAACGGCGACAAAGATCAGAATATGCTTCATCATTTTTAATACATTTGTTCCCGCTACCTTTGCTGCCAATAAACTTGATAATCCATATGGCGGCGTAACGGTTCCAAGTCGAATCGCCATTACCGTCACAATCCCGGCAACAACCGGATCAATTCCTAATCCCTGGATAACCGGAAGTAGTAACGGTACGAAAATCAGCATAGCTGAGTTTGGTTCCATAAACGTTCCTAAAATGACATATAAAACCGTTAATATTAATAAGAAAAGAATTGGATTAAATTCATTTACTAATAAGAAATCAATTAATGGTTGCATTGCTTCGTAGTATGTTAGTACCCAAGAAAGAAGTGCGGCTGCAGCAATTAATATATAAATTGTTGCTGAATCCGTAGCTGCTTTCTTAATAACCTCCATATACTCTTTGAAGTTTCTTTGCTTTTTAAGAAAGAAAGCGACAATGAATACATAAAAAACAGCAATTGCAGCAGCTTCCGTAGCGGTAAATATTCCTGCCATAATCCCAACAATTACGATTAAAAATAAACTTAACGGAAAAACAGATTTCTTTATTGCCACTATTTTTGATAACTTATCATCATTACTTAAACCGATTAATTCGTTGTCAATCGGACCCACATTGTTTTTCGAAGCATAATACCACGCATAGGCCATTTGCGTTAAACCGATCAGAATACCAGGAATTATTCCAGCTATGAATAAAGCGGCAACAGATGTCTGAGCCAATGCACCATAGACAATTAATAAAATACTTGGAGGAATAATCGAACCTATCGTTGAAGATGCTGCTGTTACAGTAGCAGCAAACTCCCTACTGTAACCCGCCTTAATCATAGCAGGAATTAAGATTCTCCCTAATGAGGCGACATCTGCAACGGATGAACCTGAAATAGCTCCAAAGAAAATACTCGTCAGGATGTTCATATGAGCTAAACTACCTTTAGCTTTCCCGACCAAAGCTTTTGAAATATAAATTAAGTCATCGGTTACCTTGGTTAAATTCATAAGCCCCCCACAAAGAATAAAAAGGGGAATGGCTAATAAGGTAAAACTAGAAAACGATTCAATCATAACCGAGCTCACTTGTGTTAAACTGACCAATGGCTCTAACAGGATGGGAATAGCTGAAGCAATTACGATACTAAACGCAACAGGAACACCCAATAATAAGCAGAAAAGGAAAATCCCTACAACCGATAGGAGAATCATTTCTTTTTCACCTCTTTTCTCTCTTTCATAAACAATTCTTTAGCACTTGCAAGATGGAAATAAAGCATGAATAGGACTCCTACTAAAAATGCTGAATAATAGTAAATTAAAGATGGAGGAGAGGTAAGAAATCGAATGGAAACCAATTCTCTTCTATTTAATCCTGATTCAAAAGCAGCAATCCCAACAAAGACGAGAATAATAAGACTGAACAATACTAGGATATAGACAATCATGTTTTTGATTTTAATCGCATTTTTGCTTAAGTAATCTGAAAAAATATCAATTTCCAAATGCACCTTTTCTTTCAAAGCAATAGCTGATCCCATAAAAACAAGCCACATGATTGAAAATTTCCGGATGACTTCTATTTCAGGAATAGAATAAGAGAACACATATCGTGCTATAACACCAGCGAAAAGGGCTACTGCGAGTAAAATTAACGTTACTATACTTATTGATTCTGCAATCTTTGTTATAGCAGAATGCACTTTTCTAACCATTAGGACCCCTCCAGCAATCACTTAGTTGACCTGTTTCTGTCTGAGAGTTTCTGACCCCCAAGGATACGATCGACCGTGTGTATGACCATAATATCCATACCATATCTTGTATCTCAGAACGGGGGACAGAACTTTATAAGACAGTCTCAGTTCAGTTGTTACGTTATTTAAAGAAAATCTCCTCAACGATATCCACAACACCGTACTCTTCGGCTAGTTCCATTGTTTGGATTCGTGATCTTTCAATGAATTCTTCTCGATCCGGATTCGTGAACGTTACACCAAAGTCATTCTCTAATGTCTCCATGCTTTCATCTGCCAAATCAAATGCTTTGCTAATATATTCTGGTTGTATAATGTCTGCTGCTCTTTGAATCGCATCTTTATGCTCCTGGCTAAGAGATTCATAGCGATCGTTGTTCATAACAACAAATCCAAGTGTTAAATTATGTTGTGTTCTTGCTACATACTTTCCCACTTCACCAAAACGTTGTTCAATCATGGCATCTAAACTATTTTGCGAACCTTGCGCTACCCCTGTTTGCATAGCTGAATAAACTTCGTTGAAATCGATTGACGTAGGATTTGCCCCTAAGTTCTGCCACCAATCTAACTCTGCAGAAGACCCACCACTACGCATCGCTTTCCCTTTTAGGTCTTCAACCGATTCAATTGGGAATGTACTAATAATGTCTCTTTCTAATCCTCCAGCGTACATAATTGTTTTTAGTCCTGGATTTTCAACGAGTGCATCTTCAAAATAAGCTAATTTCCCGTCATTATTCACAATTGACTCAAAATGCTCTTGACCTTCAAACAAATAGTTTGTACTTAAAATATTGAAAACAGGATTATGCTCCGCAAACCATCCCGTATCTGAATAAATGAAATCGATGTCACCAGAGATAACAGACTGATATAAACTTGAAGCGTTTCCAACTGTACCACCCGTATGAACCCTCACTGTGATTGCACCATCACTTTGTTCTTCAATCTCCTCTGCAAAGGCAGTTAAAGTTTGTGCCAGATGTGAATCACTTGGATTTATCGTTGCTGCCACTAATTCAACCGTTCCTTCATTTCCATCTTCAGAAGATGAGTTTTCCGCTGTACCTTGCGAACACGCCATTAAAGAGACAAGCATAATACTTAGTAGTGTGAATGATAACCCTTTCAAAACTTTCTTATTGAGACCTTTCATTCTTTCTACCTCCCTCAATTTTCACTAATTTTTTTGTAGTTCTACTTATTTTTCAACCAATCTTCAGTGATCGTTACATGTTTAATATATTGTCGTAAGTATGTGAAGGTAATGTGAATTTGTAAATCTTCTGTTTGTTTGATAGAAGGGTAGGAAAATTCCGGTGAACCTTCAAAGCCTTCCTTTGCTATAATATCTCTCATATATGGCCATGTGTTTCCATTATCTTCGGAAATCGCTACTGCTAAAGGAGCTCTGATAACTCCCCAAATAGAATCATGTTTGATATCTTTCCTCACTCCGACTTCATCCATATCGCTTTTATCAAACCATGGTGGTCTATTTTCTTCTGGCGGAGCCATTTCTGCATTGATGTTGTTAAAAATCATAGCAAGATGGCCATTTTTCAGTTTGACACATTGAATGGAAGCATTGTTATTTGGGAGGTCGGTCTTTTTAGGCTCGCTCCACGTTCTTCCATTATCGTTTGATTCACTTTTATAAATATAATCAGCTTTTCTACTTCTAAAGAAACCTACTAACCTTCCATCATCTACTTTCACCACACTCATGTGGACGAGTCCGTTACTGTTATTCACTTCATACTCTTCCCAAGTCGTACCATTATCTGAGGATATTTTCACTACACTATAGTCATTTCCTAAAAATCCTGTTTCCGATTTCAAACTATAGTAAGCCGGAAGTAATAGATCTCCATTTTCTAAAATAACAGGAGGATGGCGAACAAACGAACCTGGTTTATCAAATAAGGTCTTTATCCCACTCCATGTTTCACCATTATCAATCGATGTACGATAGCGTACAACTGCAGAGTCTTGATGGACGGCATTTTGCGCAGTATAAATTAACCAAAGCTCCCCATTCGGATTTTCAAAGAGTAAGGGATTTTGTTCTGACCTTTCTGAATCATCGGATAGGACCACTGGTTTGCTCCATTCCGTTGCACCTTGCTTTAATCTCGAACAAAGAATAGAGATATCTGGCTTCCCCTCCCTCGATCCTCCAAACCATACACATAACAGATCTCCATTGCCGAGTGGCAGGATGTTAGATGCATGATTGTGCGGAAACAAACTTGGAATTTTCGTACCTAATTCTTCTAATTTATTCATGATTCACCGACTCCCTAGTTATTTTTTATAAGATCAAGAGATTTTGAGTGGCTTGCACTTCATCTCTCTTTAACTTATCCAAGGCTAATCATATCCGTTTCTTTTTGCAACATTTTTCACTTCCCACTTTATGGGTATGAAAGCGCTTGTAAAAACTTAGTCAATTATAAAGGAAACATGCATAATTCCACAAGTTTTTTTAGAATTTTCTTGCTTTTTGCAACGCACTAAGTATCAGTCCATATAGGTTCCACCATTTACGTTAATAATTTCACCAGTAATAAAATCAGACATATCAGAAGCCAAAAACAAAACCGTATCAGCTACATTCTGAGGTGTTCCTAGTTTTTTCAATGGTATGCTCGAAGTTACTTTTTGATAGTATTCTTCAGACCATTGTGTAATCATGTCTGTTTCTATAGGGCCAGGGCACACACCATTTACATAAATGTTATAGCTAGCCATTTCCAAAGCGAGATGACGTGTCAAATAATTCACGCCAGCTTTAGACGCCCCGTAGGATGGAGCTGCATTTTGGTGGCCGGATTTCGCTTTGGTAGAGCTCATATTCACGATCTTCCCGTAATTCTGCTTCATCATGTGAGGCAATACAGCTTTAGAAAAATACAGGTTTCCATTTAAGTTGACATCCATTACTTGTTGCCAGCTTTCTAAGTCCATATCTAAAGTAGAACTTCGTTTATTAATTCCTGCATTATTGACTAAAATATCGATTTTTCCAAATTGGTCAATCGCCTTTTCAACTACTTTTGTTGCTGTTTCCGGATCCGTAACATCCCCGGAATGAATGAAACACTGGTGTCCAAGACTGCTCACTTCCTCAGCGACTTCATCTAATAAATCTAAATTCGTGCCGTTGATGATAAGAGAAGCTCCATTATTAGCTAATGTTAAAGCAATGCTTCTTCCAATCCCTCTGCTAGCACCTGTTACTATAGCAACTCTGTTTTTTAAAAGCATGTTCCACCTCCAATACAATGTAACCGCAACCTTTCAACCGATCACATCACAAAACAATTCACGATACTTATTTGTTTCATTTTTAAACAAAACTTATCTTGAAAACCTGTTTATAAGCTCATTATATTTGAAAACGTTTTATTTTACAACTATAAATTTAATAATTTCGTAACAAATAAAAAACGTGTGCTTTTTTGCATCACACCACTTAACCACTGCACCAAAAATAGAAGACCCTTTCAACTTATTAGCTGAAAGGGTCTTCTATTAAAAATCCTACTCACCTTTTAACTTACGCCACAATGTCGATCGGTTAATCCCTAACCTTTCTGCCGTCTTTGAGTGATTCATTCCTTCTTCAGTGAATACTTGTTTGATAATGTCCATTTCAATTTCCTTCAACGTTCCAGTCAGATTAACAGAAGCCCCGTAGCTCTCATCAAATGAGTTCGTTTGAAGAATATGATCGATTTCTTCTTTTTCAATAAAAGGACCTTCCGCTAGGATGACCGACTCTTTCAAAACCTGTTTTAGCTGATCGACATTACCAGGCCATCTATGATCTTTCAACTCTTGCATAGCGTCAGCGCGAATACCAGCCAATTGTTTTCCAAATTCATAGTTAAATTTATTAATAAATAGATGAGTCAAACCATCCAAATCTTCAACCCGTTCACGTAACGGAGGAATGATTAGTTTCAATTCGCATAATTGATAATAAAGTTCATGGTTAAACTCACCTTGTTCTACTCTTTTTTCAATGTCGACCGTAGAAGAAACTATCATGCGGTACGGCGTACGATCCTGCCTAAGAAAATCTATCAGCTTGCTTTGAACATTCACTGTAAGCTGATCCATTTTCTTTAAGTAAATCGTTCCATTTTCGTTAGCACCAAAGACTCCTCTACTGCTCATCCCCCCGCTAAGCAATACGTCCCAATTTTCCTCAGAAACTAAATCGCATTCTACAACTAGAAAAGGATAAGTTGACCTCTCGCTTCCAAGATGCATTAAATAAGCCATCTGTTCCTTTCCCGTTCCACTTTCTCCCAAAATCCAAACTGGTTCATCTTGAAGACTGAGCGCCTTTGCCTTTTCAATCGTTTGCTTCATAAAACGATTCTGAGCAGAAAACCAATTCAAGGATTTCAGCGAAGCACCATGAAATGGAGTATTAATCCGTACTCCTTCTAATTTCTTACCTTGTAGATTAGTAATAAGAGCTAAAGAAAGTAAGACAAATGTTTGTTTTGGCAACTTTAATATAGTCCCCTTAAGCTCCCAAGCTTCCTTGTTCACTTCGACGACTATAGTCATTTCACCATTAGCCATGACTTGTTTGAACCAATCTATCATGTTCGACTGCTCAAGAGCGTCTTTTATCCGGTCCGCCGAGCTATTCGAATATACAATAACACCACTATGATCAATGACGACAAACGCCGTTTCACTTTGCTCCACAATCTCTTTAGGTATCATTGCCTCCGTCATAAAAGGAAAGAACAGATTACTCACCTTTTTAGCTTCTTCAATAGCCTCTACAACACTTTCTCTTCCCGATGTAAGCAAAAACCCGTTCATCCCTAAGCTCTCAGCATGCCGAACGGTGATCGCATCACCAACAATTATATGGTAGTTATTTTTCTGCAACTCCATTAACTTAGGTAGAACATCCTCTTCTCGATAAACGGTAAATGCAGCTATATCAATATCTAATAATGAACAAATCGTTGTTGCATTTTCTATAACATTTTGAAACCCAACGATCCCCTTTTTATCCGGATTATCTTTTAATAGTGTGAAAATCCGCAACAAATCAAAAGCCGAAACTTCAATTTCGACTACCGGAATGTTGACTTCATCCCGAATAAGAGCTGCGGTCCCTCCTCTGCTAATGATAACATCTACACCATTCGCTTCTGCCCTTTTGGCAATCTCCACACCTTGTTGCAAATCACCTACTTCAACCTGCACTTCTATATTCACTTCTTCATTTACGGTAGATTCAATCAGTTCCTTCAATCCTGGATAAGGTGCAATTGCTACAATCTTCACGTCATCACCCTCTGTTGCGTTTTTAAACATCTTATTATAAATATATCAAAAAAATAGGATGTCCGGAACTTATTTTTATAAAAATGCAACAATTTGATATATTTGAGCCAGGCGACAAGTTCCTCGTCCCTTCCTTAACTCGCTCAAGAATATAAATTCTAATTATGATGAATAATTGGTCACCATTAATCTTCATGCAGCTTTCATCTGTGAATATCTCCGTAATGTGGAAAAAAGCGTGTATAAAGTGTGAGTTATCAACTTTATCTACCTGAGAAATAATTTGTTGTATGACAGTAAAAGAGAAGGTGGTATGTGTTCGTATTTTAGGAAAAACCATCTCTGCAATGATTATAATATTGGAAATATGCAAAAAAAACCTCAATAGTCGCGCCGAATCTGAAGGCACTAGCATCAATTTAGTAGATTTGCGCCAAAACGAAGATCATATGCGGCAAATTCGAAGTAATATGCGGCTAGCTAAAAATTTATGCGGATAAATCGCCTTCCAATGCGGATAATCAGAAATTTATGCGTTTCAGACCTGTTCGGACTCTCCTCTATTAAATCTAACCATCCTTAAGGCAGTTACAACAGCCAACGGCTACACGTACATCCCAACCGATAAAGTCATTTCGAAAAATTACGAAACACACTTCCCGCTCCCGAACCCTGAAAATATCCATTTAGCGAAGAAGGGTTATCAAGCCTTTGCGAAAGAATTATGGAAGAAGATTGATAAGAGTAAAAATCAATCACAAAAAGAGTGGACCTCATTGGTTCACTCTTTTTTCATTGCCTCCAAATCAGACATATCTACTTTCGACAATTATCGAGTAATTTCGGGTGGTGACAGGCACCCCCACCCATCCCTTCCCGATAAAACGTAAATTGATTTTTCCCATTTCTTTTTGATTCATACATCGCGACATCTGCTTGTTTCATAACATCTACTGCCGTCTCATTTCCCTCTTTGTAAAAGGAAATCCCAATACTCGGGGTCGTAAAAAACTCGTATCCTCGAATCTCATAAGGAGCACTTAAATGAACCATTAATCTCTCTACAATCGTCAAGATGTCTTCCTTTTGAGTAATATTTTTAAGCAATAAGGTAAATTCATCTCCACCTTGTCTTGCGATAACGTCCCCATCTCTCACACTAGACCTGAGTCGATTCGCAATCTCAATCAGCAATTCATCCCCGGCATCATGTCCAAGTGTATCATTAATTAACTTAAACCGATCAAGATCAATTAGACAGACAGCGAACCCACTACCATCTTCCTTCCTCCTACCCAATTCATGTTGCAAGCATCCTTCAAAAAAGACTCGATTAGACAATCCAGTTAACGAATCATGATAAGCTAAAAAGTTTGTTTTCGCTTCGGCTTTTTTCAGCAAGGTAATGTCCTTAACAATCAAATAAACCCCAACCACATTTTCTTCTACATACGTAGGAATCATGGTCAATGAAACATCTAACAAATTGCCAATTCCACTTTTCACTTTACCTTCAAAATGTTGATGGTCCCCTGCACAAGCTCTGCGAAAATGCTCAACTCCTTTATCCCGATCTATTTCTTCTAGAAAAGAGTAGAAGGATTGACCTAACAATTCGTCTTGAGTCATATTAGCCAATTCAGCAGCCGTTTGATTCACTTTAATAAACTCACCATCTAGATTCAAAGAATAGACTGCATCAGGATGCTTATAAAAGAGAGACTGAAACCTTTGGTTGCTTTCATTTAAATCAGCAACTAGCTGCTTATTTGCAAGGAGAACGAAGATTTGCTTGACCATGACCAACACAACAGATAGAAAACCACCAATCGTTAAAACCGTATGCTCCCTGTCAAATAATATAATGAACAAAATAAGCCCAAGACAACTCACATAAGGAAGAAGAAATCTAAATATCTTTATTCTAACTATATTATGAGAATCAATAATGGCAGCTTCTTTCCTCGTTTGCAAGCTAGAATACCCAACTAACAAAATCGCAAGCGTAACCAACGGATCAACTAAACTCCCCGTTTTGTATTGATTTGTTAATTGAAGATACATATAACCTGAATCGGAAACAGCCTGAATACTGACAGCTAGTAAAATAATAGACATAGCCTTTTTATAACGGATCTCTCTCAACCCAAAGAACAACAACAAAGCTGGAAAAATTAAAGCCAAGCACCCCAGTGGATACCCCAAGGAAACAAAAAGAAACAACCCAGTTAGTTCAGGATCGATAAGCAATTTTTCAATGATAAAATAATAGCTTAAGGTCGTTGTAACAACCATAATAATCAACAACTCAAAAACAAACTGAATTGATTTCGCAAACGAAGTAAAACGAGAAAAATAATAAATAAGCGCGGTAAAGTAGAAGAAGATTTGAAATATATAAAAGACATCAGCTAAGCCTGGAAAAGGTACATCCACTTGCAATATACTTTCATAGTACATCCAAACTAACTCGGCTAGAAAATAACTGGCTGATCCTAACGTTAACCATAACCAGAATGTCCGTTCCTTCCCCGTCGTTCTTTTATATGCTAAATATAATAAAATCATTGATATGAATGGACCAACGGACGATATAACGTTACGAGTCAGGCGAGTAAACGAAGCTTCATCATTTCCAAATAATATAACAGCATAATACACGAATATGTAAACAAAAATACTTAGTAGAATCACCTTATTGCTACTCTTTTTCATACAGAGCTCCTGCTTTCCACTTGATTTTAATTAGGTAAAAAGAACTACTACTTACAACTTATTATAAACTATTTTTCGTGTATCTGCACCTAGTTTTCGGAATGTCAGAGGCCTGTTATTTTCTCAAGCAAAAAAGACGAGGTGCCTGCTCCCTCGTCTCTTTCACACTCCCCACCTACTGTAACCTCACCATCTCCAACTTTGTTTCACTATCCGCAAAATACAGATACACCCTAAACCCATTGGACTCATAGATCATTATATAACTACCATCAATATCGCTAACTCCCTCACTTATAGGCAATCCAAATCGATCCCTAGCCTGAGTAGGCGTTAGATCCAAGGATGCTCCAGCCATATCAATCGTACTAATCACTTCATCTAAATAACTAGCAACATAGTAAATACATGATCCATACTTAATTCCGTATCCTCCATCAAAGTATCCTTCCCATTCAGGGACCCCTTTTTCATCAATGATGTCCTCACCTGTAACGCCAGCGTTTAATGAATACTCACACCCTGTCATTGCACCGTTAGCAGCAGCTGTTAAAAAGCTATCATCAGAACTCTTCGCGCCGGAATTAGTCGAAACTACAGGCTCCTCTTCCTCTACTGCCTGACTTTCCTCTTTATAAAAACTCCCCTCAAACGAAACAGCCACGCCATGATAAGCGGTACATCCAAAATTTTGGCTCACTTCAATATACCCCTCCATCAAGGTTAGCGTTAATTCACACGCTTCTCCACTCATAAACTCCGCATGTTCATCGTCAAAAAAAACGGCTTTATGATTGTTAATTTGGGCCCTACCGGCAAGTTCCCCTGTATGCAAATTGGAACTCACATAAATATCAAAATCCAATTCGCCATCTGTCACATTCGAGATAACAAGGGTACCAAGATAAGAGACATACTCCCCTGCTTCAAATTGCTTCGCAGGAACCTGACTCACTGGCTCTTCTTGTTCTGCCTCTTCTTCTTCCGGCTTCCTTTCCTCAAGCATAAGCTCCACATCTTCGAAGCCCTCATAATAATCGCGATCCTGCTGCCCTAATAATTCACTATAAAAAGTTGCCACTTTTCCTTTCCCTGACAGAGTAAGAGTTTTTCTACTAAGAGTGAATCTCTCAATATACGGAACATCAAATAAATAAGTAGACTGAACCTCTCCATCTTTCAAAAGAAACTCCGTAACTTTTCCTTCTGTCCCAACAAAAATAACCCCATCTAACGGGCTACCTGCAAATGTATACGCCTCGTCATCAAGCGCTACTTCCCATAAAACATCTCGTTCGTGAGAGAGTGTAACCACCTTCTCTCCAACAGCGAACGTAATAGACTCGTCTGTAACAACAGGTGAGGAATAAATCACCCCATCATAATCACTTCTCCAAAGTTCCTCTCCTGTCTCCAGTTCCAGCACAAACAAACTCCCAACCTTCTCGAATATGTCTCCAGCTGTTACATAGATTTTCCCATTATGAATGATAGGTTTGCTCGGTGTCAGATCTTCCTCCAATTGAAACTCCCAAACTCGCTCTCCTGTCTCCGGCTCCATAGAGTAGATGAGATTGTCAAAGTTATCATAAAGATAAAAAAGACCGTCTACCACTTGTATTCCTTCATCTTTTATGTACCCTGGTTGATTACTCAGTACTTCTCCTGACTTCAAATCAAGTTCATATATTGTTTCGCTCGTATCACCGATAAACACACTATCCTGAATCACCGTTGCTTGATTACTCATTCCCGTTTCCGTTTGAAAATCCCATATACGCTCTCCATTTCGCTTATTTAACGCGTATAATCGGCCTCCATAATTCGAAAACAAAACAATTTCCCCCGCTATTACTGGACGAAATGGATTAATTGTGTGACTCTCATACATCCAAACAACATTTCCCGTGTCCTGCTCAAGCGCATAAAAATTCTTGTTAGAATCTCCAATGTAAAGAATCCCCTCTTCAACCACACCAGCAGAAGGTGTATAATTTTCCTCTGTCCCTTGAAAGATCCAATTTGCCTGCACTTGATTTTCCGGACTAACCTCTACCTTAATTGTCGTTTCTCCCGTAGATGAACACCCCACTACCATTGTCAAAAGCAGAATTAAACACACCTGATACACACGAATCATCTTTCGCCCTCCCCCCAACAACAAAATTAAAACGCTTTAATTACATTCAGAATCTCATAAACCTTTTCATATGTATACATCATTTTACAATTTCATTCCATATAAAAATGCCTGTCGACAAATATCGGGTGGTGACAGGCACAGGATAAGGCACAGGGTAAAGGATCGTCTCACAATTACCTGTTCAAGTCTCTTACTAATTGAGAAAAGGACGACTCCAATACGAATCGTCCTTCTCTCCAGATCAAAATATAGGTACTTATCACTTTAATAGATTTAAGTCCCAGTAGGAAATTACAATTCACTACCCATTCGACTTTCTAAACTTCATTTGTTCTCCATCTTAGTAAATATTTCTCCAACACCAAGAATAAATAATTGATCGTATACCCTAAGATTCCTAATGTAAAGATACCTGCAAACATTTCTGCTACACGGAATATACGTTGCATATCAAGAATATAATAACCAATGCCGTTATTTCCAGAAATCATCTCGGCCACAACAGCAACCATTATGGCAATCCCTATAGAGATTCGTAACCCAGTAAGGACAGTTGGTAAGGAAGCCGGTAAGATGATCTGGTAGAGAGATTGAACTTTTGGTACACCGAACGTTCTACCAGTATCAATTAACACTGGATCAACCCCACGCACCCCACTGTACGTGTTTAATAATATCGGAAAGAAACAAGAGAGAAAGATAACAAACACCTTCATTTCATCCCCGATTCCTAAAAATAATATAGCAATGGGAATGTATGCAGAAGCTGGAATCGGACGGATAAATTCAGTTATCGGTTCTAGCAAGCGATATACTGGAGAGAACATGCCCATAATAATCCCCAATGGAATTGCTACGGCAGCAGCTAGTAAAAATCCAATAAACACTCGTGCCAAACTTGGTAGAAGTTGATTGAATAACTCACCGGTGATAATTAAGCCTCCCCAAGCTTTTAAAATCTGACTTACTTGAGGAACACTCACTGAATCTACCCATCCATTACGTGAAGACAACTCCCATAGGATTAATAGTATAATAATTAATAAAAAACCTGACCAACTCTTCTTCAAATTGCCTCCCCCTTTTTTTATAACAAGATTCTAAAGAGACTATGCTTGTTTTTCCTGTTCAAAAATACTTGAGAATAACTTACTCTGAATAGTTGTGAATTTACTGTTCTTGCGCGTTTCAACTTGATCACGAGGATAAGGCAATGTAATTTCTAAATCTTCTTTCACTCCCTCATCTCCTTTTCCGAGAGAGATAATTTGACTAGACAGAAAAACCGCTTCGTCTACATCATGAGTAACAAACAAAATTGTAATAGGAATGGACTCCCAAATCTTTAATAATAGCTCTTGTAAAATCGCACGGGTCATTGCATCGACTGCACTAAATGGTTCGTCCATGAGTAATACTTCTGGTTCACAGATTAATGCTCTTGCTATCACCACACGTTGTTGCATTCCACCCGAAAGCTGGGAAGGATAATGATGCTCATATCCTTCCAGGCCAACTAATCGAATGTATTCCATACACTTCTCTTTTGCTTCTTGCTTGCTTTTAACCTTTTTATGGCTTCTCAATCCAAATTCTATATTCTCTAGCACTGTAGACCATGGAAAGATAGATTTTGAATATTGTTGAAAAACATAAATCATTCCCTTAGGTGGCCCTGAGATGGCTTTTCCATTAAACATGACTTTTCCGTCTGTTGGTTGCTCCAAACCTGAAATCATTTTTAACAATGTCGATTTTCCACACCCAGAAGGGCCCACAATGGATAAAAAACTCCCTTCCTTAATTCCGTATGAAAACTCATTAAATACAGTAATCCTTTTTTTATTAACATTAAATTGTTTAGTAATATTATTTATTTCTATAATCTTCTTTACGTCTGCTTTTTCAGTTTTCGGATATAAGGCAAGAGAATTTTGTAAAGACATTCTTATCCACCCTTTCTCCCTAGAGAGTTATTTGTTTTTTGCGATTTTAGCTATATAATCTTCTACATTGAGCTGTTCTTCTAACTCGCCTGCCTCTACAAACATATCAACGATCTCTTGCCAAACGTCAACGTTAATATTATTGCTCCAGCCAATCATCGGCATCTCATTTACTAAATCAGCATCAATTCCCGTAAACTCTACAATGTGCTCTCTAGCACGATCTTCATCTTCTAACATATACTCCATTGACTCTGAAATTGCAGCATTAAATCTTGAAATGGCTTCTTCGTTTTCATTAACGTAATCCGCTCTTGCAAACCATGCTCCAAGAGGTTGTTCAGGGATACTCTCAACATAGTTCCAAGAAATCACTCTGCCTTCACCGCTGGTAAGAATTTGTGTAGTGTAAGGATCTACTGTGGATACAGCATCAACTTGATTATTGATCAAGGTATCATACATACTGGAGAAAGGAACTTCAACAAGCTCAACATCATCCGGTGAAACCCCTGCCTCTTCTATAAGATTATTTAACGCGATGACTAACTGGTTGCGTAAGTTATAAACAGCTATTTTTTTCCCAGCTAAGTCACTTAAACTTTGGATCTCAGAATCTTCTTGTACAATGATGGCCCCTGAATCTGGTCCTTCAGCCTTAGCCGTTTCATTTTGAGCTACTGCAACTAAATCAAAGCCTTGCTCATTGGCTACCATTGCTGCACCCGGAAATGAATTTACTACATGTACCTCTCCTGAACGTTGTGCGTTAATTGCCTCTGCTCCAGACCTAAATTCAATCAACTCAACATCTAGTCCATATTCTTCAAAGATTCCTAATTGCTCAGCTGCCCAAACATTTGTTAAAGCCCCAATTTTGTTAATTCCAATTTTAAATGAAATTAACTCTTCTGCTGGCTCCGTGCTACTGTCACTACCTTCTGTAGTTGAACTTTCTGAACTTGATTCCTCCGCTCCACAAGCAGTTAACATGATTAGCAGGGCAGATAAAAGTGAAAACATTTTTAATTTTGAAATTTTTCTCATTGGATTCTCTCCTTTTATAAGTGGTTTTCCTATCCATTTTCATCTTTTCTTTTTCTATTATTTTATTACTTTAAGAAAAAACAGTGGTTTCTTCTATAACTCTATGTTCCTTTGCTGGAGTTGCTTCTCTTCTTAAATATTTCCCTTTCCCTTTTGGTTCGATCGTTTTCCCATCGGCAGCGATAACCTCTCCTCTTCTGATTGTCATCACTGGCCATCCTCTTACTTCACGGCCTTCATAAATTGAGTAGTCGGAATTAATTGGGATCGTGTCCGGGTCAATCGTGACCATTTTATCTAAATCCACAATGACTAAATCTGCATCTGAACCTATATCAATCGTTCCCTTTTCCGGGAAGAGTCCATATGTTTTGGCTGTATTAGCAGATGTAATTTCTGCAATTTTCTCTAACGGCAATCCTCTATTGAAATGCCCTTCGCTTAGTACTAAAGGAAACATAAACTCAGCCCCACCAAATCCTAATTGGATTTGGTCAATCTGATTTCCTTTTTTAAACTTTTCGTCCCATGATACAGAAACATGATCCGTCCCAATAAAAGTTACGATCCCATCTTTAATACCATCCCATAACTGATCATTATCATGCTTATAGCGAATAGGCGGCTTAACAATTGCTCCTAAACCTTTCTTATTATCAACTGTCTCTGTTAAGTAATGCGGACACGTTTCAACATGAACTAACGTTGGATCAAACCAAGGCATTCCTTTTAAAGTATTAACACTCGTTCCTGCACTGCAGTGAACGATGCTAATCCTACTATTAAATTGCTTCGCTAAATATGAAACTCTTACAACATTCTCAGTTTCAACAATATCAGGATTGTATTTATCCCAAAAAACTAATTCGTTTCGATCCTCGATATGTTGATACTTCTTATAGTAGTGCCTTCCCATCTCTACATTTTCGCAATGAATTGCTAAAGTTAGATCAGGAGAGATATCATTCATTTCTTGAAAGATATCTAGCATTAATTCATCATCTATCGTTCGATCCGTTCCATATCTTTCTTTTTCCATTCCTTTATAACCCAAGAATAATTTAAAAGAAGTCGTTCCTAGTTTCTCCACATAGTCTCGCATTTCTTTGACATGCTTATCCAGTACAATCCCTAAGTGAAAGCAGAAATCGATTACACTTTCTTTTTCTGCGATCGCCAACTCTTCCGGTTGTTGTTCTAAGTAAGACCTCCCACTTCTAATAAAGTTAATAACGGTTGTAACACCACCTATGGCAGAAGATCTTGATGTAACATGGTAGTCTTGAGCTAACTCTCTATATAGACCATAGTGACTATGTCCATCTATTGCTCCAGGAAAGATATGTTTACCAGTAGCATCAATCATACTTGCCCCTGCGAAGTCCAAATTTTTTCCAAAGGCGACTATTTTTTCATCTTTGATTCCAATATCTACTTCCTTCACCCCTACATAAGGAATAACAACCTTGCCACCTCTAATTATCGTATCCATTACTGATCCCTCCCAGTAGTTATATAATCAAACACTTGATCTACAGATAGTAAATCAGAATATTTCATCCACATATCTAACAAACTAATTCTATGAGAAATTTCCATTCTATCAAAGACGCATTCATGTAAGATGCCGACTTTATAATTAAGGGATGCCGCATCGACCACGGCACTTCTTACGCAACCGGATGTAACCCCACCGCAGAAAATAAGAGTGTCCACTTGTAATTTAATTAAGTAGTTCACAAGCGGGGTCCCGACAAAAGCACTTGCGTAAGACTTATCTATGATAATATCACTAAGATGATTTTCTATTGCTGACACTATCTCTGTATAAGAATGTCCAGCTTCATAAATAGAACGATCACGTAAAGCTTTCTTTCCAGCAAAATTATCAAATTGTGTGTATTTTGCAATCTGACGAGTGAAAATAACAGGCAATTCCTTTTCACGAAACAGTTTAATGACAGGCAGTGTTTTCTCTAAAGCAGTCCAAGCCTTCTCGCCAACTCCAGTAGGAAATTGTTCAATTTGGTCAAGAATCGGCTTATTATCGCCTACGTAATTAGGCTGCGCATCAATCACGATTAAAGCTGGTCGTGACCCTAATCCTCTCGGTTTTCCGAATCCCCCTTTGCTAATAACTTGTTCATCATCTTCTAGCAACACATCTTTCCAGATCTCTTCAATATTCATGTTTATCCTCCATCTATGGTTTATCTTTTATAGCGCCTTTTGCTTGACGGTTTTTTTCTCTACTTCCACTTCAATATTTTCCTTTTGCCTACCCTTGCGTAGATAAGATGATATGATGGCCAATATTGTTATAAATAACATCACCCCAAAGGCAAGCTGAAAGCCTTGAGAAATTAAATGTAGCTCGTTACCTGAGACTTGAGCATTGGCCCCTGCATAGATTTCACTCTGTAAGTGACTTGGCAAATTAAATGTGACAAGCATAAGTGATAAGGCCGTACTTATGACCATTCCCATATTTTGCAGCATAGAACGTAAGCCATTTGCCATGCCTCTCTTTTTTCTATCAACAGTTAACATAATCGATTGTGTATTGGGGGTCATAAACATTCCTGAACCAAAACCTATAAGCAACTGTCCAATGAGCATATAGTATATTGAAGAGTTAGCGTCCGTATTAAAAACAAGAAGCAGCATCCCCAACGCAGAACAAAGTAATCCAGATGTCGAAAGTGCGAATATACTGAATTTCCCACTCAGAAAACCGATAATAGCTGATGCCAGAATAACCCCTCCCGTAATCGGAAGGACAAACAATCCAGCAACAAACGTATTTTCCTGATGAATCAATTGAAAATATAGAGCAATCAACAAAACGATGGATGAGCGAGCTAATGAATTTAAAAAAGTTGCTAGATTAGCCATTGAGTACTCCCAATTTTGAAACATAGAGAAATCAACAATAGGAAACTCCACTTTTCTCTCAACCCATATAAAACAAATACAACATACAAGGAATACCACAAATCCTCCAATAACAACTGAGTGTAACCACCCCGTCGTTCCGGCTTGTGAGAAAGCAATAATTAATCCTCCAAGGCCAAATAAGATAAATAAACTGCCTAAAAGATCAATTTTTTCCCCCTTCCCATTACTCGAGGTCTTTTTAATGACGAATAGCGCCCATAGAATACCAATAACTCCAATCGGGACATTAAACCAAAATAGCCATCTCCAATCAAGAACATAAGTTAGGTACCCTCCAATAACAGGACCTAGTAATTGGGCAACAGAGGAAACAAGAACATTGACTCCTAACGCTGTTCCTAAATTTTTTTTTGAGAATGCATCAGCTATCATAGGGGTTGTATTTGTTATAATAAGGGCTCCACTAGCTGCTTGTAATATTCGCAGAATGATTAGAAACCAAACATTAGGAGCGAAGCCACACAATAAACTGATAACTGTAAAGCTAACAAGACCAACTAAGTACAAATTCCGTCTTCCATATACATCAGATATCTTCCCAAAGACTAATATTAATACGGTATTAAATAACATATAGGAAAGTAATATCCAACTTGTCTCTGTTGGTCCAGATTGAAAATGTGTAGCTAACTCCGGGAGAGCAACATTTAATGTGCTCATATTTAGCATAACAAGTAATACTCCTAAACTTGTTACTAACAGCAACTGCCAAGGTTTCTGATTTTTATTCATAGATCATTATCTACTCCAATCTCTACCCCCCTTAATACAATTCCCACGTCTTCTCTTTAATTGAAGCAAAACTAGACAAATGATAATTTCCACCTAACTTTAAGGAAAGTAACTCAACTGCAGCAATTAGTTCCTCTACTAAGCATCCAACCTTTGACTTAAGTCGTTCGATTGGACCTGATAACGAGAGACCTGCAATGACTTTTCCTGTAGAGTCAAAGATGGGGGCTGATATAGAAGTTTTATCTATAACACGATCTCCAACTGTTACAATAAACCCTGTATCACGAATCTTCTTTAAGTCCTTTCTAAGTATTTCCTCTTGTTCAGAACTTAATTGTTCATTTATAATAGCTTGTTTAATTTCATTTTCAGGTAGAAATGCTAATAGTACTTTCCCAGCTGCTCCAAAACATAGAGAACTTCTTGCTCCTACCTTAATAGAACTTCGAATTTGGTGGGTACTTTCAACCTTTTCTATACATACCCTCTGGCCCATATCTAAAATATTTAAATGTACAGTTTCAGCTGTTTTCTTACTAAGCTCCATCATGATAGGATACGCAAGTTTACGTAAATCCAATTTATCAGCGTAAATGTTACCCAAATCATATAATTTATAACCTAGTTGATATTTCTGTGTCTCAGGGTCCTGCTCTATAAAATTCTTAGACTTTAATGTATTTAGTAATCTAAATACCGTACTCTTAGGTAACGAAAGTTTTGTTGTTATTTCTTTAATAGTTAAAGTTTGTTGTTCCATCGTAAAGCACCCTAAAATATCTAACGACCTTTCAACAGATTTAACAATATCTTTTTCTTCAGAACTCATTTTCTCCACCTCCTCAACCTTGGTTCCGTATCGCGGGACCGGTTCCATTAATTTATTTGTTATTTAGAAGATACCATCCACCTAAATCTTTATCAGTAGATCTGTAAGATTTAGTTACAGTATTTCTTCGGTGGGACGGGTGGGACGGGGGGACAGGTTCCTCGTCCCAACTTCAGGTGAGTCGTTGAATAACACTTTTGGACACACCAGTAACTCTCGATAATTGTCGGATCGATATACCATTGAGCTTTTTTAGTTCCCGCAGTATGTCATTTCGGCTTTCTCTATCTAGTTGTTGCAAAACACTACTGTTTGAAATCCCAAGTTCGCGCATATAACTCATGATTTCGCTATCAGAGATTCTGACTATGACTTTTTCATCTAAACATCGGTCATTAGTGATTTGCTGCATATGAGCTTTAAATCCTACCAAGGCTGTTTTTCTATTTGCTGAGAATTGATTAAGTGCGAGATCGACATCCACTATGGTCGCCTTTTGAGTATATTCTTGTATACTTGTCCAACTACTGTCGAAGACATCTGGGGAGAGGCCTGCCTTGAGGGGGTTTTGGTGGATATATCTAAGAACGGTAAGAAAATAGGCACGATCCTCTACATTCTCGCTTTTAAAGCGTTCCTGAAAAAGGTGCCCAAACCGGTCATATTTATTATTGTACCAGTAAACATAGCTTGAACTGATTCTCTTTAAAATCAAGGAAAGAGGCTCATCTCCCTCTCTCATTAAGAGATGAACATGATTGTTCATCAAACAGTAACCATAAAGTTGAAAATGACACCGTTCTTTGTATCGTTTTAATACTTCAAGAAACCTTCTTTTGTCTTCATCGTCCTCAAAGATCAGTTGTTTATTAATTCCTCTAAGCATAATGTGATAGATGCCACTTCTGCTTTTTGTCCTTGCTTTTCTTGGCATATTTGAATCACCTCAAGGTTGATGATTTTATTTGCATCTGGATAAAAGATAGGATGGAGTATTCGAAGTTTCTAGATATAGGGAGGCTAAATACCGTAAAGAGGGCATGAAATTCATGCTGCTCTACCTAGTGGGTTGTCAAGAAAGAAGATGACTATCAGAGGATGAGCTAAAAAATGAGAAGCTTAAAAATAATTTCGATTTTCTTAACGAAAAACCTTCTTGTTCATCGATTAATTTATTAGACGGTGGGACGAGGGACCTGTCCCCCCGTCCCTCCTACTTCAACAATTCCGGCAACCAAGTAGAGAGCGCTGGTATATAAGAGATAATTAAAATATCAATAACTAACACGAAAAGGAATGGAATAACGGCCTTTGATAACTTATTAAAGGTTAGATTCGATATCTGCGCAGCAACAAATAAATTAATCCCAACTGGTGGCGTGACCAATCCAATTGCTAAATTGACAACCATGATAATGCCAAAGTGAATAGGATCAATTCCAAGGTTGACCGCCACTGGAAGCAATAATGGTGTAAAAATAAGAATGGCTGCTGCTCCTTCTAGAAACATCCCTGCTATCAGTAAAATGAGATTCAGGATCAAAATGAAAATAATCGCATTTGTAATAATTCCAGATATGGAATCCATTATAATACCTGGAACCCCAGTGATACTTACAAAGAAGCTAAATAGCCCCGCCGTTCCAATGATAATCATGACAATCGCCGTTGTAACAGCTGAATCGATCAGTGTAGATACCAACTTTTTCATCGTAATCTCACGGTAAATCACAACTCCCACAAGAAGAGAGTACGCCACAGCCACTACAGCTGCTTCTGTTGGAGTGAAAATGCCTCCATAAATCCCTCCTAAAATAATAACTGGCATTAAAAGAGCTAGGATAGCTTGTTTGAACGAGATTAACACTTCTTTCGTTGTGCTTTTTTCAATTCCTATATACCCTCTCTTTTTACTTACAAAGTAAGCCATAACTAGCAAAGAGAAGGTAATGAGTAGTCCGGGCATAAATCCTGCGATGAACATATCACTTACAGAGACATTAGCCGATACCCCAAATAAAATAAGTGAGATACTTGGAGGAATAATAACACCCAATGCCCCCGAAACAGCTTGGTTTGCACTTGCAAATTCCCTACTGTACCCTTGTGCGACCATTGCAGGAATTAAGATGGCGCCGATAGCAGCTGTCGTTGCTGCTCCCGATCCAGAAATGGCAGCAAAAAACATAGAAGTTAAAATCGCAACCATTGCCAATCCCCCTGTCATATGACCTACTAAGGAACTAGCAAATGTAACCAAACGTTTGGACAATCCCCCAACTTGCATGAGATTTCCCGCTAGAATAAAAAATGGAATCGCCATTAAAGGAAACGAGTTAATGGAAATAAAGATCCTTTGTGCCACTGTCATTAATGGAATCGTATCATGCATCATAATTCCAATGGTCGTAGCCAATCCTAGCGCTACGGCTACTGGAACACTTAAAAATAAAAGAATAAAGAGCGAAAGGAAAAATAATGGTAGCAAACGAACCCCCTCTTTTCTATGTGAATTTCTTTATCATTAAATAGAGTGTATTTAAGATCAGCAAAGCTCCTCCTACTGGTAAAGAGAGGTATACCCAAAACATCGAGATGCCCGTACCTGGAGCAATTTGAACAGCCACTGACTGAGTGATTTGCCAACCGAAAAACATAAGCACTACATAAAAGACCAAGGAAATTAGGCTCACAATTAAAAAAATGATTTTCTTCCCTTTGTCACTTAAGTACTCTGGCAAGATTTCAACGGCAATTAACTCTCCCCGCTTTAGTGCATAGGCTGCACCTAAAAGAACAACCCACACCATGAGAAAGCGTGAAACTTCTTCTGACCAGGAAAGCGAAGATCCGATCACTTTACGTGCAAATACTTGCCAGCAAATAAAGATACTCATTAGTGATAACATCAACGCTAAAACGTAGCCTACCATTCGGTTGATAAAGTCAACTGCTCCTACGTATGTGTTAAACAGCATTCTCATTTTCTCAACTCCTTTTTTTGAAGGACAGTTGAGAAGATCTCAACTGTCCTTTCACCTCGTTAAGAGTTTCTAATACTATTGATCAATTCTTCTCCAAATTCAGGAGCAAATCTCTCATAAACCGGCTCCACTTTTTCTTTGAAGGATTCTACATCAATGTCTTCCGTCTCTGTGATCTCCATCCCTTTTTCCTTCAAGATTTCCGTTGCTTCCGCATCTAATTTTTCGAAACCTTCTCTAGCATGTTGAACTGAGTTATCTGCTGCTTCCAGGACGATTGCTTGTTGTTCCGGGGTCAAGGAATCAAACAGTGTCTCACTCATGAGTAATAAATAAGGTTGATAGATTTCTGGTAGTTTCGATACATAGTCTTGTACCTCGAAAAACTTCATCGTATAAATGGAATCTAATGGGTTTGATTGACTTTCAATAACTCCTTGCTGTAATCCCGTGTAAACTTCCGGCCATGCCATTGGAGTTGGATTTCCTCCGTAAGCTCTCCAAGTATCAATTTGAACCTCATTTTCTTGAACGCGATGTTTCATCCCAGCTACGTCGTCAACATGTTTAATTGGTCCTTCAGCACTTGATAAGTAACGATATCCAGCAGTCCAGAAGCTTAAAATTTTTACATTTGAGCTCTGCTCGAAGTTCGTTGCCAATTCTTCTCCAATTTCACTATCAAACACTTGATACGCATGCTCGTGATCTCTAAATAAGAATGGCAAGTCAAACATATTAAACTCTTTTGACCATGTGCCTAACGCACCACTTGATGTTGTTGCCATATCTAATGAATTAATCCCCATCATTTCAATAACTTCACGTTCTCCACCAAATGTATTGTTATAATGAAGGTTTAGAGACATCGCCCCACCGGAAAGCGCTTCCAATTCTTCTTTAAATTTTTGTACGCCAACATCTGCAAAGCTACCTTCACCTAAGCTTAGACTAATATCAAATGTAACCTCATCTACCGTTTGCTCATTTGTTGTTTCTTGAGGTGTGCTACTTTCATTTTCAGATTCCGTAGATTCTGGTGCGGAATTGGATGAAGAGCTACTACCACATGCAGCTAACATCATAATCATACTCAACATAAAAAGTGAAACTAGAAATAACTTTTTCATCATAACTTCTCCCCTTTTATAAAATTGTCAACAACTACTAACGCTGGTCCTGGTCAAAGATAAAGTTATCACCTCCCTCAAAGAATAAGCTTTATTTTTGACTTTCTGAAAGCAAATAAGACTTTCTATACGCAGATGGACTTTGGCTTGTGACTTTTTTAAATTTGTTACTAAAATGCGCGGTATCTGTATAACCAAGCCGATGACCGATTTCTGCTATCGGAAGAGACGTATGGCATAATAGTTTAATTGCTTCGTTCATACGTTGCGTTTGAACATAATCGGAAAAGTTCATGTTCATTTTCTGCTTAAACATCTGGCTAAGGTAGCTTGGATTTAAATGAACGTTCTCGGCAGCCTCATATAATGTAACCTCACCTGGCATCGATTCTTCAATATATTGAATGACTTTTTCAATGGTTGACATGTCTGATGGCATAAGCTTCGTTTTAGGCTTTTCTTCTATCCGCGGTCGTTTAGACAACCATTTTTCTAGACATAACGTCATATCTTCTAGGTCTACAGGTTTTAACAAGTAATCGATTGCACCATTTCTTAAGGCTGATTGAACATATGGAAAATCGTCATACCCACTTACAAATATAATGTCTAGATTCGCGTTCTTATTGCGAGTTTCTTGAACAAAAGAGATCCCCCCCATTACCGGCATCTTCACATCGGTCATAATTAAATCTACTGAATTCTCTTTTAGCCAATCAATCGCTTCTAACCCATTTTCACATTCGTGAACGGTTTTAAAGGGCAAGTTCGTTTTCTCAATAGTTTTTCTAATGGCTGTACGTACCCATCTTTCATCTTCAACTAATAGGATTGTATACATAGGAACCTCATTCTTTTTTAGGAATTGACGTTTTTACTGTTCACAAACCACGTCAGCAAGATTATCTCAATTGTGTTAGAAATACACAACATGATAACCGTTGACTTTTCAATTACTCAATTAATGAAAGTGTTTACATTTGTTATTGTAACCTCGTTAACTTATGAATCATTAGACATAATTTTTAGATTAATTTGTATATATTTTAGGTTTTGTTCGGGACTTACGTCTTAGCAAGCTAAAAAAATGAGGCTGTCTCAAAAGGTCCGTACTTAGACCTTTTGAGACAGCCTCTACTCATTATCTTCTAAAGATCGATTCAAAGGAAGTCGGATTTTCACCGTGGTTCCTTCTTGTTCTTTCCCTTCAATTTGTAATCCATAGTCTTCACCAAACAAGTAAACGATCCTTTTATGGACATTTATTAACCCAATATGCTTTCCTTCATGCGACATTTCATTGTTACTTAGATTCTCGTTTATTTTTTGAAGACTCTCCTCTGTCATCCCTACCCCAGTATCAGCAATTTCTATGATAAAAGAAGAGGAAGTGTCCAGTCTTGATGCAATCGATAGTTTTGCCTTTCCAGTGGATGGTTCAATTCCATGAATCATACTATTCTCAACTAAAGGTTGGAGACAAAACTTCACAATTGATTGTTCCAGTGCCCATTCATCTATATGAAACTGATAGTCTAAGCGATCACCAAAACGATACTTTTGAATACGCAAATAGACTTCACAAGCACGTACCTCCTCTTTCACAGGAACGAGAAAAGAACGATTTTTTAAATTGTAGCGGAGCAAACGTGCTAATGAGCCAGCCATATCTCCAATATCATCCATGTCTTGTTCAAGAGCCATTCCCCGTATTGTATCTAAAGAATTGTATAGGAAATGAGGGTTGATTTGTGACTGAAGGGCCTTCAGTTCGGTCTCCTTATGTCTTAAAGACATTTGTGTTTCATTTAGCCTAGAGATATAAATCTCATCTAATAATTGAGCTAACTTCGAAACCATAACATTAAAACCTTCTGTTAACTGACCTACTTCATCTCTAGACTCTACCTTTAATCTTGAAGAAAAGTCACCTTTTTCAATCCGTTGCATAAAGCTTTGCAGCTTACGTATCGGGCGAATGACACTCCTTGAGAGGGCCATCCCTAGTAAACTGGCAACAACAAGGGCAATAATAGAGGTGAAAAGAATGGTTCTCCCGATCTCTCTTATTCCTTTAGTCATTTCCTTATAAGGAGTTGAGATGACAAGCGTCCATCCTAAAAAAGAAGAGTGACTGTACGTAAGAAACTGTCTTTCTCCATTGTTAACAATCAAAGAACCTTGTCCATCTAATAAGCGTCCAGAATCCTCAACTTCCGCTTGCTGACCCAAACTTGCTAGATTTCGATGATAAAGATAATTTCCTTGAGAATCAAGAATGTACATGAAACCAGTTTGCCCGACCTGAACGCGTTCAGCTATTTCTTGAAATCGTTTATAATTAACATCCACAATAATCATGCCCGTTAGCTCTAACGTTTGTGGATTGGCTACCCGTCTGGCAATTGAAACAACAGGTTCCATCCGATTATGCCACGGTATATTTCGACTGAAAAGAATCGTTTCTCCTGTCAAAGGTACGGAAGAATACCACAATTCTTCCTCAAGATCTGCATTTGAAAAAGTACTTCCCATTAGATCAATGGTTTCCATTCCTTCTGAGACAATCGTTATATTATTAATATCTGCACGAAACCCTGCCGCATCTCTGAACAAGGCTCGGATCGATTTGGCAATCCCGCTTGCCTCCACTTCCTCCTTAGAACCCATTTCTAAAAAACGCAACACATCGGGCTGATGAATGACTTTTAACGTATCAAGCTTCAAATCCCTAACATAATACTCAACATGCTTCTGTACTTGCTCGATAATTTGACTATTATATTGTTCTACTTCTTTTTCTAGTATGTTTGCAGAATGCTTATAAGAAATAATCGCAACGGTACACATGGGAATCAGAATTAATAGAGCAAAATAAATACAGAGCTTGACCATAAGGGAAAAATCTCGTAAAAGAATAATGCGCACTATTGAATTGAGTTTTTCCTTCCATTTCATCTGCAGGTCCACCTTATCCATTTTTCGTTATTTCGCTCTTTCAACCCCTTCTAACACCTCTAGAAAGTGAAGTTGGTACTTTTCCATTACTGGTTTTGCCGCTTCTTTCCATGAGGAGGAATCAGTAACTTCCATAATCGTCACTCCATGTTCCTCTAATTTTTTTATAGCTTTCTTTTCACTTTCCTTCCAGATTTCTCGCTGATAAAGAGAAGATAGATGTGCAGCTTCTTTCAAAATCATCCGTTCTTCCTCTGTCAGTTTGTCCCAGGTTGTTTTACTCATAAGGAGAACATCAGGTGGTGTTTGATGGACATTGCTAATGTAGTTCGGGGCAACTTCATACGCCCGCGTGAAATAATAACTTGGCAAATTATTCTCAGCGCCATCAATCACGCCTTCTTGTAGTGCTTGATAGACGTCACCATATGGCAAAGGAACGGCCTCCGCACCAAAAGCTGTCATTAAGTCAATATTAATTTTATTTTGTGGAATCCGTATCTTTAATTCTTTTAAATCTTCCACTGTTTCTACTGGCTCCTTTGTAAAAAAGCTACGGCCACCAGCATCATAATACGTGAGTCCTACTAAACTCGATGTATGCAAACTTGTTAACAGCTCCGTTCCAGTCTCCCCGTCAAGAAACGCCCACATATGTTCACCTGATTCAAAAACGTACGGCAAGCTAAATACACCAAAATCACGATTAAATTCAGCAAGCGGGCTCGAGCTAACACGAGAAAAATCAAGCACCCCTAACTGAAGCTGCTCAATCGTTGAACGCTCATCCCCCAATTGACCTGATGGATACACATCTATTTTAATTCTTCCATTTGTTTGTTCATGAACCATTTCAGCGAACTTTCTATTCCCTAACGTAACGGGATAATCCTCTGTCTGGGATTCAGCTAATCTGAGAGTGTAACTCGGTCCAGTTGACTCTCTACTATTCACCGGTTGGGCGTTTACACCCTCGGTAGTCCCGCAAGCAGTTATAAGAGGTGCAGCAAAAACCAGAACCACAATAAATACATAGATCTCTTTTTTCCATCCTCTACTCATATACCCTCCACCCTTCAACTCCCTAATTATTCCAATATTCAGGAAATTAAGCACGTGTACTAACTCAACTTTAATAACATGACAAATTTTCATTTTTTCTTAACTGATTATTTAAATATAAGAAAAGGTTTTCATAATTATACCATCATTTCTATGAAAATTGTTTTGTGCTCAGCACAAAACAGGACTCCCTAGCTGTATGGGTCATAGGGACAGGTTCCTTGGGTCATAGGGACAGGTTCCTCGTCCCAGTTTCAGGTAAGTCGTTGAGTATTTCGGATGGTAATTCGGGTAGGAACAGCCACTAAAGCAATACAAGTTCGGGGGGGACAGGCACCATTAAAGCCCCCAATAAATAACTTATTTTACGCTGAACATTTAATTTTATAACTTAGTCAAACATGGAAAAAATTTTTAATCTTATAAGCCAATTCTCCTAAATTTCTAAAAAGACAAACCGATATATAAAAGAGTAGATATTATAGGCAGGTGCTTTATGAAAATAAACAATAATGTCGTGGCTTTGAACACATATCATCAGTTAAATAAAAATAATTTTAACACTGCAAAAAAACTAGAAAAATTATCTTCAGGTTTACGAATTAATCGCGCAGCTGATGACGCTGCAGGTTTAGCCATATCAGAAAAAATGAAGTCACAGATCCGAGGTTTAAAACAGGCAGATCGAAATATTCTAGATGGCATATCACTTATTCAGACAGCAGAGGGTGGCCTGAATTCCATTCAAGACAAGTTGCAAAGAATAAGAGAATTAGCTATACAGGCAGGAAACGACACGTTAACCGATTTTGATAAGCAACAAATCCAACTTGAGATTGATCAATTAAAAAAGGGAATTGATGAAACAGCATATAACACCGAGTTTAATGGGATTTTACCGCTTATCGAAGCACAAAGAATTGGAGAAGGGAGCTCGGGTGGGACAGGAAAAGCAGATATCATCTTTATTATTGATCGAACAGGAAGTATGGGTGGACCTATTAATAATGTGATTAACAACCTACAAGCTTTCACTCAAAGCTTAGCTAATCATAACATTCAAGCTCGTTACGGACTAGTCACTTATTCAGATATTAACTATATTGAAGAAGAACCTCCGTTAATAAAATATGATTTCACTGATAATGTTGAACTGTTTCAACAACAAATAAATAACATCAATTTATCTTGGGGTGGAGACTTACCAGAATCAGGCTTAGAAGCTATAATGGATCCTACTTATGGAGCGATGTCTTTTGATTTTTCCGAAGGTGCCTCAAAACAGTTTATTCTTATAACTGATGCCATAAATCATGATCTTGAAGGTACAGGTAGGTCCATTTATTCGACTTCCCAAGTAGCAGAGACACTCCAATTCTCAGGTGTCCATACTACAATTATTAGTGATACAGACCCATCCTCAGATGAATTCGCTCAACTTTCACAGTTATCTAGTCCGATTTCAGCTACCGATAGCACAAATCGATACTTTGATATCCGTAGTAATTTTAGTGAAAATCTGGAACAATTAGCTGATTACATCAGAGCTGATTCATCTTCTTCTGAACTTTTAGACTTGCCATTTGTTGTCATACAAACGGGGGCTAATAAGGGAAATCATCTCGAGATTCCTTTAGCAGATGTGCGATTAGAAGCATTAGGATTGGAACATCTAACAATTGAAGCCAATGTCGATGAAGCAATTGAATTAATTGATCAAGCTCTTCAACGGATTTCCTCTGAACGAGCTAAATTTGGAGCCTATCATAATAGACTCGAACACATTCACAGTAATGTTGCTAACTATACTGAAAATATAACCGCAGCAAATTCAAGAATTAGAGATGCCGATATGGCCTTAGAGATGACGGAGTTCACAAAACGAAACATTCTTAACCAATCAGCAACAGCTATGTTAGCCCAAGCAAATCAATTGCCACAAGGGATTCTTCAATTGTTACAGTAGAGGAGGAGGTCCCAAATATAGATGACACCCTTTAAACGCAACTAGAAATTTATTCGTCATAAGCAAAATAAGGGGACGTCGGACCTATCCCCATCGTCCCATTGAATCTGTGTGGATATCTACCTTTTTCAGCAAAAAATCGAGAAAACTCTTGTGCATAACTCAAAAAGGTGGATAACCCTCTGTATAAATAAGAGTTTATCCACTTTTTTGCTTATGAAGATGTATCTCCTTTATACTTAATGGTTTTTATTAATCCACAAACGAGATTGAATGCTCTGTCCCTCCGCCCCCAAGGACTCAGAAGTATGGTATTATTTTCAAAAAGGTTACTATTTTTTAGGAGGCGTATATTTATGGGATTTTTTGATGGAATTATGGGTAATGCGTCAGAAGTGAATGTGAATGAAGTAGAGAAAGAATTTAGCAAGGTGTTGTCTGCCAATGAAAAAATTGAAAAGGCTTATAAACTGATCCGTGATTTATTTATTTTTACAAATAAACGCTTAATATTAGTCGACAAACAAGGTGTTACAGGAAAGAAAGTTGAGATTCACTCCATCCCCTATAAAAACATCACCCACTTTAGTATTGAAACAGCTGGAAACTTTGATTTAGATGCGGAATTAAAAATTTGGGTCTCTGGAAGTTCAGCGCCTCTTCAAAAACAATTTAATAAAAGCTTAAATATCTATGAAGTTCAAAGTGTTTTAGCTGACTATGTTCTGTAATGACAAGGGACGTTCTTGCACTGTTTATGCTATCTACCCCTAACAAAAATCTAGTCTTGCTCCCTTTGTTAAAATCAGCTTTGGAAGCATGAGAACCAAAACGTCCCCATGCTTCTCCGGCTATTCAAAAATTTATACTATCTGTGTAAATTTAATTTTGTACTCATTTTCTACCATGCTTTTTCTTTAGGTCTTTAAAGACTTCTTCCCCATCTAAAAGTTCTTCTCCGTTTGTGATTTGCGTCTCCGCTTCAGCTAACTTTTGATATAATTCCAATTTTCCTAAAGATTTTTCGTACGTTCCCATACTCATCACAACTAAATCTCCATAGCCGTTTTTCGTAATAAAAATAGGTTCTTTTACTTTATGACACAATTCAGAGATCTCTGTTGTATTTCTCAAAACCTTTATTGGACGTATTTCAGGCAAATTAACATCTCCTTTTATCGACATTATTTTGACCTAATTACAGCATTATTGTGAACAATCAACAATTGAGTTAACTACTTATACTTCATATTTTGTAACGAGTTCCTAAAAATCGCCACGCTACAAAGCAGCAATTCTATATAACAGAAATGTGATGCTTGTTTATTAAACATCTATTATAATCATGGTAGAGGTGATAACGTGGATAAGCAAATTCTTGATTTACTTAAAGAAATGAGTAAAGAAATGAAAAGTATGAAATTGGATATGACTGATTTAAAATCAGAAATGAAAAATATGAAATCAGATGTTTATGATTTAAAATTAGACATGCATAATCGATTTGATACGATTGAAGCAAAACTCGAAGGTGTTGGCGGACAATTTGAATTAATGAATGAATCAAGGATTATTGACGTAGATTTTATCGCCGATAAAGTAAATAAAATGGAGAAAGAATTATATATTTTAAAAAATAAAAACAATAACTAGAGGAGTGCTATATGCACTCTTTTTTATGTCAGGAGCGGACAGATATCTATGTCCTGTACAGAGATACAAGTTCCTTGTACCTAATCCCTGAATCCACTCATGCTGAGGACTTTTGCAATAAAAATTTAAACCATGTGTCCTCTATAATCCATTGGTGCACACGCATTCTGATATTCCAATTCGTTTCCCGAAATCACTCTCCACCAAATTTTCAGGAATCATACCTCGCTTTTGTTTCCCGAAAACACGCTCCATCAAAATTTCAAGAATCATAACTCCCTTATGTTTCCCGAAAACACTCTCCATCAAGATTTCAGGAATCATATCTCACCTTTGCTTCCCGAAATCACTCTCCATCAAAATTTCAAGAATCATAACTCCCTTATGTTTCCCGAAATCACTCTCCACCAGATTTTCAGGAATCATATCTGGCTTTTGTTTCCCGAAAACACTCTCCATCAAGATTTCAGGAATCATATCTCACCTTTGCTTCCCGAAATCACTCTCCATCAAAATTTCAAGAATCATAACTCCCTTATGTTTCCCGAAATCACTCTCCATCAAAATTTCAGGAATCATATCTGGCTTTCGTTCCAGAAAACATACTCGATCGATAACGTCCCTGGTGCCCGACACCTCCTATTGTCTTGCGCTATCCACAAAAAGCTGACTGCACACACATGCAGTCAGCTTTTTCATAGACAATTTGAGGTAGAACGTATCGACAAAAATCGAGGAAGTTCGGGTGGTGACAGGCACCCCCAAAGGCACCCCCAAAAGGGCACCCCTACCTACCCAACCACCTCTTCCACCAACTCACTCACCACCACAGCTCGCTTTTCTTCCCATGATTTCCGTGCTGCATGTGCCAAAATCTCAGCTTGAAACCCATCTTCCCCCGTACACTCTACTTCTTTATTACCAAGAATGGCTTCTACAAAAGAGTTCAGCTCATCCACATACGCATCCTCATATCGATCAAGGAAGAAGTTTTTCGGCTTATCAAGTAGGACCGATTGGTCGGTACTAATTTCAACACTGGAAAGTCTTTCGTTATTAGCGGATACAGCCCCGTTATTGCCGAATACTTCGACACGTTGATCATATCCATAAACGGCTTTTCGACTGTTATCAATAACAGCAAGTGAGCCATCTTCAAATGTAAGTGTGATAATAGCGGTATCCACATCTCCACATTCCCCAATGACTGGGTCTACAAGATTGGCAGCTTTCACATAGACCTCCACTACATTCTTATTAGATAGATAGCGAATCATATCAAAGTCGTGAATCGTCATATCCATGAACATGCCGCCTGATCGTTGAATATAGGAAGCAGGTGGGGCTTCAGGATCTCTTGAAGTTACGCGAATGATATGCGGATCTCCAATCTGGCCCGCTCGAACGGTGTCAGAAACTTTACGGAAGTTCTTATCAAATCGACGGTTAAAACCTACTTGGAACTTCACATTTGCTTTTGCCACAGCTTGAAGAGCTCTTTTCGTTTCATCGATGCTAAAGCTAATCGGCTTTTCGCAGAAAATATGCTTACCCGCAGCTGCCGCTTCTACAATAATATCGACGTGCGTATCCGTCGGAGAACAGATCAGGACCGCATCAATTTCGGGATCTTTAATCAAATCCTTGTAGTCAGTCGTTAAATAAGCAACCTCTTTTTCTAAGCTGGATCCTTTCACTCCGTCCAAGAAAACATCTGAAATCGCTCTTAATTCCACTGAACTAGATTGTAAAATGTTCTTCGCATGTAGCTGACCGATCCGGCCCGCACCGATTATTCCTACTCGTAAACTTGACATATAACCCTCTCCTAATCTCTGAATAGTTTACTTGCCTAACCCCATTAATACATTTGCTAGAGAATGCTGCTCATGATGAACTGTGACATGATCAGCCTTTTCTTTCAGTTCCGGATGGGCATTCTCGACCGCAATTCCTCGATCTGCCTCATGTATCATCGATAAATCATTTAAGTTATCACCAATACAAATCGTATAGATGGTCGAATGATTTAAGTGGTTTTTCAAAAAACGAACCGCTTCGCCTTTTGAGCTACCCTTTGGCAAAATTTCTAAATAAGTAGCTTCAGAGTAGATTAAGTCAACTGGCACATTCCACTCCTCAATGGTAGTTTCCACGCTTCTCAATCTCTCACACTCTCCAATTAAGAGCACCTTGGTGATTGGCTTCTCAAAAACATCCTCATTGATTTCAACCGTCACTTTTTCTTTTGCTTCATATTCATAGATGTATTGGTTTTTCGTCGTTGTATATACCTTTTTATCTTGATAAAACAACATTCCTACCTCATCCTTAGCAAGCTCATTCACGTTCTGCATCACTTCGCTAGGGACATCCAAATGTTTTTCCATCAACGTTTCACCCGATAAAGGACAAACGACTTTCGCTCCGTTGTATAAAATCATCGGGATATCAATGTTCAACTCTTTTACAAACGTTTCAACGGCTTTTTCCATACGGCCTGTCGCTATGGTGAACAAGCCACCGTTTTCTTGAAACTCTTGAATTGCCTTTTTATTTTCGAGACTAATTTCTTGTTTCGAGTTTAGTAACGTTCCATCTAAGTCCGTAATAAATAAGTATCCCTTCATCTACTCCTCCCTCATTTCTCGCTATAAGCGTCCCAGTAATTGCTCATGGACTTGACCGTTTGTGGCGAGAATATTTCTTGTTGTGAGGTGGTAAGGGGATCCTGATAGATCGGATACCTTACCTCCAGCTTCTTTCACTAATAAATAACCAGCAGCGATATCCCACGCATTTAAATTGTATTCCCAAAAACCTTCTAATCTCCCTGTCGCTACGTACGCTAAATGCAAGGCAGCTGAGCCAAACGAGCGTAAATTGCTACAGACAGGCGCAATTTCATCGATCCCTTTTATCACGTTTGCTCGTGCCCCTTCTATATCAGACGGAAATCCCGTCGACAAGACACTGTGCTCCAATAGATGAATGTTGGAAATGTGGATACTTTCCCCGTTTAAAAAGGCGCCTTTCCCTTTTTCCGCAGAAAACATTTCATCTAAACTCGGATCATACACCACACCTAGAATGACTTCTTTTTTATGGACAAGAGCAATCGAAACAGAATATCCAGGTAACCCATGAACAAAATTCGTTGTGCCATCAATGGGATCGATTACCCAAATGTAATCATCTGACTCAAGAAGGATGGAGATATCCTCTTGATCCACGCCTTCTTCTCCGATTATTTTGTGAGCAGGATTGTATTCGTTAATCCGTTTCCTAATAAGCAACTCGGACTCCCGATCCACTTCTGTTACTAAGTCAAAAACAGATGACTTCTCTTCTACTTGAAATTGCCCTCCCACATAGTTCTTAATGAGTTCCCCTGCTTCTCTAGCTACACTAAGAGCTAGATCCTTATGATCCAATGCTACCTCACTCTTCCTCATAAGCCACATCCACCGGGAGAACGTTGATTGTATTTTCTTTAAGATCCAATGAAATGGAGTCTCCCTCTTGATAAATTCCGTTCACACTCTGATTGTAGTCTTCAAAGGTAATACGCTGATTTCCAATTTCCACTTCATACTCAACAAAGTTTCCAAAATAGATCGCTCTTCTAATGATCCCTTGATAGTAGCCAGTTTCGCTCACATACCAAAACTCAGGCCTCGATACTCCATGAACATTGCTTCCTTCGCTCCATTTATGACTATGGTCGTTAGCAATCTCGATCGTATAGCCTTCAAAGTCTAGGACGATTTTTTCATTGTTGATCTCTTTAACGGTTGCCTTTAAGAAATTGGCTTTCCCCATAAAGTTGGCAACAAATTGATTCACAGGCTTCGTGTAGATTTCAACTGGAGATCCGATTTGCTCAATTACCCCATTGTTCATAATGACAACCTTATCAGAAATCGCCATTGCCTCGGTTTGATCATGGGTTACATAGAGGCTCGTAATATTTAATCGTTGTTGCAATTTTCGTAACTCTTCACGCATATACACACGTAATTTGGCATCTAAGTTGGACAGGGGCTCATCAAATAACAATACTTTTGGTTCTGTTACAACTGCACGCGCAAGAGCGACCCTTTGTTGCTGTCCACCTGATAATTGAGATGGCTGACGATCACGGAATCTTTCTAAGTGCATCAGCTCCATCACACGATCGACACGTTCAATGACTTCCTTTTTAGGAACTCCCTTAATCTTCAACCCGTACGCGATGTTTTCATAGATTGTTAAATGCGGAAAGAGGGCATAGCTCTGAAAGACCATCGCGACGTCTCGTTTATTAGCGGGAACATTCGTCACATCTTCATCGCCGATATAAATGCTTCCACTTGACGGAATTTCAAATCCAGCCAACATTCGTAATGTTGTTGTCTTTCCACAACCGGACGGACCTAATAAGGTAACCAATTCCCCTGATTCAATGTTTAAATCAATATTATCGACCGCCACATGTTCATCAGAACCTGTATGGGCAGGGAAAATTTTCACTAGATTGCTCATCTTAACTGGTGAGGTTTTTAATTTAATCGTAGACATATTTACTTCCTCCTCTTTTGGTTTGGCCCTAGCTTATTAACAAATAGCTGAAGAATTCCTATGGCCGTTAAGATTATAAAAATTAGGATCATCACATACGCAGCTGCAGCACCCATTCGGCTTGATTCAATCTGAGAAAGAATGGAAACTGTCATTAAGTTCCAATGCACCGAAACTAAGAAGATAACCGCACTAATTTGTGTCATGGACTTAACGAATGAATAGACAAGCCCAGAGAATAGAGCTGAACGCATTAATGGCAAGGAAATTTTAAAGAAGGTTTGAAATCCATTTGCCCCTAAGTTAGTAGAAGCTTCTTCAATCGACGGATCAACCTGTCTTAAACTATTCGTTCCTGCTTCAATCCCTACCGTTATATTTCGAACAGTAAAGGCAATAATCAAGATAGCCGCTGTTCCCGTAAGTAAAAATGGAGATTGGTTGAACGCTAAAATGTATCCAATACCAATAACGGTTCCTGGTACCGCAAACGATAACATCGTTGATACTTCCAATACCTTTTTCCCGATAAATTGCTTCCGGATAATAAGGTAGGCAATCACCATCCCTAATATAGCTGTGATAGGAGTAGAAACGGTTGCTAGAATTAACGAGTTCTTAATCGAGTTAAATCCTAGTGTTAACACGTATCTAAAATTATCTAATGTTAACGTATGATCCACACCCCACACTTTTACGAAAGAACCAAATGCAACAGATCCGTAGAATAATAGAATCGTTCCTGTAGCAAGGATACATAAGCCAAATAGCGGATACACAATGTATTTCTCATGTATTTTAATCGATGCCTGGCTCGGTTTCCCCGTAACCGTGACATACGACTTTTTGCTAATCCAGTATTTCTGAACAAGGAATGCCGTAAGAGACGGAAGAAGCAAGGCAAGCGCTAGAAAGGCACCTGTATTTAAGTTATACATTCCTGTTATTTGTAAGTAAGCCTGAACGGCTAATGTTTCGTACTCTCCTGCGATAATCATCGGATTTCCGAAATCTTCAATCGACTTAATAAAGACGAGCAACAATGAACTAAAAATACCTGGCAATGCTAATGGAAACGTAATTGTCCGAAACACTTTCCACCTTGAAGCCCCCATGTTAAGAGCTGCGTCTTCCAAGGCTGGATCAATTGATTCTAATACCCCTCGTAAACTAAGATAAGCAATCGGGAAAAACGCTAGAGTCTGAATGAAAACCAAGCTACTTAACCCGTAAATATTTGAGTTCGTTAATCCAAAGATTCCATTTGAAATCGCTCCATTTCGACCGAATAATAAAATCATTGATAGAGCAATAACAAAAGGAGGAGAAATAATCGGAAGTAACGCGATTAAATGAAAGAATTTCTTTCCCTTCATTTCCGTTCTCGTTATCGCAAAGGCAAAGAGAAACCCAACAGCTGTACCTAATACGGCAGAGAAAATTCCTAAGCGAACACTATTCCACATCGTTTGCAAAAAGAATTGATTCGTCACCATCTCGAAGAAATGAGAGAAACTAAACCCTTCTTGACCAGTTACGGCAACCTTTAGTACTTGGTAGAGAGGATAAACAGCAAAGATAATGAAGAAGGCAAAAATCGAAAGGATAATCATTAATAAAAATGGCTGTTTTAAAAGCTGTTTCGTTTTGCTTGGTTGTTTGTTTAGTTTCTTTTGTGGTTCATATGACAATTCTGCCATAGCAAGTTCCTACCTCCTCTCACAAAAGAAGGAGCTAGATTCCTTCTTTTGTGATGTGAATTTTCATTTACATGTTCTTCTTGAAATGAACCACTTACGGATTCTTTTTCTTACTGCGCGGCACTTTGATTTCTAATTTCGTTTTCAAACTTATTAATCAATTCTTCACGGCTCTCTCCAGCCCAAACAGCGTCGTATTCAATCACATCAAGCTCTGTTAAAGGAGTAGCCCCTTCTGGAACAATTGCTTCTGGGTTAATTGGAAGACGGTAATGTCCACCCTTATCATATAAATCTTGCGCTTCCTTGCTTACAGACCATTCGATAAATTTCTTCGCATTTTCCACTTCATCAGCTGGGCCACCTTTAATTATCCCAACAGCCCCTACTTCATACCCTGTTCCATCTTCAGGGAACGATAGTGTAATAGGATAGCCTTCTTTCATAGGTGCTAAAATATCATGAGCAAAGGCAATCCCTACACCCACTTCTCCAAGACCTGCATTATTAGCAGGAGCCGATCCTGATTGAGTATATTGACGAATGTTTCCATCCAATTGTTTTAAGTAATCGATTGCATCTTCTTCTCCCATCAGTTGAACAAGAGTCGCTAATACCGTATACGACGTTCCAGATGATGCAGGATGAGCCACACTTACATTATCAGCAAACTCAGGTTTTAATAAGTCAGCCCAACTTGTTGGTGGATCAATTCCTTCTCTTTCCAACCAATCAGAGTTCGATGCAAACCCTAATGCCCCAACATAGATCGGAGTCCAGTTCCACTCACTATCAGAGAATTCCTCTGGAAGAATATCTGAATTACTCGGCTCAAACGGCTCAAGCAATCCACTATTCGCTGCCGCAATTAACGTATCAGATGGTCCACCGTACCAAACGGAAGCTTGAGGATTATTTCCTTCTGCTTGAATTCTTGCTAAAATTTGACCAGCTGACAGTCGAACAAAATTCACTTTAATTCCTGTTTCTTTTTCAAATTCACTAACATAAGCCAAAACTTCTTGCTCCGGGAAAGCGGTATAAATCGTTAAGCTATCAGATTGTTTCGTTTCTGTCTCTGCACCCGTACTATTTGAATCCGTTGGTTCTGAACTTGAACTTGATCCACAAGCAGCCAATAACATACTTAAAATAATTCCCATCATAACCATACCTAGCTTTTTAGTCCTCATCTGCAATATCCCCCTTTAATTTGGTAAGCGTTTACATTTTAAGCCTATATCTATAGCAAAAACCCTGCGATACCTACTCGATTGGAAGCACCTCCTTCAATGATCTATTCACAGGGTTATATACTCAAACTAATGATTTACAGGATCGTCTTACAACTAAACTTGTTGCCAAAATTTCTGAATCAGGTCTCTCATTTTTCTCATTTAGCATATCTAATAATAGCAAGGCGGCCTTTCTCCCCATATCTTGACACGGTTGCGCTACGGTCGTTAATTGCACCCAGTGAAGGTTCGCTAATTCAAGATTATCAAACCCAACAATACTAATCTGCTCAGGTACCTTTATCCCGTTTCGCTCCATCCACTCCATCGCTCCAATGGCCAACTGGTCATTCCCTGCAAAAACAGCGGTGAGATCAGGGTTCATTTCTAGCAACTGTTCCATTGCTCTTGCCCCGTCTTCCATGCCTTTCCCTTCTGCTATAGCCACATGGTACGGAGGAGCGATCCCCTTTTGTTCTTGTGAATCTTTAAATCCCATATACCTTTCAAGACCTGTAAAAGAGTATTCAGGCATTCGGATAAACCCAATATTCGTATGACCGAGCGAATGAAGATAATTCATCGCCTGGCAAGCACCCTTATAATGATCCACATCCACAAACGGAATGTTTAACTCAGCTGGCGGCCGACGTCTTAAAAACACGACCGGTATTTCAATTTGTTGAAACCATTTGATCATATCGTCATCAACAAAATCCGGTGTCACAATTAACCCATCCATCTTCCTAGCTAACGAATTAAAAAGAAAGTTCTTTTCCTTCTCAGGGTTTCTCCCTGTGTTTCCATAGATGATCTGATACCCTACCTCTGATAATACTTCCTCGACATCATGAGCAATTGCGGAGAAATAGAGATCTGTAATATCAGGAACCATCAAACCAATGGTGTACGTTTTCTTTTGGATCATACTTCTAGCCAACGCATTAGGTGTATAGTTCAAACGTTTAATTGTTTCTAAGATTTCTTGTTTCGTATCGTAATTAATATCTGGATGATTATTAATCGCACGCGAAACAGTAGAAACCGAAACGCCTAATTCCTTTGCAATATTTTTTATCGTTACCATAAACGAATTCCTCTCCTGTTATTCCGGTAACGTTACCGGTCCGACCGGAAACGTTACCGAGAACGTTTCCAGGATTGTGTAAAAAAATAATTATCGTCGTTCTCCTTTTCCGGTAACGTTACCGGAAAGAGGTAAAGGCAAGTAATAAACCGGTTTCAAAAAAAAAGGTTAATAAAAACTTTGATAATCTACTATACAGTTGCTGAGTAAAAAATATGCATGATAAATATTAAATAATCTTTTATTTGGATTAACTTGAGATGTATAAGGTGAGTTTTACTAAGGTGAAGGGTTGTTGATGGAATATTGTATTTCTCATAGAAGTAGTTTGATAGGTACACTTTATCATAGATGCAAGTTTTAGAAAAGAGTTATTTTCAAATATTGCAAAAAATCTAACAATAAGTCGTCTTTTTTAATTACGATCGAAGTTCAGGTATCATATCTCACTTTTGTTTCTCAAAAACTCTCTCCCTCAGAGTCTCAGGAAGCTTAACCCACTTTGTTTCCCGAAAAACACTCTCCATCAGCATTTCAGGAATCATACGCCACTTTTGTTTCCCGAAATCACTCTCGATCAGAATTTCAGGAATCATAACCCACTTTTGTTTCCCGAAAACACACTCCACCAAAATTTCAGGAATCATAACCCACTTTTGTTTCCCGAAAACACACTCCACCAAAATTTCAGGAATCATAACCCACTTTTGTTTCCCGAAAACTCTCTCTACCAAAATTTCAGGAATCACACCCCACTTTTGTTTCCCGAAAACTCACTCCACCAAAATTTCAGGAATCATATCTCGCCTTTGTTTCCCGAAAAAAAGCTCCATCAGAATTTCAGGAATCATATCTCCCCTTTACTTCCCGAAATCACTCTCCTTCAAAATTTCAGGAATCATATCCCCTTATGTTTCCCGAAAACACTTTCCATCAAAATTTCAGGAATCATAATTCCCTTATGTTTCCCGAAAACACTCTCCTTCAAAATTTCAGGAATCATATTACCCTAATGTTTCTCGAAAACTCACTCCACCAAAGTTTTGGGAATCATAACTATAAATGCTAATTTAATAATGTACAGATATGATTACATAAGAATGTACAGTTTGCTGGTGTACATGCATACTTAAGTCTGAGGTGGAGAAGATGCATGTACAGTTGAACTTAACGACATCTATAGAAGTCAAAAG